>JAJQCB010000205.1 GCA_021203005.1 Clostridiales bacterium | reverse complement strand
ATGTCTACGATTTCCTCAGTGATTTCAAAGACGGCATTATCACCAGCGATACGCTTGGATATGCATTCCAGCCGGAGCAAAGGTTTGAGAATCCAGACGGCAGCGCGATCACGTTTGATTCGGATTATCTGGGCGGGCACCGCGGATTGTCCACGATCCCCGGACCGTTCGTAAATGCGGAGGCTGCGGCAAAGCAGGTGTGGTAAGCAGCAAAAAATTAAGACGGGCACATGAAGGCTGGTTCGATCTGAAACTAAAGAAGTCAGGCCGGGCGCATTCACTATTAGCAAAAACAAAAGAAAATCGCTGCACAGTCTACACATCAGACTCGCAGCGATTTTTTTCTATATCCAGCAAAGCCATTTTCATGTCAATGCCTCCGGCATAACCCGCAGATTAGGAAATTGAGTGATTTAGGGCTTTCCTTTTGAAGCGAAATCTATTATGATGAGATGGACGAAAGCCCGGATAACAAAGGTTACGTGAAATGTCGGAACTGCCGGGTGGGAGCGTCAGCATATTAAGGTGAAATGCGGGACAGGAGGATTTATTTATGGGCGGCTTTTTTGGAGTTGCATCGCAGGAGAATTGTATTTTTGATTTGCTTTTCGGAACGGATTATCACTCGCACCTTGGGACGAGGCGTGCGGGGATGGCGGTTTACGGAGAAAGGGGATTTACCAAATCGATCCACAGTATAGAGGGATCTCCCTTTCGGACGCGGTTTGAGAAAGAACTGGGCGAGCTGGAAGGAAATTTCGGCATCGGTTGTATCTCGGATTATGAGGCGCAGCCTATTTTGATGCGCTCACATCACGGCACATTTGCCATCACAACCATCAGCAAGATTAACAATGCGGATGCCATTGTGGAAGAAATATTGAAGGGGCGGACGCACTTTTTTGAGATGAGCAACGGGGAGATTAACTCCACTGAGCTGGTAGCGGCGCTGATCAATCAGAAGGACAACCTGATCGACGGGATCCGTTATGCCCAGGAGACGGTGGAGGGTTCGCTTTCGATGCTGATCCTGACACCGAAGGGCATTTATGCTGCCAGGGATAAGATGGGGCGCACGCCTGTGGTGCTCGGGAAAAAGGACGGGGCATACTGTGCCTGTTTTGAGAGTTTTTCTTATCTGAATCTCGGATATGAGGATGTCCGGGAGCTGGGTCCCGGGGAGGTCGTGGTATTTGACGCAAATCATGTAAAGACACTGGTCGCGCCGGGCGATAAGATGAAGATCTGTACATTCCTCTGGGTATATTACGGTTATCCGTCCGCGTCTTATGAGGGCGTCAGTGTGGAGAAGATGAGGTATAACTGCGGGACGCTCCTTGCGAGACGGGATAATGTGGAGGTGGACGTGGTTGCCGGAGTTCCTGATTCCGGCACGGCACATGCTATCGGATATGCGAATGAAGCCGGCATCCCGTTTTCCCGGCCGTTTATCAAGTATACGCCGACCTGGCCGCGCTCGTTTATGCCGACGATGCAAAATCAGCGGAATCTTATCGCACATATGAAACTGATTCCGGTTCACGATCTGATCCGCGGACAGCGGCTGCTTCTGATTGATGATTCTATTGTGCGGGGAACGCAGCTTCGGGAGACGACAGAATTTTTATATGAGAGCGGAGCAAAAGAGGTTCATATCCGCCCGGCCTGCCCGCCGCTTTTATTTGGATGCAAATATCTGAATTTTTCCCGGTCGACGTCGGAACTGGAGCTGATCGGCAGGAAGGTGATCGAGGAGCTGGAAGGCGGCGAGGTGAGCCGTGAGATGTTGGCGGAATATGCGAATCCTGATTCGCAGAAGTACCAGAATATGGTGGATGCGATCTGCAAAAAGCTGAATTTCACTTCCCTGCGCTATCACCGGCTGGATGATATGCTGGAGTCGGTTGGGATTGACAAGGATAAGCTCTGCACTTACTGCTGGGATGGAAGAGAGTAAAGATTGTTTTGCGAAATTGATAGGATGGTTTTTTGAGGAAAGGACAGGACGCAATTATGCCAGGAACGATTATATGTTACGGAGATTCCAATACATACGGCTACGACCCGCGTTCTTTTCTTGGCGGGCGTTACACGGAGGACAAGCGGTGGCCGGAGATGCTGGCTGCCCGCACCGGCCGGAACGTGATCAATTCCGGAAAAAACGGCCGGTGTACGCCGTATTTTCTTCCGGAAATTGAGTCCGTCTGCAACAGCCTGGAGCGCTGGAGTGCAGAGGAAGCGCCGGTCTGGCTCTGGATTATGCTGGGGACAAACGATTTGCTCCACAATCCGCAGATGACAGCGGAGGCTGTGACGGACCGGATGGAGAGGTTTCTGCGAAAACTGATGGAGCGGGAAGAAATCGAGGGTGGAAAAATTCAACTTCGCCTGATTTCTCCGGTGCATTTGCGCCGCGGTCAGTGGGTAGAGAGCGACGAGCGATGCAGAGAATCCGAAAAAATGGATGGTTGTTACCGGAGGCTCGCCGCGAAGATGGGAATTGCATTTACCTGTGCGGGAGAGTGGGACATTCCGGTTCTCTTTGACGGTGTGCATTTTTCCGAGGAGGGGAATGCCAGGTTTGCGGAGTGCATGATGCGGGAGATGTAAGGGTGCTTTGTTCCTGGATAGCAGCGTCCGTTCCATTGGGTGATATATAATTCTGTCTGGAACAGGCATGCAACTAATAAAGTTAATAGTGGATGGAGGAGGAATGACCTATGAAGATGGCTCATGTGACAATTATGACAGAACATCTGGACGAGGCGGTTGCTTTTTATGAGGAAATCGTCGGTCTGAAAATCGAGCGGGATATGCGCGCGGACCCGGCACATCAGATTGTATTTCTGGCAAATGCTGCGGGAGAGACCTGCGTGGAACTGGTGAGAAATGATGACGCACCCTATACCGGAGGCGGCCTGCTGATTGGGTTCGAGGTGGAGGATGCCGTTGCCTATCGTGCGAAATTGACAGAACTGGGGATGGAAGCCGGGGAGATGGTTTCTCCGAATCCGCATGCCCGGTTTTTCTGCGTGAAGGATCCGAACGGGGTGGAGATTCAGTTTGTGCAGGAAGGGATATAATAATATTTTAAATATTGCTGCTCACAAAGATCTGGCGGAAACAGCGTATGAAACTTCGGAGGCAAATGATGTTGGAATTACAGACAGGCCGTCCTGTGTCAAACGACGGACGGATGGAAAAAGAAATACGGGTATATGACCTGCTGGATTCCCTGCAGATTAGCTATCAGCGAGTGGATCATGAGGCAGCGATGAATATGGAAGTATGTGAGGCGATTGATCTGGCTTTGCAGGCGACCATATGTAAAAACCTTTTTCTTTGTAATCGTCAGGAAACGGATTTCTATCTGTTAATGATGCCGGGGACGAAGAAGTTTAAGACGAAAGATTTGTCGAAACAACTGGGAGTCAGCCGGTTGTCATTTGCCCCGGAAGGATATATGAAACAGTTCCTGGATATCACGCCGGGATCAGTCAGTGTGATGGGGTTGATGAATGACAGCGATAACCGGGTTCAGCTGGTGATTGATGAGGATGTTCTTGCAGGGGAATACGTTGGCTGCCATCCATGTATCAATACGTCCAGTCTAAGGCTGAAGACGCAGGATCTGGTAGAAAAGATATTACCGGCGATGGGACATAAGCCGATTGTGGTGCAGTTGTAATGTATAAAATAAAGATTCCCCGCATACATTGTTGTAAAAGAGAATGTCTGCGGGGATTTTTTGAAAAGTTATATCGAAGAGAGGGCGATTGAAATCGCCCAATATATTATAGACTATAATGCGACAGTGCGGCAGGCGGCGAAGAAATTTGGAATCAGTAAATCGACAGTACATAAGGACGGTGGTGTCATAATAAGAATAGAAATTTAATAACAGAATAACGGTATTTCCGATAATGGGATACAGGGATACATAGAGCGTATGTTTTTACAGTCCAGAGGCTGTCAGGCGTACGCTCTTTTTTTATGCAAAAAATTGGAAAGGCGGTGAATTAAATGGGTACGAATATGACGGAAGATCCGGTGCGATTTTCCAGAGACAAACCAAAGGAATGCAAGTTTTGTTATTTCTGGCATCCCAGGAAGAAAGCCTGCAAACTCGGTGAAGAAAAGTGTTTTTATATCATTCCGGAGGAGGAACCGTCGGAGCCGACCAGATGCGATGACTGCCCTTACGGGCGCGTTGCTCCCTGCATCGGATGGTGCACCGTTGATGTTCTGGCGGCAGTCTTCGGGAACAGATTACTGTCGGATAATGTTGGGGAAGGAGGTGCGAAATGCCAGTATTCCGGATAGAAAAAAATGAGAATTATACGACCATGAGTAACTGTCATTTGAAAGACCCGCGGCTTTCCCTGAAAGCAAAGGGGCTGCTCTCCTTGTTCCTCAGCCTGCCGGATTCCTGGAAGTACAGCATCGGCGGCCTTGCCCAGATATGCAAAGAGGGAAAAAGCGGAATCCGCAGCGGATTGAATGAGCTGGAGGAAACCGGATACCTGCGCAGGATTCGCCAGCGCGATGAACGCGGCCTGCTCCGGGATAACCTGTATGTCATTTATGAATCGCCGCAGGATGGTTCTGACCAACCTATGTCCGAAAATCCAACGTTGGATAATCCTACGTTGGAAAATCCTACACAGGAAAATCCTACGCTGGAAAAACCTACGTTGGAAAACCGCACACAATTAAATAAAGAAGTATTAAGTAAAAAAGAATCAAATACGGATTTAATCAAAGAACGAAGGGAGAAAGAGCCGCGGCACAAATATGGGGAGTACAGTAACGTCCTTTTAACTGATTCAGAGTACCAATCTCTGCGGCAGGAGTTTCCCCGGGATTACCGTCAGCGGATTGAGCGGCTTTCAGAGTATATGGCTTCCACCGGGAAGTCCTACAAAAACCACCTTGCCACAATCCGCAGCTGGGCAAGGAAAGACAGAAAGGAATCACCGCAAAAATACAGCCATGACAATTACAGATGCGAGGAGGGGGAGAGCCTGTGAATGATGTGTTATCTTCTTTTCTGGAGCGCTTTACGGAGACCGAACCGTCCGAGAATGAATATCTCGGTGAGGACGGCCTTTTTTTGTGTCGGAAATGCCAAACGCCGACGCAGTGCCGGATCGAGATTGGCGGCGTAACACGAATTGTCTCCTGCATCTGCCGTTGCCGACAGGAGGAAATGGCAAAACGGAAACAGGAAGATGAGGAAGCAGAGCGCCTGGAGCAGATTCAGAGGTTAAAAACCAATGGCATTCAGGACAAAGCCCTGCTCGGCTGGACCTTCGCCATTGCAGAAGATTCTCCCACTGTTCGGATGGCAAAACGGTATGTGGACCAGTGGCCAGAAGTCAAAAGCCGCAACCTCGGCCTGCTCCTTTGGGGTGATGTTGGGACAGGAAAATCTTTTATCGCAGCCTGCATCGCCAACGCCCTGATGGAGAAGGGCATCCCGGTACTGATGACGAATTTTTCAAAGATTTTGAATCAGATGGGCGGGATGTATTCAGACGAACGGTACCGGTATATCGCATCTTTCTCAGCCTATGACCTGCTGGTGATTGACGACCTGGGGATTGAGCGCAGTACCGAGTATGCACTCGAACAGGTCTATGCGGTTATCGATGAGCGCTATAAAACCGGGAAGCCGCTGATCATCACAACAAACCTGACGGTAAGCCAGATGAAGAACCCGGAGGATGTCGTCCATGCGAGGATTTACAGCAGAGTGTTGGAATTATGTACTCCGGTGCAGGTGCATGGCAATGACCGGCGGGCAGAGATCGGCCGTAGCAAGCAGGAACTTGTAAAAAATATCATCCGCGGATAAGGAGGTGGTTCCCGTGTCAAGTGATGGATAAGTGTATTTGCAAAAGACGAAATATGATTGGAGGTGTTGAAAGCAATGTCAAAACGGGCAGTTATAACTGCCGTAGTCAACCAGAAAGGCGGGACCGGGAAGACTACCACATGTGAGAACCTGGGCATCGGCCTGGCAGCAGCCGGGAAAAAGGTGCTCCTGGTTGATACCGACCCGCAGGCCAGCCTGACGATTTCCCTTGGATATCCACAGCCTGACGATCTTCCAGTCACCCTGTCAGACCTGATGATCAAAACCTTAAATGATGAGCCGGTGTCTGCTGGGGAAGGGATTCTCCACCATGCGGAGGGTGTGGATCTGATCCCGGCCAGCATTGAACTGGCAGGCATGGAGGTATCCCTCGTCAACGCTATGAGCCGGGAGCGGACGCTCGACCGCTGTCTCGATTCGGTGCGTTATAAATACGACAACATCCTTCTGGATTGTATGCCGAGCCTCGGGATGCTGACAGTCAATGCACTGGCCGCCTCGGACAACGTGCTGATTCCGGTGCAGGCGCAGTATCTCTCCGCCAAAGGTCTGGAACAGCTGCTCCAGACCGTGAACAAGGTAAAACGCCAGATCAATCCTAAGTTAAAGATTGACGGAATCCTGCTCACCATGGTGGATGGCAGGACAAATTATAACAAAGAAATCTCGGATCTGATCAGAGAGACCTACGGAAAAAAGCTGAAAGTTTTTGACACGGTGATCCCGCGTTCCATCCGTGCGGCAGAGATCAGTGCTGAGGGAAAAAGCATTTACGCGCACGACCCGAAGGGTAAGGTGGCTGCCGCCTACCGTGCGCTGACTGAGGAGGTGATGCAAAATGAGCAGCAAAAACGCAAACGTCAAATTAGCCAGCTTCGATGATATCTTTTCCACCGAGGAGAGCCGAGAAGCTGCCGGAAGGGAACAGGTTCAGGATATCCCGCTATCTGAGCTTCACCCGTTTGAGGGGCATCCGTTCCGGGTGGTGGATGATGAGGCCATGACCCGAACGGTGGAGAGCATTTCAAAATACGGGGTGATTGCCCCGCTTCTGGCCCGGCCTGATCCGGACGGAGGTTATGAGATCATCTCCGGGCACCGGCGGTGCCACGCGGCAGAACTGATCGGGCTGGAAACCCTGCCGGTGATCGTAAGGGAGATGGATGATGATGAGGCCATTATAGCGATGGTCGATGCAAATTTGCAGAGGGAAACGATCCTGCCGAGTGAACGTGCATGGGCATACAAAATGAAACTGGATGCGATCAAACACCAAGGTGCCCGGACAGATTTAATTTTGGCCCAAGTTGGGCCAAAGTTGTCAGCAGCGGATAAAGTGGCTTTGGAAGCAGATGATAGTCGATCACAAGTAAAGCGCTATATTCGCCTGACCAACCTTATTCCGGAGCTGATGGATATGGTGGATGAGAAAAAGATCGCGTTTAACCCGGCAGTGGAAATCTCCTACCTTTCACGGGAGGAACAGGAGAATCTTCTGGAAGCCATGGATTATGCGCAGGCCTCCCCATCTCTCTCCCAGGGGCAGCGCTTGAAAAAGATGAGCCAGGAAAGGAACTGCACCCCGGAAGCCATGCGGTCTGTTATGAACGAAGTGAAGAAAGGTGATCTGGAGCGGGTCACTTTCAATACGAATGAATTGCGGAAATATTTTCCGAAGTCTTATACCAGCCGCCAGATGGAGGACACCATCCTCCGGCTCTTAGAGCAGTGGCAGAAAAAACGGAACCGGGAGCAGGCAAGGTAAAGCTTACCGATATTTTTACAACTATAGTTACCACTGAAAAGAAAGGATATTTCACATGATGGATATGAAAACAAACACAAACAAAACGATGGACCCATTTTGCGCTGTATGCGATGATTCCGCATCCTGCGACACGAAAAAAGAAATGCCGCCGCTTCCGGAAAATTTGGTGGACGATTTACTGCATCTGTTTCTGGAGATTAAGATGCTGGGGTTTTTTACAGACATCATTCGGGAACATGAGGAGAAATCTGAGCCGGAGGATGAGGAAGAACCGGATGATGAGGAGATTGCCCTGCAACTGTTTGGTGCAGAGACACCGGAAGTGTTGACGTTCGGAGAAATTCTTCTGGATTACGGAAATTTTCTGAAAGATTTTGACCGCCTGGATGATTTCATGGGCGAGGATCTTACCCTTTACTATGACCCGGATGAAGTGGAACGCTTCGGCGGCAGGATGTACCTTACCGGAGCAGCGGTCGTTTGCTATCGGGATGAAGACGGAGAATTCTGTTCGCTGGACGGGGAAGATATCTACCACACTCTCAGGTGGGCGGAACGCCAGCGCGTAATTTTAAGCAGAAATGGAGAGAGAATCCCGGCACTGCGGATCAATTAAATTCCGGCTGAAGCCGGGGAAAGGGAGGAACTGATGGATTATCAAAAGTTTATGGAACGGGTCATGGAAGACCTGAAACAGAGGATGCCGGATGCAGAAATTAGCATACAGCAGGTAAACAAGCTGCAGGGGCTCTCCTATGAGGGCATCTCCATCCGGACAGATGGCAATGCTATCGGGCAGGTCCTCAATATGGAGCCGTTTTATCTGGCTTTCAAGTCTGGCAATGACTATGCGAGCCTGTTCCGGCAGATTACTCAGAAAGCGGAGGAAAACTTAAATCTTACACCACTGTTTAAACCAGATTCATTGAACGACTACGATCGGATGAAACGGTTGCTTACTATTGATGTTGTCGGAAAAGAGCTGAACAGTGACATGCTTGAACAGATTCCACACAAAGACATGGCAGATTTGAGTGTTGTATATCGCATTGTTGTGGCGGAAAAACCGGGTATCGATCGTGCATCTATCGTGGTGACAAATGAAATGCTCGACAGATATGGGGTCACTCCTGAGCAGCTCCATCGGGATGCGGTGGAAAATACTGCACGCAGCAAACCGGTTGTGGTACGGAGCATGCAGGAGGTGCTTTCAGAAATGATGCCCGCAGATATGCCAATGCCCGGACCGGAGCCGGCCGTTCCGTTTCTGGTCGCGACGAACACCGACATGTTTTATGGTGCAGGTGTGATCGCTTATCCGGATTTCATGGAGCAGGTCTCTGAAACAGTAAAAGGCGATTTCTTTGTCCTGCCTTCATCCGTGCATGAAGTTCTGATCTTAAAGGATGACGGCATGAAGGACTTCCAGGATCTGGAGGATATGGTCTGTGAGGTCAATAACTCTGCGGTCAGCCCGGAGGAAAAGCTTTCAGATCATGCGTACCATTATGACGCCAGAGATAAAGTATTCGAGCGGGCAGATAAGTTTTCAGAGCGGACACAGGTGGAGGAAAAACGTGGTTCTGTGCTGGGCGAACTGAAGCGGTTAGGTGAACAGGTAGATCAGAAAAAACTTTCTGATCCTGTCAGGGATCCAAGGACCGTGCCAAACCGCACGGCAACGGTATCGCTTTAAATCATTCGGCCAGACACTACACAAGAAAGCAGACAATTAAACCAAGGTATAGGAGCAGGCAGACATGTTACTGCCTGTTTTTCTATATACAAAATTTTAAGCAAAGAGAGGACAACGAGAATGAAGAAAAGAACAAATGCAAAACGGATCCTGTCCTGCATGATGGCAGGGCTCACCCTCATTTCCACCGCCGCATCCCCTATTTCGGCATATGCCGGGGATTCCGGCGGCACGGTGCCGCTCCTGGCCGATGTCATCGACCAGCTGGATGCGGATGAGATCGTGGAGGCCGCTGATTACGAAGTCGAGGTCGGGAGCGCCTTTGACATTTCATCCGATTTTACCAACATCACGATCCCGGATCTGGAGAAAGTGGCGGTCACATTTAAGGAAGCGGTAAATGACGACGGAGAGGATTTCTCCACCGACTATGCCGACACCTATGAGGCGGTTTACTACGTGGAACCGCTCACTACGGACCACCCGACCTACCAGGTCAGCCGCAATATCACCGTAAAGGAAACAGAGTCTTCTGCGGCGGATTCTTCCGCGGAAAGCGGTTCCGGTTCTGATGAAAACGGCAGCGATGAGGACGATACCGGCGGTGACGATGATGAGGATGACAGTCTAAGCCTCTTAGAGAAAGTCACTGCGGCGCTGTACGCAGGTGTATCAGAGGATGAAGACTCTGACACCACGGAAGCTCTGACTACCGAAGGCGCGGAGGAACTGACCACGGAGGAGTTCGAGGAAGAGATCGAATCCACCGAGGAGCAGGAAACCGTGGATGAGGAGACCGGCCTGACACTGGCGGAGGCACTGGAGGCCGGTGAGGAAGAGGGAATTTCCCTGGCAAGCCTCGATGCAGGTGAAACCGTCAGCTATTCGGTCAGCGTTTCCGCAGCGGCTGCCACAGTATCGGCATCTTCTACGACAACAGAGACCGTTACCATTACGAGGGGTTCCTGGTATTACTACGCAGACTACGGCCTCGGTTCTTATATGACCGCACCGTATTATGTTTCCTACGGCAGCATCACAGCGACCGCGTACTGCGTCCAGCCTTCCAAGAGCGGCCCGGATGACGGCACTTACACCATCACGAAGCTGAGCGACGGAAAGACGCTGGCAAAAGTCTGCTACTACGGGACGAAGGCAGCCGGAGATGAAGGGTTCTTCGAGGAATATTATCCTGACTTTTCTACCGGCAAGCGTTTCATCATTACCCATCTGGCGGCGGCTTATGCAAACGGCAGCGATGATGCATTTTCCGGTACGAATTCCACTGGACAGGCCCTGGCGATGGAGCTTTACAACTACTGCCTCAGCCAGCCGGACATCCCGGATGTGGACATGTCTTTCTCCGATGACAGCGTGACCGCCTATGTGGACGGCACGACCCAGCGCACGAAAGAAGTAACTTTCAGCGCAGATGAGCTGCAGACCATCACGTTTGACCTCCCGGACGGCGTGAAGCTCCACAACGTGACTACCGGCGAGACCAGCTCGGCTGGCGCGAGCGTGACGATCAGCGGCGGCACGGTCTTTTACCTTTCCGCCCCGCTCACCCAGGCATCTGATGTTTCTGCCTCCTGGTCCTCGACCATGACCGGCAGCATCACCAAAGAGTATTCCGCCTATAAGATCACAACCGGTTCCTCCACCCAGAACCTGGCTTTTGTATTCGGCGAGGGCGTGGATAATGAGAAAGAAGTCACATTCAGCGTAACCTGGGCAGACCTGGTGCAGCTCTCCATCGTGAAGAAGGATGCCGACACTTCAAATGTCCTGGCCGGTGCCGTTTACGGCGTGTACAGTGATTCTGACTGCAGCACCCTCATCACGGAGCTTCCGGAGACAGACAGCAAAGGTACGGCAAGCATTACTTTTGCAAAGACCCAGGATACCATTTACCTGAAAGAGATCAGTGCGCCGGACGGCTACTACCGTGACACCACGGTCTACACCGTATCGGTGAGCGGCAGCGGCGTTGTGAAAGTGGCAAAAACCTTTACGGATGAGCGCGTGACCGCAAAGATCAGCATCTCCAAAGAGGATTCTGAGACCGGGAAGACGGCACAGGGCGATGCCACACTGGAGGGCGCGGTATACGGTCTGTACGCAAAGAGCGCCATCACCCATCCGGACGGCACGACCGGCACCATCTACAAAGCCGGTGAGCTTGTCACTACCATGACGACAGATGCAGACGGGAACGCGGAAGTTTCCGGCCTGTACCTCGGCGAGTATTATGTAAAAGAGATCACCGCACCGGTCGGTTATAACCTGGATGAGACGGAGTATGACCTTACCTGTGATTATGAGGGAGACCTTGTGGCAGTCGTAGAGAAAACCACTACCGTTGAGGAAGATGTCATCAAGCAGCCGTTCCAGGTCATCAAGGCCGCCAACAACGGCAAGACGGATGCGGACCTCTTATCCGGCGTCGGTTTCACCGTGTATCTGGTGAGCAGCCTTACCACCAACGCGGACGGAAGCTATGACTTTGATTCCGCGGAGCCGGTCGTTGTCACGGAAGACAGCGGCACGGAGATGTTCACGGATGAAAAAGGCTATGCCTGCTCCATCCCGCTCCCTTACGGCACCTATATCGTCCGGGAGACGACAACACCGCACAATTATTCTCCGGTGGATGATTTTATCGTGACGATCACGGAGAACAGCACGGAGCCGCAGACCTGGCGGGTTCTGCTGGATGAGGAATTTGAGGCAAAATTAAAGATCACCAAAAAGGATGATGAGACCAAGCAGTCTGTCCTCCTTGCCAACACTGAGTTTAAGGTATATGACCTGGATAACGAAGAGTATGTGGAACAGGTGACCACCTATCCGACCACCACGGTCCACACCTCCTATTTCACCGATGAGGAAGGATACCTGATCCTCCCGGAATACCTTTCCCCCGGTAATTACCGGATTGAGGAAGTGATAGCACCGGACGGATACACACTGAACACCGAATATGTGGAGATCAGCGTGGATTCCAACACCGCATACCTGGTGGATTCCGTCAGCGGCGATACGATCATCGAAGTGGATTATGAGAACCATGCGGTAAAGGGTGAGCTCACCATCGAAAAGTCCGGCGAGACGCTGGTCGGCTTCAAAGGTGATTTTGTCTATGAGGAAACATCTCTGGAAGGTGCAGTCTTTGAAGTATATGCTGCAGAGGATATTTATACTGCAGACCATCAGACCGATGAAAACGGGAACCGGAACCTCATGTACGCGAAAGGGGCTCTCGTGGCAACGGTGACAACCGATGAAAACGGAAAGGCAGTCGTGGAAGACCTGCCGCTCGGCACTTATACGGTAAAAGAAGTGACTGCTCCGGAAGGATTTGTGTTAAACACCGTTTCCCAGGATGTGGAGTTCTCTTATGAAGATCAGGATACCGCGGTTGTAAAAGAAACCGTTTCCTTTACGGATGAGCGCCAGAAAGTCAGCATCTCCGTGAAGAAAACAGACGCTGAGACCAGCAAGGTGCTCTCCGGCGCTGTCTTCGGGCTGTATAACGCCGAAGATATTTATGTGGACGGCAGAGTCATCATGGAAGCAGGCACCCTCATTGAGACTGTGGAAAGTGATGAATCCGGAAAAGCAGTCTTCACGAAAGACCTCCCGCTGGGACAGTATTATGTGAAAGAGATCACCGCCCCGGACGGATATCTCCTCTCGGATGAGGTGGTGGAATTCGACGCCTCTTATCAGGGGCAGGATGTCGAGACCATCACCCTTACTTCTACGGTAACGGATATTCCGACGACCATCGAGCTGACCAAGACCGACCTTACCACCGGTGAGGAGCTTCCGGGCGCACACCTCGAAGTGACGGATTCCAAGGGGAATGTCGTAGATGAGTGGGTATCCACCGAGGAAGCCCATGTGATCAAGGCGCTTGTGATCGGTGAGACCTACACCATGACCGAGACCATCCCGGCAGAGGGATATGTGACCGCGGAGAGCATCACTTTCACCGTGGAAGACACGGCGGAAGTACAGTGCCATGAAATGCAGGATGATGTGACAAAAGTCGAGATCAGCAAGACGGATATCACCGGCGAGGAGGAGATCCCCGGCGCAACCCTTACCATCCTGGATGAAGACGGGAATGTGGTCGAGACCTGGGTTTCCGGTGATGAACCGCACTATATTGAAAAGCTGCCCATCGGGGAGTACACCCTGCATGAAGAGCAGGCACCGGACGGTTATGTGATCGCTTCGGATGTCACATTCACAGTGGCAGATACCGGTGAGATCCAGACCGTCACGATGAAAGATGAAACCGCCAAAGGAAAGGTC
This sequence comes from Clostridiales bacterium, assembly GCA_021203005.1. Lineage (GTDB taxonomy): Bacteria > Bacillota > Clostridia > Lachnospirales > Lachnospiraceae > Eubacterium_I. The sequence continues at coordinate 12,961 of JAJQCB010000205.1, read as the reverse complement.
ATCATCAATAAGACCGATGCCGACACCGGCGAAGCCTTAAAAGGCGTCCGCTTTGAGCTGCGCGATAGCGACGGCAATGTCCTCGAAGTCCTGAAGACCGACAAGAACGGCTATGCCGAGAGCAGCCTGTATGAGATCGCGGATTTTACGGACGGTGTGATGGGCGAATCCTTGCATTATGTGCTGGTGGAGACCAAGACGGTGAGCGGCTATGTACTCGATACCACAGAGTACGATGTTACTTTTGAGTATGTGGATGATGAAACCCCCGTCATCGAGGTGACATTCGATCTTACGAATGAGAAGACACCGGAAACCTCCCACGGCCCGAAGACCGGCGATGACAGCAATGTACTGCCGTTCATCCTGTTGCTGCTGGCAGCCGGAGGCGGCATCGGCGGCGCGGCTGTAATGCGCAGACGCAGAAGAAGCTGTTAAGGATGAGATGCTGTGTAAGAAGGAAAAAATCCACTGAAAGCAGCTGATCCAAAATGTAATAAGGAGATACAACGGAATATGAGAAACGGACGATAGGGAGCTTTTGCTGAGGCGGAGGCTCCCTTTTTTCGTCCCAGAAAGGAGACCAAAATGTATTCAACAGAAAAAACAAGAACAGCCGAAACCAAAAATAAACCCACAATGACCCATGATATCCAGTCGGTGAACCGGGAGCAGATGGCCACCCGGTTTGCCATGTACCGCGATGCCGTTGCCGGAATGGGAGGAACCAGGCATGGAGGCTGAAATAGGGAAAACACAATTATTATTTTGATTGGAGATGATGAAATTGGAGGAGGAAATCACAAGCAGGGCTGTGAACCTGGCCGTCAGCACCACGCGGATGACCGCCCAGAGTGTTATGAATGCAGTCCGGATGTATATCTACCACAGCCCCGGACGCCAGTCGAGGCTGCCGCCGGAGGATTTTCAGGATGAAATCCCGCGCGGGAAAATGACAGTCCGGGAACTGATCAGCCAGGGGCAGGGGGTATCTACTATCCCTATCGCCGATACGGAACTGAAAGGGTTTGAACGTGTAGCAAAAAAATATGGCGTGGACTTCGCAATCCGGAAGGATAATTCACAGAAGCCGCCGCGGTATACAGTATTTTTCAAAGCCCGTGACCAGGATGCATTGACAGCGGCATACAAAGAATATGCCGCCCAGATGATGACAAAGAAACAGCGCTCAAGTGTGAGGGAAAAACTGGCGAAGTTCTCTGAGCTGGTGGCTTCCGTCCCCAGGAAGATCAGGGAAAAGACAAAGGAGCGTGGGCGATGAACCGGGATGTAAAAAAAGGGATCATAGACGCGCTCCCTTATGTAATAGCCGCCCTGCTTGCAACGAATTTCGGCGAAGCATGGCGGCTTGCCACAGGCGACACATCGGGTGAACGTATTTTAAGCCTTATGAGCACTCTCCCGCTGTCGTTTTCCTCCCCGTTGCCGAGTTTTCATCCCTTTGACCTGCTGGTCGGGGTTTTCTGCGGCGGGGCGCTCCGTCTTGCTGTTTATGTCAAGGGGAAAAATGCAAAGAAATACCGGCATGGGATGGAGTACGGATCCGCCCGGTGGGGGACGCCAAAAGATATCGCACCGTTTATCGACCCGGTATTTAAAAACAATGTCATCCTCACCAAAAGCGAACGCCTGATGATGAGCAGCCGCCCGAAAAACCCGGCAAATGCACGGAATAAGAACGTGCTCATCATCGGCGGTTCCGGCAGCGGCAAGACAAGGTTTTGGCTGAAACCGAACCTCCTGCAGATGCACAGCAGCTATGTCATCACAGACCCAAAAGGCAGCATTATCATCGAGTGCGGATATGCACTGCTGAAACATGGATATCGGATCAAAATCTTTAACACCATTAATTTTAAAAAGTCGATGCATTATAATCCGTTCGCCTATATCCACAGTGAGAAAGATATATTGAAACTCGTCACCACGCTCATCACCAACACCAAAGGCGATGGCAAAGCTGGGGATGAATTCTGGACGAAAGCAGAGACCCTGCTTTACACAGCCCTGATCGGATATATCCACTATGAAGCCCCTGTGGAGGAACAGAACTTTGCCACCCTGATCGAGTTTTTAAATGCGATGGAAGTCCGGGAGGACGATGAAGATTTTGAAAACCCGGTGGATCTGATGTTTAAGGAGCTGAAGAAAAAGAATCCGAACCACTTCGCGGTGCGCCAGTATGCTAAATATAAACTGGCCGCTGGTAATGCTACTATTTAGGTACATCCTAAACAGTAAATAATCACTTTTGACACGACAAATAAGGAAATTGTCAGATATCTGTTAGGACGGGTATCTTTTTTTATACCAATTTTGGGAAAGGAGGCCGTTATGGGAAACCGGATAAAAATACAGGCTTTGTATGAGCGGTTGAGCCGTGATGATGAATTACTTGGCGAATCAAACTCAATCGTGAACCAGAAGCATTTGTTGGAAGAATACGCGAATAACCACGGGATGAGGAATACCCGGCATTATACTGATGACGGTATCTCCGGCACCCGCTTTGACCGCCCCGGATTTTTGAAAATGATGGATGAGGTGGAAGCCGGGAATGTAGATGTTGTCCTCGTGAAAGACATGAGCCGCCTTGGACGTGATTATCTGAAGGTCGGGGAGATCATGGAGACGTTCCGACAGAAAGGCGTCCGGCTGGTCGCAATCAATGACGGCGTGGACAGCGCGCAGGGCGAGGATGATTTCACTCCTTTCCGCAATATCATGAATGAATATTACGCACGGGACACCAGCAAGAAAATTAAATCGGTGTTTCAGGCGAAAGGCAGAGCCGGAAAGCACGTTGCCAGCAATCCGCCCTATGGATATCTCAAGGATGAGCATGATCCGAACAGGTGGGTGATTGATGAGGAAGCCGCAGCGGTTGTCCGGCGGATTTATAAAATGACACTGGACGGAATGGGGCCTTATCAGGTTTGCACGGCACTTGAAGCGGACAAAGTGGAGATGCCAGGCTATCACCAGCAGAAGCTGGGTGTCGGACTTCACCAGAGCAGGGAATTTAAAAACCCTTATCACTGGACAAGCTCCACAGTGGTCAGCATCCTTACCCGGCGCGAGTATCTTGGGCATACTGTCAACTTCAAGACGAAGAAACACTTCAAGGATTCGCACAGTCACTATGTGGATGATGATCTGTGGGTGGTGTTTGAGGATACGCAGGAGCCGATCATTGACCAGTACACGTTTGACATGGTTCAGAAAATCCGTTCCAATGTGAAGCGGTGGCCGAACGGCTGGGGGCCTGCCCATCCGCTGACAGGACTTGTGTATTGTGCGGATTGTGGGGGTGTGCTTTACATCCATCGGACGGATAATAATAAAGCGGTCGCAAAGTTTGTTTGTGGGAATTATCCGGCGAAGAAATGCGTGTCCGGGCATAGGATAGACGCGAGTGACCTGCTCACCCTTGTCGGGGAGACCCTGAAAGCAATCCGTGAATCTATCCAGATGGACAGGGGCGCTTTCATTAAGACGATTGAGGATGCAATCAGTAGTACACAGACGGTGGAAGTAAAGAAAAAGCACAAGAAGCGTTATACGGAGTGCAGCCGCAGGAAGGAAGAACTGGAAAAGCTGCTCTGCAAAATTTATGAGGATAATGCGCTGGGCAAGCTGCCGGACAGACAGTATGAAATGCTAAGCCATCAGTATGAAGATGAATATGCTGCGCTTGATGATGAGATCACAGAACTAAGGAAGTCACTTGACAACTATGTGGATGGAACCGAGTGCGCAGAGAAATTCATTGACCTGATTAGCAAATATGAGGACTTTTCTCATATGAACACGCTGATGTGCCATGAATTTGTGGAGAAGATTGTCGTGCATGAGAGGGAGCGGAAAGGCAGCTGCCAGTCTCCGCAGCGTGTTGATATTTATTTCAATTTCATCGGCTGCTATCTCCCACCGCAGAAACCGGTTGACCCGGAAGTGGCTGCCGCATTGGAAGAAGAACGGCGAAAAGAGGAAGCTATCAAAGATAAGCGGCACCAGAATTATCTCAAACGCAAGGCAAACGGCAAGCAGAAAGAATACGAGGAGCGCTACAAGGCAAGGCGCGATGCCAGAATGAGGGAGCTGAAAGCGGAATTACCGCCGAGCAATGGGATTCCGATTACAGAATATAAGGAACAGAGGGCAGCTGCCAGAGATGGCGCAGAAAAAGTGAAAGGAGATGTTGCTGTATGAAAGAGCTGGAGCCGAGAATCCATGATGAGAGGAACGGTCTGGATTATGTGCTGGTCGGGGAGGTTTATCTTCCCGCGCTGAAACTGTCGGAGGAAAAGGAAACACGTCCGATTGGAAAATGGGGACGGATGCACCTGCGGTTTATCCGAGAGAATCATCCGGTGCTGTATACGGAGCTGACCTTTTCCGGCAGGATGGAGACGTACCTTGCCGACATTAACGAGCAGGCACAAGCAAGGCTTGAGGTTATCATTGACCAGATGAAAGCTGCCGAGGGCGTGACGGAAGATTTGAAGTGCCGGGACTGGCTGCGCTGGCTACAGTGTATGAACAGCATCCAGAACCGGGCAGAGGAAATCATTCTGTCGGAGATCATTTACCAGTGAGGTGGCATTATGAGATACCGGATTGAATATGCAGACGGAAAGTGCTGCAATTTTGCGATCAGCAGGAAAGACCTGATTGAATGGCTGAAGCTTCTCCATGACGAAACGATCACGGATATCCGCAAGGTATATAAAAGCGGTGTCACGGATTCCGTGATGGAGACCTATAAGAGTTATATCAATAAAAACTGAATATGGAAAATCGCGGAGCCGTCCTGTTTTTGCAGGGCGGTTTTCGTATGGGTGGGAACGTCTGTCGGCGCTCCTTATTTTTTTGATGATTGGAGGACGATGATGAAACTGAACGAACGTGAAGAAATGGCTCTTTATGCTTTTGGCTGTACAAGCAGGGAGCTGACAGTGAGACGGCTCCGTCTGGTTGCTGCGTGCAGCACCAAACAGGATGTGAAGTCTATGCTTTTCCACCTGTCATGGAAACTTGCAGACGAGGAAGCAGAAAAATGGTATCCCTGCTTTCAGCGCAATCTCACAATGGAGATGGAAGAAAGAATGCATCTGGAAGCGGAAAATTGAAGCAAGCCGGAAAAAACAGCAAAATACATTCATCAATCGGAAGAATGAGCATAACAGCGTTTTTCAGAGAGTGCGGAGGGATAACTCCCTGTTGGGGCATCTTCCAGCGTGAAAATCATAAAAAACGCCGATTGACGAATTGAGGAAAACGGGCAAAAAAACGCCCCTGTGACAAAGAATGATAGAATTTGGAGGTACTCATGTATAAACCAACGAAAAGAGATCGGGATACAGATATTTATTACAACCAGTCCAGTGATCCGGTGCAGGTGCGCACCAATGACCCGAAGCTAATTCGGAAGCTGACGGCACTCAGCGAAGAATTTCCGGAGCTGTGCCAGCTTACGGAGAAAGATGAATTTTGCGGTTCCTATTTTACAGTAGATAAGCGCCGGATCAGTATTCAGGTGACCCGGCCATTCTCAGAGGAACGCCGGAAGAAACAAAGCGAGTGGGCGAAGGAGAACGGGATTGGAACACTACCGAAAACATTGAAAATATGCGAAAAGTCTGATTGAGAATGAAAACTCATTGTGGTATCATTAAAGGCAGTAATCTCATAGATGGGGGTAACGATGATTATGACAGATACGGAACAGAGATCGGCTGCAAAAGCATTTGCCGTACATTGGAAAGGGCGCGGCTATGAGAAAGGCGAAAGCCAGTCTTTCTGGATAGAACTGCTCCATAATGTATATGGGGTGGATGAGCCGACGCATTTTATTATATTTGAGGAACAGGTACACCTTGACCACACCAGCTTTATTGACGGGATGATTCCTGAAACAAAAGTCATGATCGAGCAGAAAGGTCTTGGCAAGGATTTGAATAAGCCGATCAAACAGTCTGACGGGACATTGCTGACACCGTTTCAGCAGGCAAAGCGCTATATTACTGAGCTGCCGCTGTCGCAGCATCCCCGGTGGGTTGTCACCTGTAATTTTGAGAAATTTCAGGTCTATGACATGGAACGGCCAGGCGGTGAGCCGGAAGAAATTTTGCTAGAAGATCTTCCGAAAGAATACTATCGGCTTCAATTTTTGACTGATACGGGTAATGAACATTTGAAACGTGAAATGGAAGTGTCTATTGCTGCCGGAGAGATTGTTGGGCTGTTATATGATGCTTTTGCAAAGCAGTATACAGACCCGACAAGCAAACATGCACTACACAGCCTGAATGTTCTCTGTGTCCGTTTGGTTTTTTGTTTGTACTCGGAGGATGCTGGTATCTTCGGTCATTACGGGATGTTCCATGATTATCTGGCCTCGTTTGAAACAAGAAAAATGCGGAAAGCATTGATTGAACTGTTTCAGATTCTGGACACACCGGACAAAGAACGTGATCCTTACATGGTCAATGATAATCCAGAACTGGCAGCATTCCCCTATGTGAACGGTGGATTGTTCTCTGATGAAAATATTGAGATACCCTCTTTCACTGATGAAATCAGGGACTTGCTCTTAGAAAAAGCAAGCAATGGGTTCAACTGGTCCGAAATCAGTCCGACGATTTTTGGCGCTGTATTTGAAAGCACATTGAATCCGGAGACACGGCGTTCCGGTGGGATGCACTATACAAGTGTGGAAAATATTCACAAGGTTATTGATCCGTTGTTCCTTGATGACCTGAAAAAAGAATTCAGAGACATATGTGCAATCAGCGCGGAAAAAACAAGGGAAAGAAAGCTGCGTGACTTTCAGAAAAAGCTGGCTACGCCCTGCTATTTAGATCCAGCTTGTGGCAGCGGAAATTTTTTGACGGAAAGCTATCTGGCGATCCGGCGGATTGAGAATAACGTTCTTCGAGAATTGTCGCATGGACAGATTACCTTTGGTGATGAAAAGTATAATCCGATACAGGTATCGCTGGGTCAGTTTTATGGAATTGAAATCAATGATTTTGCCGTGACGGTAGCAAAGACTGCGCTCTGGATAGCCGAAAGCCAGATGATGAAAGAAACGGAAGAAATCGTTTTGATGCATTTAGATTTTCTTCCGTTAAAATCGTATACCAACATTATTGAGGGAAATGCACTTCAAATGGATTGGGCAAGTGTTGTGCCGAGAAACAGACTGTGGAGGATTATGGGAAATCCGCCTTTTGTCGGATACTCCTTACAATCGAAAGAACAGAAAAAAGATATACTTTCCATTTATGTAGATGAAAAGGGAAAGCCATATAAAACAGCAGGAAAAATTGATTACGTGTCAGGTTGGTATTTTAAAGCTGCACAGTTAATGGAAGGAACAAATATACGGACCGCTTTTGTTTCTACCAATTCTATTACACAGGGAGAACAAGTTGCCAGTGTATGGAAGCCGTTGTATGAGAGATTTGGAATTCACATTGATTTTGCTCATAGGACATTTATATGGGATAGTGAAGCCAGTTTGAAAGCCCATGTGCATTGCGTGATTGTGGGATTTAGCATAGCACCCAATAATCATGCAAGAAAATTGTTTACCGCAGACAGATATCAGGAAACGGAAAACATTAATGCTTATTTAATGGATAGCCCTGATATTTTTATTGAAAGCAGAAAAACAGCTATTTGTGATGTGCCTCAAATGTTATCTGGTAATCGTCCAACAGATGGAGGACATTTAATTTTATCGCCAGAGGAGAAAGATGAATTATTAGCAAAAGAGCCACAAGCCGAGAAATATATCAAAAACTTTATGATGGGTTATGAATTTATAAATCGTGTTCCTCGTTATTGCTTATGGTTGGTTGGAATTACGCCAAATGAATTGAGAAATCTCCATCAGGTGAGTATGCGAGTATCTTTATGCAAAGAAGCAAGAGAAAAAAGTCCTGATGCAGGACGAAGGAGGTTAGCAGAAACACCAACCTTATCCAGAGAACAGATGAATCCAGATTCTTTTGTTGTCGTGCCGAAGGTGTCCTCTGAAAGAAGGCGATATATCCCGATGGGGTATCTGGATAAAAATACCATTGCGGGAGACAAGCTGTTCATTATTCCTGATGCTACTGTGTATCATTTTGGCGTTTTAATGTCTAATGTTCATATGGCATGGATGCGGGCTGTGTGTGGACGGTTGAAAAGCGATTATAGCTATTCAATCAATATCGTCTATAATAATTTTCCGTGGCCGGAGTCAACAGAAGAAGAAAAAATAAAGATTGAGCAGACAGCGCAGGCAATTTTGGATGCAAGAAATTTATATCCTGAAAGCAGCCTTGCCGATCTTTATGATGAAGTAGCTATGCCACCCGAATTGCGCCGGGCACATCAACAAAATGATCGTGCAGTTATGGCTGCATATGGATTTGCAAAAGGCAGTGCTCCATTTTCAAGTGAATCAGCTTGCGTTGCCGAGCTGATGAAGCTGTATCAGAAAATGACAGAGTAGGATTTTGAAAATCGAAGAAACCAGTGAAGTGCAATTTAGCGATTGCGTTCGGTTTCTTCGAGCGGAAGTCCAGAGGGATGCAATCTCTTTGGTCGGTGTCCAGAGGTGAAACCTTGGTCGGGAGTGCAGAGGGCGGACAGCCCTTTTGCGCTGGGTGCAGGGGCGCGGCGTCCTGCGTAGGTCAAGGGCGACAGCCATTGCCGGGTCAAGGGTGGAACGCCTTGCCCAGCTAAGATTGATGCCCTGCGTCAATCTGTACTGGGTATTATCTGACGCAAAAAGGCGCAAAATTTTAAGGCTTGTTGAGCCAGATTAAGCAGCTTCGCTGATTTTGTTTTTTTGAAAAATGAATTGAAAAGGCATGGAGTGATTTGGTTTTATAACCGAAAAATGGTATTGCAACTGCCAGTTGACACATTTCCAAGCCTAAATGGTGGCGTTGCAACCGACAGTAATGCTACAATCTATGGCACTATAAATTGCAAAGGAGTGCTGGCAGATGAATATAGCAGACAGAATTCAACATTTAAGAAAAGCGGAAGGATTGTCACAAGAAGAACTTGCTGATAAAGTAGGGGTTTCAAGACAAGCCGTTTCAAAATGGGAAAGCGGACAGAGTACGCCTGAATTAGACAAGGTAGTCATGATGAGTGATCTGTTCAAAGTAACAACGGATTATATTCTGAAAGGGGTAGAACCTGAACCGGTTGCACATAAGAACCGCATTCAATTTTTGTATATCGGATTTGCGATTATCTTTGCGGTTATTGCAGGAATATGGTCTTATGCGTCCAATAGGTTCGCGCCAGGAGAATGTATCTTAATTGTTTTGGCGGGTGCTGCTGTTGGATTGGGAGTAAGCCTTGTAATCCACGTAATAAGCGGTTTGATTAAAAGCAAGTAAAAAGTTGTTAAAGGGATTTTTGATTTTCCGGGGAGCTATGCAAAGCGAAAAATCGGAAGTTGTTGCTCTGGTACTTACATAGACAGTCTTACGAGAATATGCTGAGAATGGTGGCCAATATTCAATTCCTGTTTTTGAAGAGTATGAGGATGGAATTGGAAGCTTTGCAATTAATGTTACGTTTGCAGGATTAAAATGTATGCCTTATTGGTTGCAATAGTTAGATATTGATTAACGTTGGTGGAGGATTCAAGGTGCATATCAGAATGAAAGTAAACACTGGTATTATTGCTGTATGGGGTATGATGTCAGTACTTTATTATATTGGGAAAATAATAACTGGAGGACAGCAGCTTGAGTACCGCGAATGGGTAAATAGCTGGTACGTCCTGCTGTTTTGGTTTATCCCTCTGCTGCTGATTGGTGTAAATTTTTGGCTTCAGTTGCGTAAATTGAATGAGCAGGAAAAGGGACGGAAGCTGAGAACCATCTGTTTTTCTATTTATTGCATTTTTTCTGTTATGTTTTTCATGGCAGCGATTTTTCTGTATGCACTTATGCACGATACCACAGAAACGACACTTGACGATGGAAATTTCAGGATTGGGGTAAGGGCAGGGTCGCAAACCGAGTATTATTATGCAGAGCCGGTAAATTTGTTTACACGGAAGGCTTTTGAATGGAATAACGACAAATATGCGAAAAGCCTTTCCAAGACATATGACGCGGTTTTTCAATATACAGGTGATGATGAAAATGGAAACCCACAGTTTGCTGCATCGGAATATTTTGACATCAAAGTCACAGTTTATGGGATTGATGATGATGGTTCCAATGCGCTGGATGAAGATCTGAGATTTATGGTTACATCTGCCCGGTTGCAGGAGGAGAGAGAAATATTTTATTAACGGGGAGGAATTTGAACTCTATTATGAAGATTATTTTGGATGGAGCAGCCCTAAAAATCCGGTTTATGCGCTTGTTGTATATGAGGACATGATAGAAGAAACAGCAGAGGATATTGTGGCTTTCATTAAAAATGAGTGTGAGAATGCGGTTCGTGCGGATGGAAAGCCGCTATATGAAAAGATGTACGGTAGCATATATATTCTTTTTAAGAGTAGCGATGGATCAGAATATATCGGAACCAGAAACATTCCGTATGCGAATTATGATAGCATATTCATAATATTGATACACTTGAAGCAAAAGCCTGTATTACAGACGGTGCTGGGGACAAGCGGATTGATGCTGTGTATATCGACAACCAGTTCTCCACCATCTATATTATTCAGGGGAAATTTTATAAAGGCGATAGTTTCAATACATAAAGCAGAGGAGGACACGTATGAACAAGGTATATGAATTTTTGAAGAAAGCAGAAACTTATTATCTGGCGACGGATGAGAACGGGCAGCCGAGGGTACGGCCGTTTGGAACAATCCATGTGTATGAGGATAAGTTGTATATTCAGACAGGCAAAACCAAGGATGTGGCGAAGCAGATCGTAGCCAATCCCAAAGTGGAAATCTGTGCGATGTCTGGTGACGAGTGGATTCGCCTGAGTGGCACATTGGCAATGGATGACAGGGTGGAAGTGCAGGAATCTATGCTTGACGCATATCCCAGCCTTCGGAATATGTATACGACAGGACCGGATGGAAATACGGCTGTATTTTATTTTAAGGAAGGTACTGCAACGATTTCTTCCTTTAGCCATGAGCCGGAGAAAATACAGCTCTGATTTTTTTGAAAAATGTGATTCATTATGTGTGGGAACAATTTTACATTTATAGTTCCCGGAGCTTTTGTAAAAGCGAAGTTTGCCTTGGGAAGTCTAAGTATCGTGATATCATTTTCTAATGAGCACTCGTGACAAGGTGGTAGCCTTCCGGCCAGTGAAACGGCCCGTTGTAGTTTATCCGGGTCGGAATATATAGGAAGGGAGGCGCTGAGGTGTGAGGAAAAAGAAAAACAGTATTATTAATCAAAATGGAAGAGGGGCTGGTAATGAGAATCGAGTTTGAAAAAGTTAATTGGTCTACAAAGGGATGGGTTTTGGAAGATGATAAAATTATATTCAAGAAACAAGAATATAAGATTGAGGATTTAACGGATCTTATGCTATCGAATCCTACTTCAAATCTAGTTTTTCCATTTATATCGGCAGTATGTAATGGGAAAAAGCTTGCGTTATATTTTGACAAAAATGAACCTGTTAGAAACCAAGGAATCGAAGCATATCATTATTTGTTAGAACATGTTAAGGACGCAGGAAAATATGTTAAAAATGAGGAATTTAAAAAGAATATAACTGCCTCCGATGCTTTAGTAGGAAAAGAAATTACCGAAGTCCTGGGCATGGTAAATGGTAGTGCATCATATAATCCTGCGGGACTGATCGGCGAAGGTTATACGAGCAAAGTAGGTAATGCGTATATGAATAATGCCATTGAAACTGCTAAAGCTAAAATGATTAAGGTGGCTTTAGAAAAAGGTGCAGATGGAATCACTTCGTTTAAGACTACTACAAGTGAAACTGGCTTAAATACCATATTGGTAACTGTTACAGGTACGGCTGTAAAAACAAGAGATGTTAAGGAATCACAGATTTCTAATAATCCGACATCAAATACTTTTAGCAACGCCGATGAAATAAAGAAATATAAAGAGTTATTAGATATGGGTATAATTTCGCAAGATGAATTTGATATGAAGAAAAGGCAACTATTAGGTTTATAGAAAAAATGCATTCTACGCAGGGAAATGGGCGTAAGGTTTTGGGGGATAGTCCACCCCTGCTTTTGCCGCCTGTGTATGCTGATCCTTACGTGGAATATGATATACGTGCCCGTTGCGCCGGAAATTATACCCGGTCTGGTGGAAATGGAACGGCACGTCATATTCCACGCACTGGTTCATGGTGTTTAATACCCATCCGAAATCGCAGACCCTGGCATCATCGCCGGATTCGCCGCCGCAGGAGACCAGCTCAATTTCAGAATGATACTCTTTCAGCCAGGGGCGGATATTGACCGCCTCGAGCATAGGCTCATGGATGATCTCTTTGTGCCTTATGGGAAGTTCCAGAAAAATGGGAAGCCGCCGGTTTGCCATCTGCTGGTTTTCACAGGTGCAGCAGATATGCACGTTTTCGTACCCGTCACCCCAGTCGTCCGGCAGGCTGACACGGAAGCGCTCCGGCCGTTTGGTAATAAAATAGAACTCCAGATCCGGCCGCTCCCGCATCATCGTCCAGGCATCTATGCGCCATTCGTCCGCTGCCGGGTGGAAGAAATCAGACGTGAAGCAGGTATAGACATACTCACCGTCCGGCTGCAGTTTATAGTGTTTCTGGCGGTTCTTTTTAATCGGCAGGTCAAAGGAAGCTGTCTTTTTGACAACGGAGGCATCTTTCCCAAACTCGGCATCACGCCTGTAGACATAACATTTGGAGCACCCTGTACTTACTTTGGTGTTATGTAGAGAAAAATATTATGGGGAGTAGGAGAAAAACAATAGAAAAA
>JAJQCB010000004.1 GCA_021203005.1 Clostridiales bacterium | reverse complement strand
AATCCAGAAATTTCCCTCAATTGACTTTAGTCGGAAATCCTCTGGAAACTAAGGATAAAAGTTTTCCCACAAGGTAGAATTTTCTGAATTTTCGTGTAAAATAAAAGACAAAAAGAAATGGGGGTATTGCAATGTTAGAACAACTCGACCTGACCAAATCCATGTCAAAGGAAGATTACAAAAAACGCATGGAAGTTCTGGAGCCGGAGCTTTCCCGCCTGCAGCGCGAATGCAAAGCGGCCAAAATCCCGGTAATCATCGTCTTTGAAGGCTTTGGGGCGGCCGGCAAAGGCTATCAGATCAGCCGTCTGATCCACGCGCTGGATCCGCGCGGGTTTTACGTCCACTCCATCGGACCGGAATCCACGGAGGAGATGATGCATCCTTTCCTCTGGCGGTTCTGGACCAAGCTGCCGTCCACCACACAGATGGCGATTTTCGACCGCAGCTGGTACCGCAAAGTCCTGGTGGACCGCTTCGACGGCATCACCGATGAACACCGGCTGATTACCTATTATAATGAGATCAATTCTTTCGAGCGGCAGCTTGCCGCGGACGGAAATGTCATCATCAAACTCTTCCTCTGCATCGACAAAAAGGAGCAGAAAAAACGGTTCAAACGTCTGGCTGATGTCCAGTCCAGCTCCTGGCGTGTGTCGGAAGACGATTTAAGACGCAATAAGGAATTTGACAAATACAAGACCATGAACGATGAGATGCTGGAGTACACGGACAAAGCCTACGCGCCCTGGACTATCATTGAATCCATGGATCGTTCCTTTGCCACCGTCAAAATCTACACTGCAGTCATCGAGGCATTGAAGGCTGCACTGCGGCGCAAAGCGGAAGGATCCGCTGCGGACAGCGACATCACCACAGTTCCCACCCCCGCCTCTGTCGAGTACGATGACGATGTGCTCCGCACCTCCAGCCTGCAGAAAGCGGATCTGAGCCTCGCCCTGGAACGCGAGGAATATCGGGCGGAGTTAAAACGGCTGCAGAACCGGATTGCCGACCTCCACGGAGAGATTTACAAGCGAAGGATTCCTGTCATCCTCGGTTTTGAGGGCTGGGATGCCGGCGGCAAAGGCGGCGCGATCAAGCGCCTGACAGAAAAGATGGATCCCCGCGGCTACCGGGTGCACCCGACCGCATCGCCCAACGACATCGAGAAAGTCCACCACTACCTGTGGCGTTTCTGGAACAATGTCCCCAAGGACGGACACATCGCCATCTTTGACCGGACCTGGTACGGCCGTGTCATGGTGGAACGGATTGAGGGCTTCTGCACCCGCGAAGAGTGGCAGCGCGCTTATCAGGAAATCAACGAGATGGAAAAACAGTTCGTCGACCACGGCGCCATCGTACTGAAATTCTGGCTTCAGATTGACAAAGACGAGCAGGAACGCCGCTTCAATGAGCGCATGGAAAACCCGGAAAAACAGTGGAAAATCACTGATGAGGACTGGAGAAACCGCGAGAAATGGGACGAGTATGAGAAGGCCGTGGACGAGATGCTGGTCCGCACTTCCACTATGGCGGCTCCCTGGATCATCGTGGAGGGAAACAATAAATATTATGCGCGGATTAAGGTGCTGCAGACTGTGGTAGATGCCATGGAAAAGAGGCTGGAGCAGTATACGAAAGGATAACTTAACAGGACGAAGGAGGTAAGGGCATCCACATAGTGTCCGGCTTTACTATTCTAAGAAACCCCTCAGAGACTCAACTCCGAGGGGTTTTCTATATAAGAGAAGAAAACGGATTAACAATACAGCGGATCGTCCGACTTGTAGTTCAGCACATCCTCATTTAAGGTTACTCCGAACTCTTTTCCGATGGCTCTCAGATTGTCGTCGGTGATGACCTGTCTCAGCTTTCCGTCCGGGCTCGCGGACAGCGCGATGCTCGCGATCTGCGCTGCTTTCTCGATGGTGTGCATCAAGCCGAACGCGATATCAAAATTGGGTCCGGATACGAAGAGGCCGTGGAAAGACCACACTGCCGCGTCGTACTTTTCCATCTCTGCGCAGGTCGCTCTCGCAATGTCAGCGCCGCCGGGAACCATCCACGGCACCACGCCCACGCCGCCGGGGAAGACCACGCAGCATTCTGTCGCGCTCTTCCAGAGCATCCGGGTAAATACTTCCGCACTCTGAGGAAGGACATAGGTCAGAGCGATGACATAGGGGGTATGAGCGTGGTAGATGACACGATTCTCTCCGTTCGTCACCCGCTTGCGGACAGAATGGTTCATAAAATGGGTCGGGAATTCGCTGGTTGGCACGCCGCCTTCTTCCAGTCCCCAGACAATGCGGTAGCTGTCGCCCGCCTCGTTAATCTCAACAATGCAGATATTGTTCTGAGGCTCCAGTTCCACGTTACGGAGAAACTTTCCGCTGCCGGTGGAGATGAAATACTCGCCGGCCAGGTTGTCCGCCTGCACGCCCATGCTCACCCACTCGCCGGGTACCTCCTTAAAATAGCTTCTGCACTCATCCACTTCATCTTCACGCATGCGGTAGGTCAGGTTTCCGCCGTTTCTCTCGTGCCATCCCTGACGAACGCCGTCCGTGCACATCCGAATATACTCTTCGATTACTTTTACGCCAAAAATACTGTTCATGATTGTTCTCCTCTCCACTCATTTCATCAGACACAAAATACATCCGTGCCTCCGAACGTTCCTCATTTTCAAAGACATCGTTCCTGTACAAAATTTTTCTTATTCTTACTTAACTGTTGCTCTCATTTCAAGCATCACTATGCCTGTGTTCCCAATTCAACGCTGTGAAAGCACTTCCTTCTCATAGCGGATCACCTCGTCAAACCACTCATTGTCATCTGTGCCGCACTGTCTGCAATACTCTTCCCAGACATCGCTGAACGGAAGCATTTTCACCTGTTCCTGACGGACCATCGCCTCTGTCCAGTTTGACGCATCCTGAAGCTCTTTCAGCGCCTCGTGAGGCATGCAGAGCGCATTCAGCAGCGCTTTCTGCCAGCTGCGGAAGCCCACCGCCCACGCGCTGATCCGGTTGATGCTCGCGTCAAAATAATCCAGCGCCATATTGACGCGGTCAATGGCATTGCAGCGGACAATCTCTTTCGCCATCTCCTTTGTCTCATCGTCAAACAGCACCACGTGGTCGGAATCCCACCGCACCGGTCTGGTGATGTGCAACGCTATCTCCGGGAAAAATGCCAGCAGCGCCGGAATCTTGTCAGACACCACTTCGGTCGGATGATAATGGCCGTTGTCCATCAGCGGAATGCATCCCTCATGAGTGGCGGCAAAACTCAGCGCGAACTCGCCGCTTCCGACAGTGTAGGACTCCACACCGATGCCGAATACCTTGGACTCCACGCAGGGTTTAACCATCGCCGGGTCATGGGGCTCCGCGATAATCTGCTCGATGGAGTCTTTGTAGCGCTCCCGTGGTCCGAGGCGATCCGTCGGAACATCCTTGTATCCGTCTCCCGTCCAAATATTCATCAC
The DNA here is from genome assembly GCA_021203005.1 of Clostridiales bacterium. GTDB lineage: Bacteria > Bacillota > Clostridia > Lachnospirales > Lachnospiraceae > Eubacterium_I. The sequence continues at coordinate 23,145 of JAJQCB010000004.1, read as the reverse complement.
ACAGGGGATGCCGGTCTGCTCCGCGAAGTACTGGGAGATGCGGATGCATGCTTTGCCGTGCTCAATCCAGAATTTTCTTGTCTCCTCATCCGGGCTGGAAAGAGTCAGTCCATCTTTCATCATAGGGTGGGAGAAAAATGTGGGGTTAAAATCCAGTCCCATGCCTCTCTCTTTCGCAAAATCCACCCACTTCTGAAAATGCTTCGGCTCCAGCTTATCCCGATTGACATAGCCGTCCTCAAAGATCGCATAGTTGGCATGCACATTGATCTTCTTCATGCCCGGCGTCACTTTGATCACCTCATCGATATCCGCCATCAGCTGCTCCGGCGTGGTTGCCTTTCCCGGATAATTTCCCGTAGTCTGAATACCGCCGGTCAGCGGTCCGTCATGGTCAAAACCGATGACATCGTCGCCCTGCCAGCAGTGCAGGGAAACCGGGATCGTTTTCAGCTTTGCGATCGCTGCGTCTGTGTCAACCCCCACGTTTGCATAAATTTCTTTTGCACTCTCGTACCTGTTCATAGTGTCAGTGTCCTCCTTCTTTATTATTAATACTTATGTTAACGATACTCATGAATCGGGAATGACCGCCCAATGCAGGCTCTGGCGTCCTCCAGGTTCTCCAGCGCGCCGAGCGATATCATCTGCGCCGCCAGATTTCCGATGGCAGTGCCTTCCGTCGGACCGGCATACACGGTTTTGCCGGATGCCTTTGCTGTCAGTTCATTTAAATACGCAGCGTTTGCGCCGCCGCCCACAATGCGGATTTTCTCATATGTTTTCCCGGTCAGTCGCTCCACCTCACGGCAGGCCTCGCCATAACACTCTGCAAGGCTGCTGTAGATCACCGACGCCACCTGGACGATACCCTCCGGAACCTGCTGCCCGCTCTCGCGGCAGGCTGCCTGTACCTCCGCCGTCATGTTCGCCGGTGCAAGGAAACGGTCGTCGTTGCAATCCACTTTTGAAGTAATCTGCTCCCGGGATGCCATCTCGCAGATTTCACCGAATGATAAATCCGCGCCGATCTCCTTTTTTACGGACTGAATCATCCAGAGCCCCATGATATTCTTCAAAAAACGGAAGCGGTAATTATAGCCGCCCTCATTGGTAAAGTTCTGCTTCTGCGCCTCCGGGGAACAATCAGCGCTCATCAGTTCTGTCCCCATCAGGGACCAGGTACCGGAGCTGATATACAATGTGTCCTCGTTTGCCTCCGCCGGAACGGCAAGCACTGCGGAAGCGGTATCATGAGTGCCCGGGATGACCACCTTGCAGTTGTAGCCGATCTCTTCCTGTATCTCCGGCTTCAGCTCGCCCAGACAGGTTCCCGGCACTGCGATTTCCGGGAAAATATCCGCGGGATAGCCCAGCAGTCCGATCAGTTCCTTATCCCACTGCTTTGTCTCAGGGCTCACCAGCTGCGTGGAGGAAGCGTTGGTGTACTCCACCGCTTTCACACCGGTGAGCAGATAGTGGAAATAGTCCGGAATCATCAGATAGGTCTTCGCCTGTGCCAGAAGCTCCGGTTCCTGTTCCCGCATTGCCATCAACTGGTAAATCGTATTAAACTTCTGCTTCTGGATTCCGGTGCGGGCATACAGCTCTGTCTCCGGAATGTAACTGTAAACCTTCTCATCCATCCCCTCCGTCCGGCTGTCGCGGTAAGCTACCGCATCCGTGATGCGCTCACCATTTTCTCCGAGCAATACAAAATCCACCGCCCAGGTATCAATACCGACACTGACCGGGATTTTTCCAATCTCGGCGCATTTTTTCATGCCGGTCTTAATCTCCGCAAAAAGACGGTCCACATCCCAGACTTTTCTGCCGCCCTTATCCGTCATCCCATTGGGAAAACGGTGGATTTCCTGCAAAATCATTTTTCCATCTTCCAAATGTGCCAGCATATGGCGGCCGCTGGAGGCTCCGATATCAATCGCGAGATAATACTGTGTCATTCCCCTTCTCCTCTCTTTCTGAATATTCCCTGTCTTCCGACAACCGTTCGGAAACAGTTATATTTTCTAACCAGAATTGTACCTCCAGGCAGACACGAAAAAAAGGACAGTTCTTGATCAAAAAACTGTCCTTATTTGTTTATGAGTCTCTGTGCATCTCTCATATTTTATTTGCAGATCCCCGTATGTTGCGACTGTTCACTGTATTTTTCCGCATAACCGCCCGCTCGCAAAATGTCGCAGAGCGACACTTTATTCTTGTACTTTGTTCAGACTTCCCTGACGATCACCTTTATCGATTCATTGCTCATCTGCATCTGAATCGCAGCCTCCACCTGTTCCACCGGGAAATAATGTGTGATCAGCGGCTCCAACCGGATCCGGCCGCTGTTGATCAGCTCCACCGCCCGCAGGTGGGTATCCGGGTTAATCATCGACCCGACTATCGTCAGCTCTTTCTGATACACATCTTCCATACTGAGCGGATGAGTGGCGCCGGATTTCGGCACACTGAAAAACAGGATTGTGGTTCCCCTGTGCGCAACCTCAAACGCCTGCTGCGCGGCGATGGCATTGCCGACACACTCGATCACCACATCCACGCCCTCCATCCCGAGGATTTCCCGGATTCGATCTCCCAGGGACTCCCGGACAGGGTCAATCGCGGCATCCGCACCAAGTTCAAGTCCGATCGTTCTGCGCAGCTCCACCGGCTCACTCAGGAGAACAGTCGAAGCACCGGAAAGCTTTGCCAGCTGCACCATCAGAAGACCGATTGCTCCGCCTCCGATCACACAGACGGTATCACCGGAGCGGATGCCCGCCCGGTCAATGCCGTGAATGCAGCAGGCCAGCGGTTCCGCCATCGCCCCGTATGCCAGTGGAATCTCGTTTTTCAGTTTATAGCATTGCCCCTGCGGTACATAACAATAATCCGCAAAACCGCCGTCACGGTTGACACCGATCGCATACAGGCCGGTGCAGAGCTGTTTTTTCCCGATTCGGCAATAGTAGCACTTTCCGCAGTATATGTTGGGATCCACGGTCACATGGTCGCCCACGGCAAACTCCTTCACCTCACTGCCAACGGCTTCGATGATGCCCGCAAATTCATGTCCCAGAACCACCGGCGGCTTCACAGCGGCAGAACCTTTGTCCCCATGATAAATATGAACATCCGTCCCGCAGACGCCGCAGGCTGCCACCTTCACCAGCACCTCATCCGGTGCAAGCGTATGCTGCGGCAGATCGCGGGTCTCAAAAGACTGATTTCCCAGAAAATACGTTCCTTTCATTCTGTCCTCCCTCCCGATGTAAAAGCATCCGTTTTTTCTGGTCTCATTTTATTCAATATGCTCTGCAAATGCAATAGAAACATTGAAAATCGATAGCAAATAAAGTATGATTCTGATAGCAGAACGTCAGAAAGAGGACAAATCATGATTTCAAAAGCCAGGCAAAATATAAATACAGCAACCTCACTATCACTTCCCATGATTTTTCAGGACAATATGATCTTGCAGCGCCAAAAAACAGTTCCGGTCTGGGGACAGGCTGTATCCGGTGCAGAAGTGACGGTTTCCATTCAGGGTCAGACAGTAAAAGCTGTTGCCGGGGCAGACGGCACCTGGAAAATCATCCTCGCACCGCTCACCGCATCCGAAACAGAGACCATGACCATTACGTCCTGTATACCCGAAACCATGAAAAATCCTGCTTATGTAAGCAGGGATGCTGCCGGTTCCGATTCCGCAAAAGCAACCGTGTCCGATGATACGATTACAGAAATCCTATGTCTTAAAAACATCGCAGTCGGGGAGGTATGGGTCGCCGCCGGACAATCCAACATGGAATTCTGGATGCGCTACGAAAAACACCTCCCGGAGGCACTGATCAGCTGCCCCGACTACCGTATCCGCTTTTTTGATGTCCCCAAGGTCTGCTTTGACGGGCAGCTGGAGGACTTCGATTACAGCCGGATGGGAATCTGGCGCTTTGCCGACACAAAGGAGAGTCTGGATTACTTCAGCGCGGTCGGCTTCTATTTCCAGAAAGAGCTGGAGGAAGCGTTACATGTCCCGGTCGGCATCATCGGCTGCAATTGGGGCGGCACAGCTTCCGCAGCCTGGATGCACCCGGATACCGTAAGCAGGGTCGGGAAACCCTGGATTGACCACTTTCACGAAGTTCCGGAATACACGGATTTAGATCAATATATTGCAAAGCAGCACACAAAACAGATTAACGACCACGGAAATCCTTTTTCCGATGTATTTCTGGAAAAAGTTATGCCGCGGACACTGCCCGACCGCGAATTCCGCCAGTTTGTTCATCACCTGCCGAGAGACTTCTATCGCGACTGCTTTTATGATTACTTTGAAAAACCGCAGCCCCAGAGCATCCCCGGCAGTCTCTATCAGCACATGTTAAAGACCATCGCGTCTTTCTCCGTGCGGGGTATTCTCTGGTATCAGGGAGAGGGCGATGACGAATTCGGCTTTGCCGACCTGTACCAGGATATGCTGACCGCTCTGATTGCCGACTGGCGTGCACTTTGGGAGGACGATGCTCTGCCGTTTCTCATTGTGCAGCTTCCCGGATTCTCCCGGTGGCTGATGCAGATGCCCGGCAATAATTTTATGGAGATCCGCCGCTGCCAGGAAGCCGTATGCGACACGGTTCCCGGCACATGGCTCTGCTCCATCTCCGACTCCGGCGAGGAGACAGACGCCCACCCGAAAGACAAAAAAACGGTCGGTCACAGGCTGGCTCTGCTGGCGCGCGGACATATCTACAGAGAAAGTCTGCCCTGCGACGCACCACGAGCGACAAAAATAATCCGGGAAGATGACCGCCTTACCGTCACCTTTGCGCATGCAGAGGTTGGACTCTTTATCCGGGGAAATCATCTGGAAGCGATGCAGCTTTTCGACAGTGCCGGACATGAGATAGCATTTGACGCCGACACGAAAGGCAGCCAACTGATTCTGACATTAAAAAATCCCACGCCTGATCCGATACAGATTGCCTTTGCCCAGACCAGCTGGTACCGGGTCAATCTGTACAATCAGGCGGGGATTCCCGCAGTGCCTTTTAAGATTATCTCGTTCTGATTTTGCCTTATCTATTTCCCTGCGCGGAGTCTTTTGATACTTTTTTCGAAAATGATTCAGCAAAACAAACGTATTACCGGATTACCTTCCCCGGATTCAAAATATGTTTCTCATCAAAAACAGACTTGATTCCGCGAAACAGCGCGATCATATCCGGGCCCATATGGTTTGCCAGCGCCTTCACACGCGCATGGCCAATCCCATGCTCGCCGGAGACCTGTCCGCCCATTTCCTTTGCTTTCGCGTACATCTCTGTCATCAGCTTTGGATAACGGTCGGCAAAGACAGCCGGATCCATATCATCCCTCATCAGCTGGATGTGCATATTTCCGTCTCCCGCATGTCCCTGAATCGAGATGCGGATACCGGTCTCCTCCATCTTCGTGTCGGCAAAACGGGAGAAATCCGCAATCCGGTTGCGCGGGACCACAATATCGCACTCGTCCATATCAGTGGTGGAAGCTTTCAGCGCCTCAAGCGCCGCTCCGCGGACAGACCACACTGCCTCTTTCCGCTCATCCGTATTGCAGAGGAAAACATCCTCCGCGCCATTCTCCAGACAAATCTCCGCCGCCAGGTCGCAACGCCGCTCCACATCCTCCGTGCTGCTCCCGTCAAACATGAGAATCAGATAAGAGTCGGCCGTTTTATGAGGCATTACTTTATTTAAGTAGTATGCCGCGTCATCCAGAAGAGACTTCGGCATATACTCAATCGCCGTCGGATTCAGATCCGAATTGATAAACTTCGGCACGGTTCCCACACACTCCTCCAGAGAACCATACGGAACCAGCAGCGTATAAGAAACCTTCGGCGGATGAATGAGACGCATGCGAAGCTTCGTCGCGATGCAAAGCGTCCCTTCCGATCCCACCACCAGATCCTTAATGTCATAACCTGACGTATTTTTTGCCACATTGCTCCCGAACTGCATCACTTTTCCGTCCGGCAGAACGCATTCCATGGAGACGACATAATTCCGGGTCACGCCGTAGCCAACAGCCTTCATCCCACCGGCATTGGTCATCACATTTCCGCCGATGGACGCTGTTTTTTCACCGGGCTCCGGCGGATAGAATACCCCTCTCTCCTCCGCCGCGTTTGCCAGCTCCATCACCAGCACTCCCGGCTCCACGACTGCCGTCATGGTCTCCAGATCCCACTCCAGAATCCGGTTCATCTTCTCCACACTGAGCAGGATTCCGCCGTAAATCGGAACCGCCCCGCCGGAAAGTCCCGTCCCTGCGCCTCTCGGCGTCACCGGGATGACATGCTCGTAAGCATACCGCATCACTGCGGAAACTTCCTCTGTCGTCACCGCCTGCACCACAACATCCGGCGCATGAGTACCCAGTTCCGGCAATTCATCATGATGGTAATCATATTCGATTTCTTCCCCGTAAAAGACCCGGTCCGGAGAAGTAATCTGTCTTAAATATTCCACGCCCTCCGGCGTAATTTTCTGATATTCCATAACTTTACCTCTGTTTTCTTATTGCCCGAAGCAGTTCCGGAATAAACTCATACAGATCTTTCACGATACAATAATTTGCAATCCGAAAAATCGGCGCCTCCGGGTCTGTGTTGACAGATACAATGCACTCAGAACCGTCCATTCCCGCCGCAAACTGAACCGCACCCGACACGCCGCAGGTAATAATCAGCTTCGGCTTTACCGTTCTGCCGGAAAGACCAATCTGGGTCGTCACATCGCCCCACCCCTTTTCCACTAAGGGACGGGTGGTCGCCATCTGGCCGCCCAGGACGTCCGCCAGTTCACGCAGCATTTCCAGATCTTCTTCTTTTTTCACACCGCGGCCGGCCACAACCAGAACATCCTCCTCCTCAATGGATTTTTTATGCTCCATGATCTGTGTGCCAAGCACTTCTATTTTGGAAAGAAGCATCTGATGTGTCACTTCGCAGTCAACAATCTCCGCTTGCTCATTCTGCCGTCGCGCCGCGTTCATCACTTTATAGCGAACCGTCGCAAACTGCGGTCTGGTATTTGTGGTGATAATCTGCGCCATAATATTTCCGCCAAACGCAGGCCGGACCTGAACCAGATCGGTATTTTCCTTCATATCAAGCATGGTACAGTCCGCTGTCAGACCGGTACGGAACCGTGTCGCACAGGCGGGTGCCAGAGATCGTCCCAGAGCGGTTGCCCCCACCAGAACGACCGCCGGTTTCACCCGGTTAATACAAGATTCCATAACGTTGGCATAGACATCGCCCCTGTAATAAGCCAGCTCCGGATGTGCATAGACAAAAACCCTGTCTGCGCCGTAGCCCGGAAGCAGCTTTGCCTGCTCTCTCACATTTTCTCCGCCGATGATCACGGCATAGACCGGCTGATGGATTTTTCCCGCCAGCTCCTGTGCTTTTCCGAGCAGTTCAAAGGCTACCGGATGAATTCCCGCTTCCTCCTGCTCCACAAAAACCATGACGCCGCTCCAGGCATCCTTGTCCACTACCGCCTTTTTCTCTTCCGTTTCCACCAGGGAAACAGCATTCACAGGACAGGTCTTAACACACAGCCTGCACATTTTACAGGATGCATTGATCTCCACCCTGTCATTTTTTATTTCCAGTGCTCCAAAGGGACATTTCTCCACACACTGCCCGCAGAGGATACACTGCTCTGAATCAAAATATAATTCTGCCATTATTTCGTGTCTCTCCTCATTTCCTTTTATTGGCAAGGGCTGTTAGTTAAGGTATTTTCTCTCCGCGAACAGCGCCGTCAATTGATCCGCGATCTCAGACACACTGCCCTGCAGGAAAACCTGTCCCTCATGCGTCTCCGGAGGGAAAATACGCTCCACAGAGGTAGCAGAGCCCTTCAACCCATAATGATTCTTGTCCTGATCCTTAAAATCCGCAAAAGTCATCATATGCACCTCGCGGTCCTTGCTCGCCGCTTTCAGCCGGTAGGATGGCAGGCGGGGCGTATAAATATCTTTCTCGACCGTAATCAGGCAGGGCAGCTGCATCCTTGCCGTCTGTTTCAGATTGACAAAATCCTGACCAACCGTAATGGACGCGCCATCCATCTCCCCGATCTCACCGACCCAGGCAGCACAGGGAATGCCCAGATATTCCGCCATGGCCGGTCCCACCTGGGCCGTGTCGCCGTCTGTCGTCTGCTTCCCGCATACAATGATATCAAAATCCCCAATCGCAGAAATGCCCTGCGCCAACGTGTAGGATGTAGCCAGGACATCCGCACCGGCAAAGACGCGGTCAGTAAAAATATAAGCGTCATCCACCCCCATCATATAGGCTTCCTTCATCATAACCTCCGCCTGGGGCGGCCCCATCGTGACAGCAGTCACTGTCCCTCCATACTGCTCCCGCAGACGCAAAGCCGTCTCCATGGCATACAGATCATAAGGGTTGATCTTTGCCGCGGCTCCGTCTCGCTTTAACACACCGGTCTCCTCATCAATCTCGACCTGACTGGTACCCGGCACCTGTTTGATGCACACTACAATATTCATACGCTTCTCCTTCTCTTTCACGCTCCGGCACGATCCAACTCGTCAAATACATGCCGGCGTGTATTTTCTTCATTTGCACTCATTACTTCATAGTGTGCAGGACAATTCCACTGCATCCTTGCAGCCGTTTTTCATCTCCGTGACCTCGGCTTTTTCTTTTTTGAATTGCTTCCTGACGAATTACCGTTCTGCGGATTATTATCCTGCTGCCCCGGCGTTTCTTTCCTGCGGACATACGCGATCGGCGAACTCTGCTTGCCGTCAGACTTCTCCATCACGACCTCCAGCCCCTCGATCATCCGGATAAACTCACTGAACTTCCGGTATTTGCCGTAATTGCGCTCATCAAAATCCGGGTATTTCCGGGTCAGCAGACGCCCCAGCTCCGACAGAAGCATACTGCCATCCTCGTCCGAATTTTTATCAATGATATCAAAAATCGTACGCTTGATTTTGGACAGCTTGGTGATCGGAGAAGTCTCCACTGAGGTATCTTCCTCCTCCACAGCCGCGGCATCGCCGCCCCCGTTCTGTTCCTCTTCCACGGTATTCTGGAAGAGGACATCCAACACTTTAAACTCCTCGCAGGAGCGGACAAAGGCTTTGGGCGTCTTGGACTCGCCCATGCCGATGACAATCTTTCCCGCCTCCCTCAGGCGCATTGCCAGCCGGGTAAAATCGCTATCCGAGGACACGATGATAAACCCGTCCACATTGTCCGTATACAAGATATCCATCGCATCGATGATCATCGAAGAATCCGATGCATTTTTCCCAGTGGTGTAGCTGTACTGCTGCATCGGAATGATAGAATTCTCCAGAAGACACTCTTTCCAGGTCTTCTTCGTCCGGTCCGTCCAGTCGCCGTAAGCCCGGCGAACACTGACCCCGCCGTAAGACTTCGCCTCGTTTAACATCACCGATACGTACTTCGGTGAAATATTGTCCACATCAATCAGTAAAGCAAATTTATTCTCCTCCGCCATTCTTTTCCTCCATTTTTTCAAGTCGATATTTCCGCGGCGTCACCTGATACTGCTTTTGAAAAATCCGGTGAAAATAACTCTGGTTCTCATATCCAACGGCCAGCCCCACATCCAGAACCGACATGGATGTGTGCGTGAGCAGATAGGCCGCCTGGTTCAGCCGTTTTTCCTGCAAAAGCTCTGTATAGGTCCGCCCGGTCTGCCGCCGGATCTCCCGGGAAAGCCAGCTCAGGTCATAGTGCAGAATCTGTGCCAGCTCAGACAGCTCCCCGTCCCGGTAATGCTCCTCAACATAACGGAGGACGGAAAGCACCAGCTGCTGCTCGCCCACGGCATCCGTCTCCATCCTGTCCATGTGGTTCATCAGCTGCAAAAACAAAAGCCCCATTGTGATCTGGTTCGTGCTGCGCTTATTCGGCTGCCGGTTGTGCAGCGTCCAGATCAGATTCTCCACAAGATTCTGCACCGGCAGCACATCCGCAACCCTGAAATGCATATAGCCCGCACCCCCGGCATCGCTTCTTAAGCAGTTTACCACAAACTCCCGCAGGGCGTTTGGCTCGTCCGCCATCATCCGGAGCACCTGATCAAAAAACTCCGGCAGGATGATAAAATTTACCGCCACATCATCCGCTCCGGCCGGAAGAATCTCCTGCTCGGCCTGCTGATTCAGCAGCAGAAGCTCTCCGGCTTCCAGAGTCACATCATGCCCGTTGATCCGCTGACGGGTGGCGCCGGAGCACATATAAATCATTTCCACATAATCATGAGTGTGTTTCGGGAAATGGACAAAACGGGTGTGCTTGCGCACCTCAATCAGCTTGCCGGAATCCAGCAGCCGCCGCGCCTCCACCATCCGGATCTCTCCTCCGGTATCCTCCGATGTATACAGTTCCCGGTCAACCTCAGGCTTCCCCCGCAGAAGCTTTTCTTCCTCAGGGGTAATTTTTTTTAACTCTTCATATAGAGCTCTGTCCATATTCCGTACCCTCAGCACACTTTTTCTGCTTTCCATATAACCATACCACATTTATCCATAGAAAGGAACTGAATTTTTGTTGCGATAATGATTCAGATTAAGAATTGAAAATGCTGCAGAAGCGGTAAATTTTCCAACTCGGAATAATTACAAATTGCTATCATCCCTTACTCTGTGGTATACTACCCTTAAATCCGCAATAACAGATTTTGAAAGGATGAGCCAAATGCCGTTACTCAAAGAAGAATATTATACCATCGACGGGAAAGGCAAATGAAATGAAATTAGGAAACTATAAAGGACTTCGCGTCCGGCGGCCAGACCTCACGATTACAGAGGCGCAGGTTGACCGGGTTTTAAAAAAAGAGCAGCGCAAAAACGCCGTGGTATACAATATCGACGACCGCCCGGCAGACTGGGGCGACCAGTCCGTGATCGACTTTGTCCTCCGCTGTGACGGAAAAGCTGTCGCAAACGGGAAACGGCACAACTATCCCCTGCTTCTCGGCTCCCATACTTTTGTCAAAGGATTCGAGGAAGCGATCATCGGGCATCAGATCGGGGATGTGTTTGAGGTTGCCACTACTTTTCCCTTAAACTACCGCGTCAGCGAACTGTCGGGGCGGGTCGGAGTTTTCAGCATTCGTTTAAACGCAATCCGTCTTCCGGAATACCAGGCGCTGGACGATGATTTTGCCCTGGATTTTTCTGACTATGACACGCTGGAAGAGTGGCGCAGCGCCATCCGGGAAGAACTGACCGAGCGGCGGCAGATTTCCGCCAATGAAAAACTATCCCGGGAACTGTTAGATCAGATCATCGCGGACTCGAAGATTCCCATCGACCGCAAGCTGAAAAACGATGTGTTCGAGTCCCTGTATGAAGATTTCCTCTTTGAGCTGGAAGGCAACGGCATGTCCCTGGAAACCTACTGCAAGCGCTCACGGCTGTCGCCAAAGCAGATCCGAAGTCAGAAAATGGAGGAAGCAATCCGAGTCATCCAGTCCGAATCTGTCCTTCACGCTATCATCGACCGGGAACATCTGCTGGTCTCCGCGGAAGATATTTACAATGAAATGAACGCCCTGGCCGAGGAAGAGGGCGTTGATTACGAAACTTTCAGCGAGACGCTCGGCGCGGAGGAGATGGACAGTATTCTGGATCAGCTCGGTCTGGAAACAGCTCTGCAGTTCGTGATGGATCACGCCGTTTATGTTGACGAAGACCCGTGAGCTGTTTTATAAATAAAATCAATCTTAAAGACGCTCCGGATCAACCCATGCAGGATAATCCGGATCCCACGCAGTAAAACAGGAATAAAAAAGCTCCTCTTACAGATACTAACCCCAGGTGAACCAAGAAACTGTCACCCGAAATCTGTGAAAGGAGTTTTTATTATTATGTCTGATAAACAGAACAAAAATCCCGAAGACGGCTGCGACTACCTTGGCCAATCCGCCTCCGCAACGGAGCAGACCGGACTGATTCCCTCCGCTCCCCTCGAGAGAAGTGAAATCGAGGCGTACCGCATGATGTATCCCTACCCTCCGCCGCTCGTGAAAAAAGAAGACGACCATGCGAAATGATATGATACAAGGGACAATCTGACGTATCATACCCTTTTGTCGCTCAAATCATATAATTAATTCTACACCACCTGGTGCCGCAGCCACTTCCGGCTCCTAAACCGGATACTGAAGATAATCCCGCGGACGGTCCAGTCGGTAAACATGCCGATCCAGACAGCGATCGGACCAAACCCCTGCGCCCGGCAGAGGTACACGCAGAGCGACACTCTGCAGACCCACATACTAACCGTGGAGAGAATCATGGAAAACTTCACATCCCCGGCCGCCCTCATGCCATAGCCGGGGATAAAAGCCAGCGTCCAGACAAAGGGTTTGACGATGGTAATCCACTTCATCATATAATAACACAGATCCGCGCTGGCCTGCTCCATCCCCGCGATCTGCGTGACCGGCCTGGTCAGCACAAGCGTCAGAAGAGCCGTGGCAACTACAGTCACTTCCGCGATCAGACTCAGTTTTATAATGTAATACACAGCCTGGTCTTTTTTTCCGGCACCGACACACTGCCCGACAATCGTCATCAGACCAATCCCGATTCCAAGCGCTGCCACACTGTTTAAATACTCCAGAATGTTGGTCATGGCCTGCGCGGAAATGGCGGTTGTTCCGAGTGTGGAAACCGTGGACTGGATCGCCAGCTTTCCGAACTGGAACATGCCGTTCTCAATGCCGGTCGGAATCCCTACCGAAAGGATCACCGCAATCAAAGCCAGTTCCGGCCGGATTTTCGCGTAATTCCGTATCACAATTGTCTGCTTCTCTCTCCGCTGCAGACAGATCATCACCACCGCCATGACAATCCGGGAAAACAGGGTGGAAAGTCCGGCGCCCAGCACTCCCATATCCAGGCCGAAAATCATGATCGCATTTCCGGCGATATTGATCCCATTGCAGATGACGGAGATGATCATGGGCATACGGGAGTTGCCCTCCGCCCGGAAAAATGCCGCGTTGGCATTAAACAGAGCAATAAACGGGTAGGAAAGCGCCGTCACCAGGAAATAAGTCCGGGACGCCTCCATTACATCCGCCTCCACCTGACCGAAAATCAGCTGCAACAGCGGATTGCGAAAGATAACACATAGCACGGTAATCGCCAGGGAAATCACCAGCATCGTGAGAAACACCTGTCTTGCCGCACGGTTGCACTCCTCCTTCTCCTGCTTTCCCAGATACTGCGAACAGACAATCGTGCCGCCCGCCGCCAGAGCCAGGAACACCTGCAGCATCAGATTATTGATGGAGTCCACCAGGGACACCGCCGAGATGGCGGCGCTTCCCACATTACTGACCATCACCGTGTCGATCGTTCCCATCAATGCATTCAGCACCTGCTCGATCATCAGCGGCACCAGAAGCAAAAACAGGTCGTGATTATTGAATAGCAAATCCTCTTTTTGGATTCCCAGCTTTTTTAAAACCATTTCTTTCCCTTTCTCCGCGGCCGAACCAGCTTCAGGTGCGCGATCGCGCACTGATAGTCCGCCTGTTCCTCCAGAATTTCGCACAGCAGCGCCTCTGCTTTTTCCTCATTTCCAAGCCCGAACTCACCCAGGGCTCTCAGATAATTACAGTAGAGCCGGTTTCTCAGCGCGATATCCTCCTGATATACTTCAATCTCCGGCTGTCCCGCCTGATATGTAGGGATGGTAACGGTCTCCTCCCATACATCTACTGTCTTTGTGGTATCCATTCTATTCCTTTCAGACATTACTGCAACTTCTTCTCTGCCAGACACTGCATCCGGTCGATTGCTTCCGCCTCCGCCTTACAGATCTCATGTACCATCTGTGAAAGATCCCCCGTTTTTCATATTGCAAAAATGCCCGTCGATATTTCCCTGTGGGCGAAATAGCAATCGGAAGAAGTCCCTCATTGATCATTCTCTGACTCAGGAGCATTCTCCCGACCCGTCCGTTTCCGTCCCGGAACGGATGCACCGATTCAAATTCAATATGTTCCTTTGCAAAGAGTTCCATCTTCTCAGACAGACTTTTCCCCGTATAACTGTCATTCCATTTCGCGAAAAACGACTTCATCAGTTCCGGCACCCGCTCGGGATCAGGCGGATAATGAACAGCCTCAACCAGACTGCCTATATAAACTTTCCCTTTTCGATACTCTCCCTCCGTACCCCGGATATACCCATTCGCGGTCTTAACCCACTCTTCCGTCAGTTCCCTCTTTTGAAAGGGAATCATCATCTTCTGTACACTTTGATACAGATTTTTTGCATCTCTGTATTCACTGTAAGTATGACCGCTTTGTACCTCGTCATACTCGATCACAGAGACCGTCTCTTCCAGAGAAAGCGTATTTCCCTCAATCGCATTGCTGCTCCAGCAAAAACGCAGGGCAAAATCTCTGACAAACGGCTCCATAATCAGATCGTCATCCCCGCAGCGCAATGCCGACGGAAGCGATACTTCTATTTTCTGAATGATATCATTATTCTGAATCAGATTCATTTCAAACCTCTGTTTTGTTTCTGTCACAATAATTTCTCTGTCAGTTATCATATCTTATCTTAAAAACAAATACAAGGTTCGTTTTCACCTATCCTGTTTATTTCCATCTGTAATCCGATAAAAATACCATAGTATGATTAAGGCCACCGTTAACAGTTACATTTCCGTGTACATGACAGACACTTATATTATGTGTGGTATGTGCGTGACCGGTCTGACCATGCCGCAGCAATCCCTGATTCCTGCCATGACAAAGGACGACGGTGAGCGCGGATTCATGGTTCAGTTTGACATTATCATGGTTGCAGTTGCATTTACGATTGATTACATCCAGCTGAAAGAAGGTCTGTCAATGAACGGTATCATCAGCGCCGTCAAGGGATTTGCTTATAAGATGGGTTCCACTGCTACCAATTCCGGTATCCTTGCGATCCTGGCAGCGACGGGATATGTCGCCGGCGCAGTCGGCGATCAGAACGCCGCTACCATAACAGCGATGAACTGGCTGCGGTTCGGTATCCCGGCGATCTGCTGCGCACTGATCATCGTCTTCCTGCTTAGGTATCCGATCCGACCTTACCGGGACGAGACTGCCTCAATAAAAGAAAAGATGAAAGCAAATGACGAACAGTAAAAACACAATACCGAAAAACCATATTTACAACAGTAAAAATAAGCCTGCCCGTCGTCGTCGATAAAGACAGCCGGGTCAATCCCGCCGCAGGGAAGCTGCACCGGATTGGTAAACGGCCCTTCCGGCCGGTCAGAAACTACCACGCCCTCACTATCATCCGGCATGCAGATGTACAGATAATACTTTCTTCCCGGGGTCAGGCCCCTGGAATCCCTCTAATGTTTCCGGAAAAAACCATACAGGCGCGGCGCCCAGTAAGTCATGGCAACGAACTCATACAAATCCGGATAACCCATCTTTTCCTCCGACCTGACATTCTGACAAACTCATACCGCCGGGTTCTTATCTGCGCTGAACTCCGCAATTTACGGCACTATAGTTGACATCGTAATATTTTTGCAACATATTGTTAATAGATGTCCGAGCGGAAACTTGCACATCTTTTCATATTTCACACGATATTCATAAATAAAAATAAGGAAAGAGACTGCACATCGGCAGTCTCCTCCCCATGATTTCTAACCTGTATATACCGTCTGCGCTCTATATCATGAACTCCGCAGCGCGTTCAAACCTCCGTCACTGATTCCCGCAATCTTTCGCCGGAAACAGTGACCGTAATTGCACCATCCTCCCCGGTCAGCTTCAGGATCGCCAGCGCATGCCCTTCGCCGGAGACTGTCTCCGGCTGCTCGTACCCGTTTCGATGCGGCGCCCTCACGCCTCCGAAAGCCAGCAGCTTCGCGGGTCCGTCCACCCGGATGCTCAGCGGCTTTACCGCATCGGCAGCCAGCACATCATTATCATCCAGCAAATCGATATTTACAAACGCCAGCGTCTCATACTTCTCGGCAGTGAGCCGAATCTTCGACGCTTCCTTTGCCGTCGTCAGGCTGCAGCGGCCGATCTCCGCACCGTTTTCATACGCCACTGCCACCAACTCGCCCGGCTCATAAGCGGCAGTAAACTGCGTCTCAAATGCGGTACCCTTCCCGCAGGGCTGTACGCCAAGGGATTTCCCGTTCTGAATCAGTTCCACGCTGTCACCGCCGGCATAGACCTGAATCATGATCGGCTTTCCTTCCTCTCCCGGATAGGAATAGCTAAACGTGCAATCCGTGTAGCACCAGGGGCCGAAGAACCGCGGCGTTCCGAATCGAGCCGGCGCCTGAACGGCAATGCACGGTTTCTTTGTCAACCCGTACACGATCTCACGGTAATACGATACCGGTCTGCGGTTTCCGATGAGGGAAATATCTCCTCCTGTATTCATCAGATCCGGGAATACCGGCGAGACCTCGCCCATGTAATCCCAGCCGGTCCATGTGAAATCCCCGATCACCTGAGAGCAGGCCGTGATCTCCCCCCAGTTCTCGGCGATCTGTTTGGGATAGGTTTCGCTGCCGACCATAATACGGTCCGCATATTTTTCCGCATCCATCCGATAACGGGACGTCATATAATTGTATCCGATCACGTCCATGGTAGTCTCCAGCTTCTCCAGAATCCCACCCAGAATCGGATGCGCCACGATACCCGGCATATCCTTCTCCATGACACTCATGAAAACATTGACGTCGCCGCTGCCGGTATCCGCCGTACCGCCCGTGATATCATCCACGATCTTCTTCAGGTCATCGCCGGCGGCAAAAGCGCCGTTGATGCCGTTCGTCGTATAGCGGCTCGGATCCAGCTCATGGAACTTATCACTGAGCATGCGGCTGGTCTCAAACCCCTTCTCCGTGCAGATCTCAAAAATCTCATTGCCGGTAGAATACAGCACCACGGAGGGGTGATTGTAATCCGCTGCAACCATGTGTTCCACGTCCGAAGCCCAGCAGCGCTCAAAATCAAGCGAGTAATCATAGCTCACCTTGCTCTTGTTCCACACGTCCACCAGCTCATCCATTACATAGACGCCCAGACGGTCGCAGGCACGAAGCAGAGCCTGAGAAGCGGGGTTATGCGCAGACCGCACCGCGTTAAATCCGGCCTCTTTGAGACGTTTTACCCGACGATATTCATAATCGTCATAGGTCGCGGATCCTAAGATACCCTGATCATGGTGGATGCAGGCGCCCCGCAGTTTCACAGACTTTCCGTTGACCCGCAGACCATGGCGCGCATCCAGCGCAAGCTTCCGGATACCGGTGGTAATCTCGCTCTCATCCAAAATACCCGATGCATCTGCAACAGTGAACTGTATCGTATAAAGATTCGGCGCATCCTCATCCCAGAGCTGCGCGTTCTCTATGTAAATATTCTTTCGGAACTCCACGGTTTCCCTGCTGCGCATCCGAACCGGATACGTCTGCTCTGCAGCAACGGTTCCGTCCGGGCCGGTGATCTTCACCGTCATCTGATACGTATCCGCCGTCAGCGTATCGTTGTGCACCGTCGCGGAAACGCAGACCAGTGCGCCATCCTCATCGATGTCCACCGTCGCCGCCCGAAGCCCGTAAGGATTCACATAAAGATAATTGCCCCGATGCAGGGTAACGTCTCTGTAGATGCCGGCTCCGCTGTACCAGCGGCTGTTCCGGGACCCGCACTTTACCATGACCATCACGGAATTCGTCTGACCGTATTTTACATAATCATCGATCTCCACGGAAAAATCCGTGTAGCCGTAAGGACTCTCCCCCACCTTGGATTGATTGATGAACACCAGCGCATTGCGGTAAATCCCCTCAAACTGAAGAAGCAGCCGTTTGCCCCTGTCCTCCTCCGGAACAAAAAACTCCTTGTAATACTTGTACTCCCCGCCGTCGATATGACCGGTGCTGCCGCTGTTGACCGTACCCTCCCGCTGCGTCTCATGGAACATTGCGTCATAAGGCAGATCCACCTCCACCGCATCGTCCGGCACCCGGGATACCAGTTCGAACGGATCCAGATCCTTCCACACCTTCCAGTTGCTGTTAAAATTGATTTTCTCCATTTTTCCTTCTCCTTTTAATTATAATCTATCGAAAAATGTTTCCTGTGATATCATAAAACGTCTTCCTATGCCAGTCTTTTCTCAGCGAGAGCCTGTATCCGGTCAATTGCTGCTCCAGCAAAAACGCAGAAAAAATCTCTTTGACAGTTATCATATCTTATCTCATAAATAAATACAAGGTTTGTTCCCGTCATAATTTCCGGCAATAAAAGTAATTAAAAATTCAGAGCAGGCGACAACCGCCTGCTCCTTACGTATATCCCTGCAATCCCCTTTTGCATCAAACCATTATATACTTCCTGATGAATTCTATGGACTCCTCCGCCTTCGCCGGAATCGACCCATCCTTCATCCCGCGCAGCACATCCTCGCCCAGAAATTCCAGCTCTTCACCGCGTACACCAAAGCCTGATTCAAAGAATCCGTGCGGCATGCCTTCCATACAGGTCATATGAACCGGAACATCCGCCTCGGCCAGCAGGTTCCCGTATTTTTCTCCTTCCGCCCTCAGATTATCATTCTCCGCCAGCACGATCACGGTGTTCGGCATCCCTCTCAATTCTTCCACCGAAGCATATACCGGGGAAATCAGCGACAGTGTAGGATCGTCATCCCCGCAATGCAGTTCATTAAACACGTACATGATTGGCCCCTCCAGGCTACCCCTGCCCTTTGAGAGCGGATCTGTCGCCAAATCCAAGAAAGGATACATCAACAGTTGATTTTTAAAAAACATATCCCCCTGCATGTTGGCATACAGTGCCGTCCGGGTCGCAAGAGAAGCGCCTGCGCTGCCGCCGATCAGAGAAATCTGCTCGGGATCAAATCCGAACTCCGCCGCGTGATCTCTTAAATAAACGGCCGACTCATATCCATCCGCAACCACGTCCCGCCACATATGATGCGGAGACTTCCGATAACCGATGGATGCCACATTTACATGCAGCTTCTCGCTGATTGCCTTCCACATATAGTCGTTCATCGCACAGCCGCCGAAGAGAAACCCTCCGCCGTAAAATCCGATAAACAGGGGTGCTTTTCCCTCCACCGGGTAATAGACCATATCCAGCGTCCGCCCGGTAAGCGGCAGTTTGTGCCTTGTTCCGGAAACCTCCATCACACGGTTGGCCTCCTCCATCTTCTCAACCTCTCCCATCAGTTCCTGCTTGATATTGTCTACGATTTCGCGCATTTTCGCATCCATACTGCTTCTCCTCTCCAAATAAATATCAGCACACGACCACGGTCTTCTCTCCCTCCAGATTTGAGGTGTCCACCGTATACACAATCCCCTCCGCACACTTCACATCCAGAAGAATCTCACTCTCCGTCTCCTTCACATTTATCCGAATTTCGCCGCTGGCCGAGTGATACGAGCAGGTAAACTCATGAATGCTCTCCGGCAGATACGGGCAAATCGTCACCTCGGCAAAGCCCGGCTTCTCTGGAATAATGCCTGCGATACCGTTGTAATACCACTCGATGATATGACCCATCATGTCATGGCAGTGACTCCTGGGATTCTGCTCCCAATACTCACCAAGCGTGGTCTCTCCGTCCAGAACAAACGCATAGTAGCTGGGGTGTTCTTCCTTCGTGATATATTTACAGATGATATCGTTCATGCCGTATTTCCGAGCGGTCTGGATCACATAGGGAAGACCGACCTCGCCGCAGATAAAGGAACCATCACGCTCCAGCGTATAACGGAAGGCTTTGACGATATCCAGCTCCTTATCTTTCGGTACCAGACCCCAGAACAGCGGCAGCGCCTGCGACGCCTGTGTCATGAAAAGCTCATCCTTATGATCCCAGCATTTATAGCACCAGCCGCCAAGCTCCTGATTTTCCACCAACAATTTCTCATTATAGTTGGCTTTTACTTCCTCTGCATAGGCATCCAGCTCCGTTTTTGCATCCGTCTTGCCGAGAATCTCCGCGAACTTTGACAGCGTCACCGCGTCCGCATAGAGGAAAGCGGTCTCAATATTATCTCTGGCCAGATCATTGCGTGGATTACCCCAGTCGCCCAAACCGTAATTAATAAAGCCGTCCTCATTCACCCGGCTCTTTAAATGTGCCAGATAGCGCATACCGGGTTCAAAGTTATCCTCAATGATCTTCACATCCCCATAAAACAAATAGTGCCAGTACGTTCCCAGGATACTGGTGCTGCCCCAGGGAATGATGTCGTAAAAATCACCCAGCCCCGGCACCGGAAGCACATTCGGAATATAGCACGGGCACTGTGCCGGCATCAGGCCATCGCCGGGATAATACTTTCCGCCTGCCATATCGTTGAACCAATCGTCCGCCGTGTGCTGACCGTACCGCATATCCTGCAGGAATTTTTCCCAGAGTTGTTTCCCATCCTTCATATAGAAGATCGCGCTGGCCATCAGGTGGTTCGGCTCCTGCCACGCGAAACGCTCAATGGTCGGACAGTCGGTATGTACACCGATCATGTTGGCCTCCACGGTCTTCTCAATCATGTCGTAGATCTGATTATAGCGCTCGTCATCACAGGTAAAAGTACCGTCCGTCTTGTATGCGCTGGTGATCGCATCCGCCCGGAGATTTCGAATCTCGGGAGCATTCGCTGTATCACCATCTTTTGCCGTATCCGCCTCTTCCCCACAAGTTTCACCCTGGGATGCTGCATCACTTCCGGCTGCAGCTGCCGCAGGAATGCACTCCACCGCCATATACCTTCCGGCAAAATAAGCAAACTTCATGCGGCAGTGTTCCCAGACGTCATCCTCTCCCACGATCGCGGTGATGCAGGAATCCACCATGATCCAGTTTTTCGCAAACTGATCCACATCACCGTCCTCTCCCAGCTTCTCCGCCGGGTAAATCTTTATCACATCGCCGGTTTTTCCCTTTATCTCAAAATCCAGCAGACCGGACATGTTCTGCCCGAAATCATAGATATCTTTGCCGTTAACCCGGTGAAGCAGCGTACCCTCATAGGATTTGACCACCTTCACCGCCGGCTGGAACTGATCCTGCTGATCTCCCTTCGGAATATCTTCCTCATCGGCATAAACAGCCTGCTCCCAATCTGCATCGTCATATCCTGCCTCATCCCATCCGGGCACATTCAGGCGGTTATCGATCGTCTCGGAACCATAGACATTCGTCATCACGGTGGGATGTTCTTTTACTTTAAAACTGTCGTCCGCAGTTACCGTCTCCTCTGTCCCATCCGCATAAACAATGGTCAATTCCAGCGCCAGCACCAGCGCTTTCGCAAACGGCTGGTAGGGATTCGGATTCGGCGGCATAAATGCCGGAAAACCAAAGGTATAATGCTCATCCATCTTGATATACCAGCCGTTTCCTACCTCCGCGCCGATCACATTTTCCCCCTGTACCAGAGCATCAGTTACATCAAAAGTCACATACTGTACCAGCTTGTTGTAATCCGTCCAGGCCGGATCCAGCTCATGACCGCCCACCTTCGCCCCATTTAAATGGAAGATAAACTGACCCAGGCCGCAGACTTTTGCAACTGCTGAAGTCACTTCTTTATTAATACAAATCTGTTTTCTTGCGTAGAACGGTTTCGCCGTCCCGTTTGTAATCCATTTGTCAAACATAGTGTTCCCCTTTCTGTCCTTCTCGATTATTCATAAAATCAGTATAATCTCTGTTTCCGCGCAAAAAGAAGAGGAAAATATGACATTGAAAAGGCAATTTGCGACATTCTGGCAGAATTTTAATATATAAATCCGATTATGTGGGTATTTTTGCGACAGAAAATTGACTTTTCCTCCCGTATCGGTTACTATAAGAGCCGAGAAAAAAACGGAGCGGCACAGCCATGGCAGACACAAGATTCGAAATGCGCGAAATCGAAAAAGGGTTTAAAGACTTTTATGAAAATTCAAGTCTGGACGTATACCGCCATCCTGTCGGAGTGGAGGAAATCCGCCGCACCCTCAAAAACGGTTCGGAAAAATATCTTTCCCTGTTTCACAGCGAGTTCTGCAGGTTCCTCACGGAAGACAATTTTTTCTCCGAAGGCGAAGACATCGCCGTATATCAGCACTACCGTTACATGCCGCCGCTTCCCCATGCGCATGATTTTTTCGAGGTTGCCTATGTTCTCTCCGGAAACTTCTATAATTATATCGGTTCAAAAAGCCAGAGTCTCCCCCTTTATCCGGGAGATGTCCTTATCCTCGCGCCCAACACAACCCATGCCGTATACTCCTGCAACGACGACAGCATCATGATCGACGTCATGATCCGTACCAGCATTTTCGATGAGCATTTCATGAAAATACTGCCGGACAATGACCTGCTGCACGATTTTTTCGTAAAAACGCTGTATGGCTCTTCCACTGCGCCGTGGCTGCTGTTTAAGACCGGGGAGGATGAAGATCTGAAAGATTGCGCCCTGAATATCTGGAGAGAACACTCCCGCAACAAAATGTATAAAAACACCATGATGGTCTCTCTGGTCTCTATTTTTCTGGTAACCCTCCTTCGAAACTATGAGAAGGATGTCATTATTCCCGGCATGAATCCTTCCGTCATGAATGAGACCACCATCTTCATCCTGCAGTATATGCAAAAAAACTATGCGACGATCACTCTGGCTCACCTGGCCGAGTTTTTTAACTACAGCGAGCGCCAGATGCAGTGAATTATTACTACCGCCACCGGAAAAAGCTTCAGCGAGAATATCCGGAATATCCGCATGCAGAAAGCCGCGCATCTTCTGAAAGACACTTCGATGACTGTAACAGAAATTTCTTTCGCTCTGGGGTATTATGACGCCAGCAACTTCCGGCGCGTATTTAAAAACCAGTATCACGTGACGCCGCAGGAATACCGGGAAACCAGGCAGCGGGAGCTGTTGACATAAAATTCCCTGATATGTCAAATTTTTCATGACGTAATTTTACACCCTCCCATGTCATTTTCTGACCTTCATTATTTTTTCAAAATCAAATATAA
>JAJQCB010000147.1 GCA_021203005.1 Clostridiales bacterium | reverse complement strand
ATCGGTGTCTGGTATATGGAAAAATCAGGTCGCCGTGAATAATTCAGGTTAAATATATTGTATATATTCTGGTCGGCAATTATAAGTAACACCTTCACAGCGTTTCAAAAACAACTAAAACACATTATTTAACGATATCCTGACAACACGAGACCAAATCTCTTTTTTAATTAGTACCCATACACCTCGTATATCTCATCCGTATATTCCCCGGGCTTTTGATACACCACCAGCGGCCGCTCCACTGTCATCCCGGTCCGCCCGCCGCGCAGGCCCTCGATCAGAACCATATTCGGCTCCCGGTCAGCGTAAGGGTGAACCAGCCGCATCCGCTTTGGCTCTATCCGGTATTGCACCATCAGGGTAAAAATCTCCGCCAGCCGGAACGGACGGTGTACCATAAAAAACCTCCCGCCCGGCACCAGCAGCTTCGACGCTTCCCGGACCACATCCTCCAGGCTGCACAGGATCTCATGGCGGGCGATATATTTCGCCTCATCCCGGTTGATGATGCCGCGGCCGGCCGACAGATATGGAGGATTTGAGGTGACAACGTCAAAAGAGGATGCCCCAAATATTTTTGAGGCATCCCTGATATCTCCCTCTACAATACGGATTTTCTCCTCCAGATGGTTGAGCGCGACACTCCGCCGTGCCAGATCGGCGCTGTACGGCTGAATCTCCAGTCCGGTAAAATGCCGCCCTTCCGTCTTCGCTTCCAGAAGAATCGGAATAATTCCGTTGCCGCACCCCAGGTCCAGGCAATCCGCCCCGGTCCTGACATTCGCAAACCCGGACAACAATACCGCGTCCATACCGAAGCAGAACTTCTGCGGGTTCTGAATTATCTTATATCCATTCCGTTGGAGATCGTCCACGCGCTCCCCCGGCTGCAGATCAGTCATCATCTAATTTCGACTTTCCTCCCTTATCCTCCAGGGCGGAGAATTTCTTTTTTTCCTCTTTGCTGACCCGCTCCTGGTCTTTCCGGCGCCGCCCGCGGAACTTCAGCTGGCTGACAAGATACTCCCGGCTCTCTTTTTCATCCCCGGTATTCACCGTCACCTTCACCATCTGACGCAGCACATTGACGCCTGTAACCTCTCCTTTCAATCCGTCTGTCGTCGTCACCCGCTCTCCCATCCGCGGAAGCCGGCTGTTCAGATACTCATACGTATCCTGCTCATTTTTCAGGCAGCACATCAGCCGCCCGCAGGAACCGGAGATCTTCGTCGGGTTCAGGGACAGACTCTGCTCCTTCGCCATCTTAATGGAAACCGGCGCAAACTCGGACAAAAATGTGTGGCAGCACAGCGGTCGTCCGCAAATGCCGACGCCGCCGAGAATCTTCGTCTCATCCCGGACGCCGATCTGCCGCAGCTCAATCCTGGTGCGAAAGACGCCGGCAAGATCTTTGACCAGGTTCCGGAAATCAATCCGCCCATCCGCGGTGAAATAAAAAAACAGCTTATTATTGTCAAAAGTATACTCGGCCTGCACCAGCTTCATCGCAAGCCCATGCTTTTCAATCTTCTCCTGACAGATCAGATACGCTTCCCTCTCGCGTACCCGGTTGCGTTCTTCCCTGCGGTCATCCTCCGGCGTCGCCATGCGGATCACCGCTTTCAGCGGCTTAACTACCTCATCATCCGTTACATCCTTCGGCGGCAGAATCACCGTGCCGTACTCAATCCCCCGCGCTGTCTCCACGATCACATGGCTCCCCCGTTCCATCGGAAGATCTTTCGGATCGAAATAATATATTTTGCCCGCCTGCCGAAAGCGGACACCGACTATTTTTATCATATACATCTCCATTCCGCCGCTCATTCTCCCGCGGCAAAAATCAGTACTGTAATTATTCAGAACCAGGCTCGAAAATGCTTCACATTTCCTCTTTGATATCCATCATCAGCAATTCCAGCGTCAGCGGGAAATTCACATTCGCCCGGATACGCCGGTCCGCCGTCCCGATCGCCTGCAGCACCCGGTTCGCGCCCGCATAGGAAATCCGCCCGCTCACCTGCCTGACAATATGCGCCTGCTTCTGAAAAATCAGCCCCTCCGACGAGGCCGTTGACTTATATAATAACACATCCCGGAAGAAAAGCAAAAGCAAATCCAGGAAATCCGGCGCGTTTTCTTTCTCATCGGTCAGAAACTTCAGTTCCTGCATCAAATCGCAGACTGGAATACTGTCCAAACGGCGCAGCAGCTGCACCGTTTGATCCTTCAATTCGTTAAACTGCTCCGACGAAGCCAGAAGCATTGCGCGCCCCACATTTCCCTGGGCAAACGCCACGCTTAAGTCCGCCTGATAGTCCGGCACCCGGCAGCACTGCATCAGAAACGCCCGGATCTGCTCATCCGGAACCGCCCGCAGACTCAGCGTCACACAGCGGGAACGTATTGTCGGCAGAAAAGCCTCCGCGTTGGTTGTGAGAAGCAGAACCACCGCATAGGACGGCGGCTCCTCCACGGTTTTCAGCAGTGCATTCTGTGCCTGGACGTTCATCTTTTCCGCTTCATCTACGATATAAATCTTGTACCTGCTGCTATACGGTTTTAAGACGATGTCTCCGTTGATCTGCCTGCGGATATCGTCCACCGAGATACCGGTCTTCTCATGCGTCACGTAAATAATATCCGGCTGGTTTTTCCCCGCAGCCTGTTTGCAGGAATGGCACTCCATGCACGGCTCCGTCATGGCCGCGCGGGCCTTTGCCGCCTCCGAAACGCCGGAACTGACCGCCGCCGGCATCTCAAACAGCGTCATCTGCTCCGTCTCTTCTTCATCCGAAAACTCCCGCTGCACAGTCTCACACTGCAGCGTCATGGCAAACGCCTCCGCCAGCATCCGCTTCCCGGCATGGTCCGGTCCGTCAAAAATATAGGCGTGGGAAACCTTGTCCAGCGCGATGGCATTCTTCAAATGTGCGATGATCTGTTCATGGCCGACGATGTCCTGAAATCCTGCCATCCGACTGCTCCTTTCCCATATTGTGATAGCTTTTCTGCATATAAATATGACTTTTTATGTGCAGAAAAACCATTCTTTTCTGCATATAAATTTAGATTTTATATGCAGAAAATGTTTATTCTCTACAAAAACCAGGTCAAAAATGAATCCGCATTTTCTACTCTGTCAGAATTCACTGAGCAGCCCGAATCTGTTCAATATATGCAGCGACATCCGCGAGAATCTGCTCTTTCTCCCGGTTCTCAAAGCAGCCGCACCCAGATGTTTTTTCCGGATTCTGAAACGAATCGTTATTTGCTGCACTCTGCAGCCCTTCTGAAACCGCGTCTGCTCCCGCATTTTTCAAACTCTCTGACGCTCCATACACACCCGCTTTCCTCAGATTCTCCTCCGAGAAATCTCTCTCATCCGCCAGAAATCTCCGGCACATCTCCGCATACTTCGGCTGCTCCTGCTTGCGCTCACGCTTCAGGGCCCGCGCCAGGCGCTCCCCGTCGTCCACCCAGATGTAAATCGGGCAGACGGCATCCGCCCCGAAATACTCCCGAAGCTTCACACAGGATTCCGGCGTCCCGATCATCAGATAATCCTGCCGGGACAAGTCAATCTGCCCGTCGTCCGCGGTAAAATACTTCCAGACGCCGTGCACGGTATCATAAGCGCGCATCTCGATCACTTTTCCGGCGCGTTCCATCGCCTCCGCTTCCTCATCGGAACAGAAAAAATAGGTCAGGCCCTCCACCTCCCCGATCCGGATCGGGCGGGTCGTATACAGAACGACATGCTGCAGCTGCAAATCCTCCCGCACGATCAGATTTTTATATACAAAGTCCTTGCCGGACGCGCTCTTGCCCATCAGACAGAAAATTTTCCCCATGCTCCTTATACCTCCCTGCTTATCATAGCGCGCCTTCTTGCTTTCTGTTATTATCGTACCAGATTGCAGAAATGTAAAGTAAGTTCGATACTAT
>JAJQCB010000048.1 GCA_021203005.1 Clostridiales bacterium | reverse complement strand
AACAAGGAGAAGCTCTAAAGCAACTGAAGGAACTTGTAGATATGGAAATTCTTACGCAGGAAGAATTTGACAAGAAGAAAAAAGAAATTATGGAGATGTAGTGTTAATCTTTACAAAAGTGATCAACGGTCAGGTCAGATTATATGGGCGGACGAGGCAGGCGGTTGTGGAAGCAATTCACGTTTGTAAAAACCAGAATGTATTGAAAGAGTATCTGGAAAGCCGTGAAAAGGAGGTTGTTGATATAATGATTACGCTATTCGATCAGAACGAAGTATTGGAAGACTATATTGCAAGTGACAGGAGAGAACAGGCACAAAAGAGTGCGAAGAATTTATATGCTAACAATGTACCGGTAGATATTATTGCGAAGTCGCTGGGATACAGTGTGCAGATTATTGAAAAATGGCTGGGGCTTGTACCGCAGGTATAAAGGTATAAAGACATGAAGCAAGGTCTCCCGATCATTGCGGGTTGGGAGACCTTGCTTCATATGAATTATGCCCCTCAAAAAATTCTCTGCAATCTTTTGAGTTTGTTAGCCATTGTTTTGACCTCCGTTTTTCTGTTTTGGGAGTAAATTTCATGCTTACCCCAGTTGAAGCTGTTTTTTTAAGGCGTCCTGAAGCACCTGGGAAAAATTAACTCCGGCTTCTGAGGCTGCCTCATTCAGCCATTCCGGTATGGAGAGGGTCTTTTTGACAGATTTGTTATTATACATTTTTCGATAGGCGAGGGTGTCGCATGCAATGAAGTTTACAAATTCACCGTCGTTTAGTGCGAAATCTGTCATTGCGGAGGGGGCAGGAATGGCACGTCTGTCGGATTCGTATCCATAAAGGATGAGAGCCAGCGCGTCTTCAGCCATCATGAGCCCGTCAGCCATATCATCTCCACAGGTATAGCAGCCCTCGAGATCAGGAAAAACAATGGAATATCCACCATCTGCTTCTGGTGTAAAAATTGCCGGATATGCGTATTTGGCCATGTTTAGACTCCTTTCGTTTGGTGAGAGGAAGTGGTTTATTCAGTTCCCGCGTCTTTCAAAATGCTTCTTGCCGTTCCTGACTTTATCTCACCTTTATGTCTTGGAACAGCAAATTGCTTATTAAATAATAACACGTAACAATACGTGCTTCAATGAAAGATTTTTGGCTAAATGTTAGTTGTTTTTTATGAAGAAATATGTTAGTATATATGTGAAACAAATAAAAATAAATGTAAAACACATACAAGTATTGATAACATGAAAAGAGGTATTGAAATGTCAGAGCAGGTATTGGTTCAGGTAAGAGTAGACAAAACATTGAAGGAAGAAGTTTCCGAGATTTATGAGACATTAGGTATGGATTTGCCAACGGCTATCCGTATGTTTTTCACTCGTAGTAAGATGGTTCGCGGGATTCCTTTTGAGACGAAATTGCCGGATACTGTAATGACAAGAACGCAGGAAGCTGCTTTCAGGGTTTTCATAGAGAAAATGAAGGCTGCGGAACAATCTGTGCAGGAACAGGGGTACTATTCTGAGGAGGATGTTGAAAAGGAACTGGCGCAGATATGAAGCAAAGAAAGCTGGTATATTCGTCTATTGCATTGGCAAAACGCAAGGCAATAAAAAAAAGAAATAAAAGAAAAATATGGAAAAGATCGAGCCGAGCGCTTTTCCAACCATATTTCCAAAGTCCTGGCAGATCTAAAACAATTTCCGCAGATGGGAATTTCTATGCAGGAGAAATATGGTTTAGACTGTGAATATTATGTGCTGTTTGCAGAACATAATTATTTTGTATATCGCACTACGGAGGATATGGTGCTTATTCTGGAAATCTTTCACGAAAGAGAAGATTTTATGTACCAGATGTTTGGTATTGAGACAACTTCGCAGGAAACCATAGATTACTGGGACGAAGAATAGGAAATAGATAAAAGAAAGCACCAAAGACAGTTTTGGAATCTGTCGCTCCCGCTACAATTTGCGCTGGCCAATGGCCAGCGCAAATTGTATGCTGCAAATTAATTTAGATTTTGCTTGACATTTTTGTTCACATGGGATAGGATGATAGACAGGAAATCGAACAAAAGTTCGTGTTGTGAAATACGAGATTGAAGGAGAGTATTCATGGCAAAATCAGTAGAGGAAAAGACGATTTCAAGACCGGCGGATCAGAGCGAGCGGCTGAAGGCGCTGGATGCGGCACTTGCACAGATTGAAAAGCAGTACGGGAAGGGCTCTGTGATGAAGATGGGAGACCAGTCGGGACTGCAGGTAGAGACGGTTCCCACCGGTTCGCTGAGCCTGGACATTGCGCTCGGCGCAGGGGGCGTGCCAAAGGGACGGATTGTCGAGATCTACGGGCCGGAGTCGAGCGGTAAGACGACCGTGGCTCTTCATATGGTAGCAGAGGTGCAGAAGCGGGGCGGCATCGCCGGTTTCATCGACGCGGAGCACGCGCTTGACCCGGCCTACGCGCGCAATATCGGCGTCGACGTTGACAATCTCTATATCTCCCAGCCGGACAATGGCGAACAGGCGCTGGAGATCACGGAGATGATGGTGCGCTCGGGCGCGGTGGATATCGTGATCGTGGACTCCGTCGCGGCGCTTGTGCCGAAGGCGGAGATCGACGGGGATATGGGAGACTCTCATGTGGGTCTGCAGGCCAGACTGATGTCCCAGGCGCTGCGGAAGCTGACCTCCGTTGTGAGCAAGACGAACTGCATCGTGATCTTCATCAACCAGCTCCGCGAGAAGATCGGCGTCATGTACGGCAATCCGGAGACGACGACCGGCGGCCGCGCGCTGAAATTTTACGCGACGATCCGTCTGGACGTGCGCCGGGTCGAGCAGCTGAAGCAGAGCGGCGAGGTCGTGGGAAACCATACCCGTATCAAGGTCGTGAAGAATAAGATCGCTCCCCCCTTCAAGGAGGCGGAGTTTGACATCATGTTCGGCAAGGGCATTGTGAAGGAGGGCGACATCATCGATCTGGCGGCGGACTGCGGCGTTGTGGCGAAGAGCGGCGCCTGGTATGCATATAATGGAGAAAAGATCGGGCAGGGCCGGGAGAACGCGAAGCAGTACCTGCGCAACAATCCGGCGGCCTGTGATGAAATTGAAAGGAAGGTGCGGGAACATTATGGATTACCAGTACCGGCAGAAAGCCCGGAACGACAGAGCACAGGATCCGGAGATGACGGATCCGGAGCAGCCGATGGATCCGGAGAAGATTCGTGAGGCCAGGAAAAAGGCGCTTAAGGTTCTGGAGCGGATGGACCGATCAGAAACGGAGCTTCGCGGGAAGCTTGTGAACGCCGGTTTTGAGCCGGAGTATGTCGATGATGCGGTGGATTATGTAAAGTTTTACGGCTATCTTAATGATGCGCGTTATGTCCGTGATTACATCACTTATCGAAGCGATCAGAAAAGCCGCCGTCGGCTGATGCAGGAGCTTCAGTTCAAGAAGGGTATTTCCAGGGAGCTGATCGAGGAGGTTTGCGAGAAGCTTGAGCCAGTGGATGAGCGACCGCAGATCCACCGTTATCTCGAGAAAAAGCACTATTGCCATGCTGAATTCGGAGAGGGGCAGCGCCGCCGCCTGATCACGACACTCACCGGGCGCGGTTACTCGCTAAGCGATATCCTGGCAGTTATGAAAGAGGAGTTTTAGTAACAGTTCAGTACAGCATCAAAATGAAAAGGCAGACTGTGCAGGTTTACCTGCTAAAGGCTGTGTTTTCATTTTGGGATGGGCGGAACGGCGCAAGACGTCCGGGGGACGTCTGCTTTGCGCGGACCGGAGCGAAGCGGAGAACCATCAAGCCTCAGACATATGACGCGTAAGCGGCATATAGCCTTCGAAGAAAGCGGTCTGCGGCCTGCTGTACTGAATAGTTATATTTTTACTCACTCTGCTGAAGTGAAAAGTTTACTTCCACTTTGAAAAGAGGGTCAAATGGAGTGGCAA
>JAJQCB010000244.1 GCA_021203005.1 Clostridiales bacterium | reverse complement strand
CCGAGGATTGTGTGGTAGATGATCGCGGATATATTTACGTTGATACTTTCCATGACGGCATGTATATACTGAAAATGAAAAAATAACAGCTGATACAATAAGATACAAGTCATTGACGGATATACTGTACCGGACAGCATAAGATAATCTGCTGTCCGGTATTTCAGTATATAGGATTTTAATTGGGAAATACTGTTTTATGCGCGGGAAACTTCTGCGGTTTCAGGTGGAAATATCTTATTCCAGTTCCGTTTCAGAAGAACCACGGAAATGATGAATGCGATTCCGTCAACGATTGCTTCCGCCCAGAGAACGCCCGTCACTCCCATGATGCGTGCCAGGATAACCATACACAACGGTACCAGAACAATCTGTTTTACAAATGTATTGATGGAAGCCTGCACCGGTTTTCCCACAGACTGGAAGAAAATGCTGGTACTGTTCTGCAGTCCGTTTACAATACAGAGCAGCATATAAATACGCAGACACATAACGGCGAATTCGTTGTAAAGTTCACTTTCCGAGCCGAACAGGGATATTAGGGACATCGGAAACACCTGAATAATAACAGTTGCTAAAATCAGGAAGATGGTACTTGTAAATATAGCAAACTTAAAGGTTTTTTTGGTACGGTCGTACTTGCCCGCGCCGTAGTTATAGCCGATGATCGGCTGCGACCCGGTAATCACACCCTGTATTACGTTAATGGCCACCTGGTTAATTTTAATCGTAATACCAAAGGCAGCTACCGTGATATCTGCGCCGTATTTTGACAGTGCACCGTAGAGCGCAAGCAGGTTGTTGGCTACAGCGGAGATTAACGCAAAAGAAAGCTGGAGGATAAAACTGGCAAGTCCAAGGCCGGCGATACTTTTAATGATGGAAATATTCGGCCGGAAATACTCTTTGCGGATGGTAATATTTTTGAACCTTGGTACATAGGCCAACACCCACAAAACATTGATCGTTTCCCCGATGACAGTGGCGATCGCAGCACCCTGCACACCCCACCCGAGTTTCAGGCAGAAAAACGCGTCAAGGACAATATTGGAACCGCAGGCCACCAGCAGGCCGATCATTCCGTAAGTGGCGCCTCCGTCCACACGGATACAAGAAGTAAGCGGGTTTAAGATCCCCATAAGGGGGAAACCAAGTGCGATGATCGTACCGTAGGCCATCGCATACGGCAGGGAATTCTCGGAAGCCCCGAATAACCAGCACAAAGGTTCCAGGGCAAGCCATGTGACGACCATAACAACCAGACCCATAATCAGCGACACGGCAAACGTATTACAAACGCCTATGGATGCATTTTCGCGGTTTCCTTTTCCCTGCTGAAGGCTCGTGTACGATGCGCACCCGTCGCCCCAGAGCATAGCAATGGCTATCATCGCTACCATAATGGGGTTGATTATGTTTGTTGCGGCGTTTCCCAGATATCCGACACTCTGCCCGATGAAAATCTGATCGACAATATTGTATAGCGCGTTTACGACCAGCGCAACAGTGGCCGGAACCGCGTAGTGAGGGATCAGCCAGCGAAGCGGCTTCGTGCCTAACGGATTTTGGATCACTGTTTCTTTCTCATTCATTCTGCTGTTTCCTCCGCCATCCTAAGATATGCCTGTTCGATTAACTCGGCACTGCGCTGCAACCCAAACAGTCCCGTGTCAATGCACAGGTGATAATTTGAGATGTCCTTCCATTCGCTTTCATGGACAAGACGGAAAAACCGCTCTCTGCCTTTATCAACCTTTCTGACAACACTCCGTATATTTTCCTTGGCTTTTCCATACTCAGACACCGCCCGCATGCAGCGTTTATCAAAGTCAGCATACAAAAATACTTTTAGGCAGTTAAAATCATCCTCCAGGATTTTATCGGCGCAGCGTCCGACGATCACACAGTTCCCTTTTTCCGCACAATCCCGGATGACAGCTGATTGTGCCTTATAAATATCAACGGTCATTGTGATGTCAAAAAAGAAAGAATGGGACAAATGCTGCTCATTTTTCTCAATAAAATCAGTGCTTAATTCACTGACTTTCGCACTTTTGTCTATGATGCTCCTGTCATAGCATGGAATACCCAGATGGTTCGATATGAGATGGCCTATGTCGCGGCCGCCGCTGCCGTACTGACGGCTTATAGTGATAATTGTATGTTTCATTATCTATGCTCTCCTTTGAAGATATACATACTTTTCATTGCTAGGCCTGTCTATTTTAAACCCCACCATAATAATGGAGTCAAGAATTCAAATGATTAAAAAGAACCTTATTATTGAAAAATTTTGAATTCCTGTTGTTCTCTGGGTTTTATAGGAATGATTTGCAAAGCAGGTTTTAGCGTATACGTGATAATATCACAGACGGAATTGAGAAATACTGATAAAATACAGCCATAGATTCATACAAAAGGAGGGCAAAACATGAGTGCTATCAATATCAATCAAAATAATTTTCGTGAAGAAGTTCTGAATTCTGACAAAACTGTGCTTTTAGATTTCTGGGCTGACTGGTGTGTCCCCTGCCGGATGGTCGGCCCGATTGTAGATGAGATTGCTTCCGAACGTCCCGACGTTAAGGTGGGCAAGATCAATGTGGATGAGCAGCCGGAGCTGGCGGCCCAGTTCCGTGTTATGAGTATTCCTACTTTGGTGGTTGTGAAAAACGGAAAAGTTGTCAACCAGGCGGTCGGTGCACGGCCGAAAAATCAGATTTTAGCTTTACTGTGAGGTGAAGGTCGTTAAGGAAGGTGGTGCGCTGATATGAAAGTAGTAATTATAGGCGGTGTGGCAGGAGGTGCGACGGCTGCCGCACGAATCCGCCGCCTGGATGAGCAGGCGGAAATCATCGTTTTTGAACGCTCGGGATATATTTCTTATGCGAACTGTGGTTTGCCTTATTATATCGGCGGTGTGATCACAGACCGCAGCGAACTGACGCTTCAAACGCCGGACAGTTTCTATGAGCGTTTCCGCGTTCAGATGCGGGTGCATCATGAGGTGCTGTCGGTCCACCCAGAGCGAAAGGTGGTTCTGGTAAAAAATCTGGAAACCGGCGAACAGTTTGAAGAAAGCTATGACAAGCTGCTGCTTTCTCCGGGGGCAAAGCCCACCCAGCCCCGTCTGCCGGGCGTTGGCATCAGTCGGGTCTTTACTCTGCGAACAGTGGAGGATACTCTGCGCATCCGGGACTACATTGATCTTCATCAACCGAAATCGGCAGTGTTAGCCGGTGGTGGTTTTATCAGTCTGGAAGTAGCCGAGAACCTGCGAAAGCTGGGTATGGACGTGACCATCGTACAGCGCCCCAGGCAGCTCATGAACCCCTTTGATCAGGATATGGCGTCCTTTATCCATAATGAGATGCGAAAGCATAACGTGAAGCTGGCATTAGGGCATACGGTAGAGGGTTTTGAGGAAACCGGTTACAGCGTCCGTGTGCTGCTGAAAGATACTGCACCATTGGAAGCGGATATGGTTGTTCTTGCCATTGGCGTCACGCCGGACAGCCATCTGGCAAAGGAAGCCGGACTGGAGCTCGGCGTCAAAGGCAGCATTCTGGTCAATGAACGGATGGAGACCTCTGTTTCTGATATTTATGCTGTTGGCGATGCTGTCCAGGTGGAGCATTTCGTTTCCGGTCAGGATACGCTGATTCCTCTGGCAGGCCCGGCTAATAAACAGGGAAGGATTGCTGCCGACAATATCTGCGGCGGAGACAGCCGTTACAAGGGGAGCCAGGGCAGCTCTATTCTCCAGGTCTTTGACCTGACAGCAGCTTCCACCGGATTAAATGAATCCAGTGCGAAGGCAGCGGGATTGTCCGCGGACAAGGTGATTTTATCACCCATGAGTCACGCCGGTTATTATCCCGGCGGCAGTCTGATGATTATGAAAGTGGTTTTTGAGCAGGAGACGTACCGGCTGCTGGGTGCTCAAGTTATCGGTTATGAGGGCG
>JAJQCB010000216.1 GCA_021203005.1 Clostridiales bacterium | reverse complement strand
TCTTTAATCTCTGCGCCTGGGAAAGTGACGGCGTGGCCTGCGCGTAATCCATCGCTTCCAACAGGTTCTGCTGCTCCTCCGGTTTCAGATAGGATAGCTCTACCGCAGGATTAAACGCGATCTTTTTGGTGTCCACCATCTCCAACAGCTCGGGAATTAGTTCTGTGAGACGAATGAAACGCTGAACCTGACGACCGCTCTCCCCTGAATCCTGCCCCAAAAGATCCGCTGCTTCCAACTTCCCGACAACTTGTCGGGAAGTTAAATCTATCCTCGCTCCATGCTTAACCATCTGTGAGGACTTCATCCCAACTTGGGATGAAGTTAAATCAGTCCTTGCCCCCTGATGTTTCACTGCTTCCAACTTCGTCTTATAAGCGAACGCTCTCTCACTCGGCAACACTGTCTCCCGCTGTAGGTTACTATCCACCATCAGAATCGTGGCGGCGTCATCATCCAGGTCCCTCACGATAACAGGCATCGTCTTATTCCCGATCAGCTCACAGGCATAATGCCTTCTGTGCCCTGCAATCAATTCATACCCTCCTTCCGGCAGCGGACGCGCAATCGCCGGGGCGAGTACTCCGTATCTGGCGACACTCTCCACAGTTCTCTGCATGGCTTCATCGTCCAGTACCTTGAACGGGTGATTTTTGAACGGACGCAGTTCCGACAGCGGAATCTCCAGCACTTTTTCCAGCTTTTCCTCCGCCCTGCTCTCTTCCGTTGAGAAGATGTCATCGTAACTGGTCAAGCTGATGTTTGTGCCTTTTTTCGGCATCCTTTATCACCTCCTTCGTCAAGGCCCGATAAGCCTCCGCTACCTTTCCCTTCGGATCATGCTCAAAAATGCTTTTTCCCTCCGCGCTGATCTCGGCGGCGCGAACCGAACGGGGAATGTCCGCGGAAAACACCTTGATCTTACTCCCGTAGGTTTCCCTGATAAGGTTGCTGATCTCCTTCGCATAATTCGTCCGCGCGTCAACTATTGTCAGGAGAATCCCTTCGATCCGTAGCCTCGGATTGATCTGCCGCCTGACCTTGCTTACCGTCTGGAGAAGCTGCTCCAGACCTTTCGCTGACAGATACTGCGCCTGCACAGGAATCAGCACATTGTCTGCCGCCGCGAGCACATTGATCGTCAACATTCCCAGGCTCGGCATACAGTCCAGCAGGATGAAATCATATTCCCGCCGCACCGTATTCAGATACTGCTTTAAAATCGTCTCGCGGCTCATGGCATTTACCAACGACACCTCCAGGCCGGACAACATGATATTTGCCGGCATAAGGTCAACGCCCTCCGCATGGTGCAGGATTCCTTCTCCTGGTGATATCACTTCCTCCGCCCTGACCTTCTCCATCATTTCTGCCAGCGTAGGAGAAAGATCGTTCGGCTTCGGATATCCCAGCGCGATGGTCAGGCTTGCCTGCGGGTCTGAATCAACAAGCAGCACTTTCTTCCCCTCCTGCGCCAGTCCCACGCCGAGATTTTCGCATGTCGTAGTCTTCCCGACTCCACCTTTCTGGTTTGCGACCGCCAGAACTGTGGCTTTCCTTGCCATTTTCTCACTTCCTTTCTCTTCATGGTTTTAAGGCCCGTGGGCCATGTTGTGGCTTACAAGCGAAGAATAGTAACTGCTGATTGTCATAGGCGCGTTATAAAGAGCTGCCAAGAGATACTGCTTCATATTCCGCACTCTCGTAGTATTCTCCTTCATGCAGGTAAGCACGAACCTTATATGCTCGCTGTCCAGCTTCTTGAACCAGTTTTTTACCACCGAAGACGGCTTATTATCCCCTGCAATCCGGATCACCTTCCGCCGTGTACAGCAGGTGTCGACCACCAACTCCAGTATTTCTTCCAGCATGTCCTTCTCATAAGGATAATCATGAAGCAGGCTCTCATAATTAAACTGCCCCAGAAAAAACTCCCGCATGTTCTCCCGATCGCGCAGTCCCTCCTCCTCCGTTCCGTCCGTCTCGTAAGAAAAGAAGGAATCCGTATCACTATCATCAGTATGATTCATATCAGTATTATTACCGTGTCCTTTTGACATTTCCAGAGATGCCATTTCGACACTTCCGGAAGTGTCATTTTGACATTTTCGGAGACGTCCGTCCACCAGATTATCCACAGGGTTATCCACCATCTGCCCAATAAAGTTTTTGACGTAGATCAGATTTGGCCTGCATAAACCCTGTCGTTTCCGTTCGATCAGTCCGGCTTTTTTCTCAAGCTCGGAGAGCAGTGCTCCCGCCTTCTTATTTCCGCAGGATAACGCTTCCATGATCTCCTCTATCGTGAAAATGATATAAACGCGCCCTGCTTCATCCATCCAGCCGTTTCTGGCCGACAGCTCCATCCGGTCAAGTAAAATCCCGTAAAGGGTCTTGGCGTCCGTGGAAATGTCTCTGAACCGTTCCTCCGTAAACAGGACCTTCGGAATCCGATAAAAGGAAAACTGCTTCGCCTGCGGACCGTAGAAATAATCAAAGGACATTCATCTCCACCACCTCCCGCTTATCCGTCGGCTCTGTCGCCTGAAGTTGTCATATCCTGGTTCCACCACCATGCCTCACATCGTCAGCGCCGGCTCTTTCCTCGATACTGAAGATCCGCTCTTCCTCGGAGCCAGATTTGCCTTATGCTCCTCCAGACTTTTCAGCACGGAAGGCCGTTCTTCCTCCTTTCTCCTTGCGCGGGCGTCGTACTTCGCTGCCAGCTCGAACCCCCTCTCATGGCAGTCATAATGGTATACGCTGCCAGAAAGCTGATCCTCCGGCAAGACCTGCGTCTCATTGACGTTCGCGACGATTGCTTCCAGCTCCTGATATGACTTCATCCCATTTTCAGGCACCATGATCACCTCATGGAGCGAAGAGGGAAGAATAAAGAAGTTTCCCTTCATCTTCTCTGTCGCAGCTTCCATAAAACCTGGATAAGCAATTACACCGGCTCCATTCATCATTTCCGGATTGGTTGCCACATAAAGATCCGGTGCGCCGCTGACCTCTGATGGTTCCGTCCCCATGAACTCAGCCATAATCTCATTCATACTCCGAATAACAAATGGCTGCCTTTCCTGCGCGGATTTCAGCGCATCCTGATGAAGCTGCTCCGCGCTGATGCCATAACCATACAGCATCTCATTTGTAACCAGAATACGACCTGTTCCGCCGCCCATCGGTCCCAAATCAATATGATACACAAGAGACATGTCTTCCATATCGTGATGTGGGATTGTTAAAAGCCTGTCCTCGTTTCCCTCCCTTCCAACGATCTGGACTATCAGCCTTTCCTTCACCTGATCGTAGTCTTTGATGCTTTCGAGCGGAATCTGCATATCCAGCGCCAGAGCCTCACGCACCGCATTGACAATACCTTTCAGAATCTGCCTGTAATCCTGTCCCTCCTCAAATCTGCGGTGGAAGGATTCCAGATTCAGTGAGACAGCGGCGATGCGCCCTTCCGGTTTTACCGAAATACCATAGTACGACATACCCTGCAGTTTCTGGATGTTTCTGACTGTTACATCATTACCAGGCATCATTGCTTCGAGATCAGGCTTCACCATGTTCAAAAAATCTCTGTACTCCATTTTTTCCTCTCTTTCCCAGCCATGGCCGATTATTGCAGCGCGCTACCAAAAATGGAAGCGCAAACGCTATGTAAAGAGGGAGAGCATATTTTAATCGGAAAATTATAGATATGTACTTTGACGCAAGAAGCGCCCGACAATCGGCCAGATAGCCGAACGCAGGCGCTAATGATTAGAAATTGGAAAGATTTATTGGCATCAGTATATGAACCCGATGTACACAGATTTTACTGTTTATAACACTTTCGGACGAGGAACACTCAACTTTTTCGATTAGCAGAGTTTTTTGCAAGGTTTTTCCGCTGATTAGCAGGAAAGGCATTTTGATCGAAAATTGCAAGTGCAAGTTGAACACATCCGCGAAAAGCTTCAATAGAGT
>JAJQCB010000302.1 GCA_021203005.1 Clostridiales bacterium | reverse complement strand
CTATTGAAGCTTTTCGCGGATGTGTTCAACTTGCACTTGCAATTTTCGAAAGAAATTTATTGGATTATATTGTGGTTTGCATCAGTAGGATGCTTACATGTATCTGCGGCAATATAAAGGAATTGACTTTCTCCACGAATTCTATGATGTGGAGCATACATTATCTTTCGACGATACAATGGATGATTTGAGTATTATATGCAGAAAAAATGGAGGAACGGTATTTTGAAACTTTATCATGGCTCCAATATGGAAATAGAATACGTCGATTTATCAAAATGTATGCCCTATAAAAATTTTGGATGTGGCTTTTACACGACAATTCTTGAGGAACAGGCATGGAGAATGGCGGAAAGAAGAACGCTGAAAAACCAAGCGTTGAATGGGCGGTATTTATCAACAATAACCGGAATCGAAAATTTGTGGATATTTCAAGCCCGGAGTGTAATACCGACAATAAATATGATGTTGTCTCAGGACCGGTCGCAAATGATACTGTAGGTCTGCTGATCAGACAATTTTCCAGAGGAACCATAGACGCTGAGTATTTAAAGCGGGAATTTGATTTTGGAAAACTGACAAATCAATGCACCTTTCACACTGAGAAAGCACTACGGTATCTGAAAAAGGTGGGGGTTAAATATGACAGATAAACAGCAGGAGATGATTGAATACACTACTCAGGATATTATAGCGTTTATTATGGAAGATGAAAGCAGATCAATGGATGGAGCAATGGATCTTTTTTATAGTTCCAAAACCTTTGAACGACTCACAGATGTTGAGACAGGGCTTTATCTACAGGGCTCGGCTTACGTTTATGAAATGTTCAAAATGGAACAACAGGATTTTAAAAAAGTATAATTTGGTTGTTTGCCAGTCAAGAAAGCAATGAAATCAGCGGTCAAGATAAAGATAGCAATGCGGAAAGCGGAGGAAACACCATGGAACTGAGAGTTTTACGCTATTTTATAGAAGTCGCCAGAGAGGGCAGCATCACCGGCGCGGCCAGAACGCTGCACATTTCCCAGCCGACTCTGTCCAAGCAGCTCAAGGAGCTGGAGGCTGAGCTCGGCTGCAAGCTTTTCGTGCGGGGCAATTACAACGTACATTTGACAGAAGAGGGAATTTTGCTGCGCAAGCGCGCGGAAGACATTCTGGACATGACAGACAAGACCATAGGAGAATTTCAGTCTTTGAATGATGTAACGGGCGGCGATGTGCGGATCGGCTGCGCGGAATCCTGGCTGATCCACCACCTGGCCGGTGTTATCAAGGATTTTCGTGGGCAGTATCCGGGGCTGCGCTTCCACATTACCAGCGGAGACGCCCGCGTGGTGGTGAATGACCTGGAGCAGGGGCTCTCCGATTTCGCAGTCATCGTGGAACCGCCCGACCTTTCGAAGTATAATTACCTTTCCCTGCCGGGCGGCGACACCTGGGGGCTTTTAATGCGGGCAGACAACCCGCTGGCACAGAAAACAGAGATCTATCTCGAAGATATACGAGACCTTCCTCTCATCATTTCACCGCAGTCGATCCGTACAGACCTGCCCCGATGGTGCGGCGAGGCGGTCGATCAGCTGCATATCATCGGAACCATCAACCTTTTCTACAATGGCTCCGTATTTGTGAAGGAGGGGCTGGGATGCCTGCTGGTCTTTGACCGTCTGGCAGACGTCAGCCCTGAAAACGGCCTGTGCTTTCGTCCGCTTTCTCCCCGGCTTGAGACGAAGATGTACATCATCTGGAAGAAGTATCAGGTCTTCACGCCGATCGCGGAACGGCTGGTGGAGCTGCTGAAAGAGCGATTCTCTGAAACAGGACCTGCGCAGCCTGTCTGACAGAGAGGGGACTGTTATCACAATCCAATACCCGCCGCCTCCGCCAGCGCCTCCCTGTCCAAGGTGCAGACCTTCCGGTAGCCGCAGCGCAGCAGGCCGTTACGCTCAAATTCCTTCAGAACCTGGCTGACCGTCGGCCGCGCCAGACCGAGGCACATGGCAATTTCTTCATGGGAATAGGGCAGACACTGCTCCTCGATCTCCTTGTCCGGATTATCCGTCCCGGTCTCCGTCAGCAGGAAAGAAGCAATTCGCTGGTAACGATCCAGAAAGCGAAAAGAGTGAAGCGAGTATGACAGATGATTCATTGTCTCTGAACAATGCTGCAGCACCTTGAGCAGAATATCCGGATTCTGACACAGACAGGGAATCAACTGTTCTATCGTGCAGCAGAGCAATAGAACGTCCGTGACCGCCGTGACCGTGGTCGGCCGCGGACTTTTGCTCAGGAAGGAAGATTCACCGAAAAGCCTCCCCTTCTCCACGATCTCGAGCGTCAGCTCCTCTCCTTCCCGGGTACTGAGCATCACGCGCACTCTTCCGTCCCGGATAATACACAGCGTATTCGCCGCATCTCCCTCCAGATAAATACTTTCCTCCCGCGCATAACGGCGCAGGTAACCTGCCTGTGAAAGCCGCTCCATTTCCTTGTCTGAAAATTTAATCTCCATCCTGCCACCTCAAAATGTCATCTATCTTACATTCGGGATAACACAAGCCGGAATATAATACCAGTACAACGCAAAGGAGAGATTCACATGAAAATCATTGCTTATGAAGTCCGGGATGATGAGAGGGAACATTTTGACCGTTATACCGGAGAATTTGGCGCAGAGCTGATCCTCACGGATCAGATCCCGACGATGGAGAACGCTTCCATGGCGGCCGACTGCGAGGGCGTAACCATGCTTGGGCAGGGAAACATCGACGCGGCTCTTCTGGACGAATACAAAAGGCTCGGCGTCCGCTGTCTCACGACCCGCACGATCGGCTATGACCATATCGATACGGCGCATGCCAAAGCGATCGGCCTGCCCGTCTGCAACGCCTTTTATGAGCCGAACGGCGTGGCGGAATATGCGGTTATGCTGATGCTTCTGTGCATACGGCATTATAAAGCAGCCCTCTGGCGCGCGCAGGTCAACAATTATTCTCTTCCGGGAC
The DNA here is from genome assembly GCA_021203005.1 of Clostridiales bacterium. Lineage (GTDB taxonomy): Bacteria > Bacillota > Clostridia > Lachnospirales > Lachnospiraceae > Eubacterium_I. The sequence goes on along the minus strand of JAJQCB010000302.1, from coordinate 1,019 downwards.
TTTATGGACGCGAAATGCGAAATCTGACAGTCGGGATTCTGGGAACCGGCTGGATCGGGACGCAGCTGGCGAAGATTCTCTCCGGCTTCGGATGCCGGATTCTGGGCTATGACCAGTATCAGGGTGAGGCGTCCCGCTGGCTCAGCTATACGGATCTGGACACACTTTACCGGGAAAGCGACATCATCTCCGTACACCTGAACCTGAACGATCAGACCTACCATATGATCGACAATGACGCGATCGCAAAAATGAAAGACGGCGTGATCCTGATCAACTGCGCGCGCGGCGCACTGATGGACACTGAAGCGCTGATTGCGGGAATCGAGCAGGAAAAAATCGGCGGTCTGGGCCTCGACTGCTTCGAGCGTGAGGAGGGCATCTATCACCTAAACCGCCGTGACGAGATCATCAGCAACCGTTCCATGGCATATCTGCGGCAGTTCCCGAACGTCGTCATGACCCAGCACATGGCCTTCTATACAGACGCGGCGGTCTCCAATATGGTCCGCTGCGGGATCGAAGGAATCTGCTCCGTGTTGCAGAACGGCACTTATAAAACGTTGTTGTAAAGCCACATAAAACTCCCCGCCCTTACCGGACGGGGAATTCCTCTTTTTTACTCTTCTTCTTTTTTCCTTGGCCTGCACATCTGATGTCCTGTCCACAGGCACATCACACAGCCAATCAGCATTACCATCGCCCAGAATCTGTGTTGTTTTAGCATCTCTCACGCCCTCCGTCTCATTTAATCCATGCAATGCCCATGCCGGCACTCATGTCCTTCTCCATGGTGATGTTCGCTCCTTTCCCTTTCATACTGTCTCTATCATAATCCCGTTTATGGCATATGTCAAGAACTATCGACTGGTACAGAATAATTTTACGAGCCATTCCGGCTGCCCGGTTCTGGCTCGACAACGCAAAAAATAACCCGTTACTTCTTGTTTTCCGAAAGGAATATATTTACGAAAATTGCAAGTGCAAGTTGAACACATCCGCGAAAAGCTTCAATAGAG
>JAJQCB010000296.1 GCA_021203005.1 Clostridiales bacterium | reverse complement strand
GTACCGCAAATCGGACACTTTACATCTTTTGTCATAGTGCTTTTCTCCTTTGCATCCATTATGAATTCTTTGCTTCCACAAACCACTTATAGTTTTCCTCGTAAAATAAATAATGTTCCCTGCCGCAAATCATACAGGTATAACGGATTCCCGCTCCTCCAGCTTTCAAACTTGCCGCCCTCCGGCAGTCTGTGATACGGTCTATGTCAAATTTCTGACCGTCCTCCCATATGATACACTTCGGGCGAAGGTAACCGTCCGGCATAAAATCCGCCGTGACCTGTACATAAATCTTTGATTCATCCATTGATATCACCCACCTACCTTTAATAAATCAACCCCTGTCTGGTTCCCGTCTGCAAAATAACCGCGCGGATGCACCGTATGATCATCCTTCGCATTCAGTTTTGAAAGCAGCCTGTCCTGATACATCAATCCTCTCTGAATGCTCTCGTAACCAAAGCGGCGGCGAATAACATCAACCGTCATGTCCATTTTATGAAGCCGTTCACGCTTATTTTCATCAATAAAGAGGTCAAGCTGAATCGGGCAGTCCGCCTCCACAAGATCACAGGCTCTAACCCCTACGCTACGGATCGGTTTTCTCCACCTGTAATTATCATAGAACAACTTCATAGCATTTTCCGCAATCTCTGTTGTCAGATCTGTGGGAGAGGATATCTTATGCTGTCTCGTGAAACTATACAGATCACTGTCCCTTATGGAAATCTCGACCACTCGGCATTTGAAATTGTTTTCCCTCAGTCTGGCTGATACGCTTTCCGCCAGAGCATAAACAATAATCTTCACATCCGTGTCTGATACCAAATCCCGCGGCGTTGTAGTGCTGTTGCCAATGCTTTTGATAGGAGCATGATAATCCTCAACGGCAACCGGTGTCTGATCTTCCCCATTTGCAAACATATGAAGAACCAAACCCATTTTCCCAAGCCACCTATGTAACAGTTCGGGATCAGTTTGCGCCAGCTGCCCGATAGTCCGGATGCCATAAAGGTTTAATTTTTTTTGCGTCGCACGTCCCACATACAGAAGATCACCCACAGGCAGAGGCCATGCAATCTGATGAAAATTGTCTTTTGTAATTGCCGTAATCGCGTCCGGTTTTTTGTAGTCACTGCCCAGTTTTGCGAAAATCTTATTCCACGAAACGCCAATGCTCACGGTAACTCCCAATTCATACTTGATCCGGCTGCTGATTTCCTTTGCAATCGTCATGCCGTCTCCCTTATAACTGCCGCTGTGGGAAACGTCCAGCCAACATTCATCCAACCCGAACGGCTCCTGTTGATCAGTGTAATCCGCGTAAATCTCACGCGCCAGTTTAGAGAAGCGCAAATACAAATCCATATGAGGCGGTACAAAGATAATCTCTGGACAGACCTGTCTTGCCTGCCATAAAGCCATGCCGGTCTTTACCCCAGCTTTCTTTGCAATCTGATCTTTCGCAAGCACAATCCCATGCCTCGCTTCCGGATCTCCGCCAACCGCTATCGGATGTCCGCGCAGTTTCGGATGGTGCAAAAGCTCGATGCTGGCATAGCAATTATTCATATCCGAATGTAAAATCACTCTATCCATATCATTCTTGCTCCATTTTTAGCAACTTTTAGCATGTTTGCGCTTGACATTTTCTCTTTTGCAACTTATAATTTACATATAGTTACAAAGTCTTGCTCATTCGTGCTAATCCAGATTATAGCAACTAATGGCAACTATGTCAAGGCGAATTTGCAAGAATTAGCAAATCATTTTCAAAACGGAGGGAATGAACATGACAGCCTTTAAAGACAAGGTAAGATACCACAGAGGACAACTGGGGCTAAACCAGAAACAGCTTGCAGAGAAAGCCGGTATTGGTTTCCGTACCATAGTTACTTATGAATCCGGCGAACGCTTCCCGCAGGCAGCCCAGCTTTACAAACTTGCCAAAGCGCTCGACGTTTCCACGGAATATCTGAAGGACGACACTATTGAAGATCCAACCTACGGATTAGACCGCATGGATTATGTAGAGGAAATGAGAAAAAAAGAGGGGCGCAAAGAATCCCTCGATCTTGAAAAAATGTTGCAGCAAAATCAGGCTCTCTTCGCTGGAGGCACCGTCAGCGAAGAAGCAAAGGACGCTTATTTCCAGGCAGTTATGAAAGCATATGTAGAATGTAAAGAAAGCGCACGCCAGACTTTTGGACGGAAAAATACAGCCGCTTCCGAACAGTAGTCCGTTTTATGGGACACCATTTGAGATAGAATGATAATAGAATGAAGTCCCCATTATTCCGACACAGGGAGGAAGTGATTCGATTGACCATAGAAATGATTGCAGACGCAGCCAATAAGTTAAAGAAGAAGTACGGCGAAAGCGATCCGTTCCGGCTTGCCCGCGACATGAAGATTATTCTGTCATTTGTGCCGATGGGAACCTATGACGGCTGCTGCAAAGGCTTTTTTATCATACATAAACGGAAGAAGCATATCACAATCAACAGTGACCTGCCGGAGATCCTGCAAAAAGTTGTCCTGGCTCATGAGATCGGACACAGCGTCCTGCATACTCCCAAAGCATCAGGAGCTGCTTTTCACGAAGTTACCTTATTTGACGATACCGATGCACATGAGTATGAAGCGAATGTATTTGCGTCAGAATTACTGCTGAGTGACGAAGCCGTCCTGTCGGTACTGAATGACGATATGTTTTTCTTTCAGGCAGCAAGCACGCTGTATGTACCGTTCGAGCTGCTGGACTTCAAGTTCCGCATCCTAAAGCGGCGCGGATATAAAGTGGAATCCCCCATAGTATCAAACGGAGATTTCATGAAGAATCTGGAAAAGGATGCAGATAAGATATTTACAGACGGACAGGATTGCCCGTAACGAAAATATAAGATTGGAGGGAGCCATATGGCAACATGGAATCCGTGGCACGGCTGCACCAAAGTCAGTACCGGATGTTCACACTGCTATGTTTACCGGCGCAACGCAGAGTTCGGGCGTGATACTTCTGTTGTCAAGAAAACTGCATCCTTCAATCTGCCAATCCGGAGAAACCGTCAAAAAGAATATAAACTCCAGCCGGACGGCGACTATGTATATACCTGTTTTACTTCGGATTTCTTTCATCAGGCTGCGGATGAATGGCGTCCGGAAGCCTGGGCAATGATGAAAGAACGCTCCGATCTCCAATTTTACTTTGTCACGAAACGTCCGGAGCGTTTTCATATCGGTCTGCCGGATGACTGGGGAAATGGCTATGACAATGTTCACATCGTCTGCACCTGTGAAAATCAATTCATGACGAACAGGCGACTCCCAATTTTCTTAGAGCTTCCCATCAAGCATAAAGAGATTATCCATGAGCCAATGCTTGAATATATCAATCTGCGTCCTTTTCTGGAAAAGTACCACTCAGAGATTGAGATGGTGTCCTGCGGGGGAGAATCCGGCGATGATGCCAGAATCTGCGATTACGGATGGGTTCTCAGTACCATGACACAATGCATCGAATATAATGTGGCTTTTCATTTCCACCAAACCGGCTATAATTTCCGCAGAGGAAAGCAAATCTATCATATCAGCCGGAAAGACCAGCACGAACAAGCAGCAAAAGCCGGAATAGATTTTCGACCAATTCTGTAATTCCTTGTCGCATATTATTTATATCAGTCAGTAATGTCGTGATTTGTATGCAATTTGCGCTGACCGATAGATAGGCCAGCGCAAATGTCGCTAATTATAATTCCAAAAGAAGAAATACTAGATATTTCCAGTCTATCTGAATATGACAATTATCCAAATATATTTTCAAAAAAGCCTTTTACTGCTCCACAAAAACCGCCAACTACATAACCTACAACCGTGCCTGGTATTCCCAATATTGCTCCTCCAATTTCACTTCCGGTTTCTGCACATTCCCCCATACAGTACCCAATGGATTCCAGAAACCCAATTTTAGATTTTTCTTTGTAATCTTCCTCCTCATCATCGTGTAGCCATTTATCTTCATCAACATTAATATTATCTGCTATAGCCAGTCTCTTATCTTTAGGTATCGACCTAATTATATAGTAAAGAAGTTTTGTCAAATTATACGGCTTGCACTGTTCTTCCCCCTCTTCCTTATAACCAGCGCAATAATAAATTGGTCGTACAGAAACTCCAGTACATTCTTCAATTCTTTTTTGAACCGAAATTGCCTTTTTCTTTAAGAAATCCAGTAAAACTTCATCTGGAATATTATTTTCCGAATCCCAATGTTTCCCTTTCATCGCAACATCAGCCTGATTAATGCCAATCAGAATACGTCCTTCCTTATCATTTCCCAGGCAAGGAATTATGACGTTATTGATCAACTCATATGAAGTGCCTAGATCCTTTGACGATGCATCTAAAACGACTAATACTAGATCAATCAATGGATCACCGTTCTCATCCATCTCACTCAACTTCTTAATAATCAGATTGTTGTATTTTTCATCAGCTTCAACGCCGTCTCCAAGTCCTGGTGTGTCCCAAATTGTAAGATTGTCCAAAACATAACTCGTAATCAAATCCGTTTCAGGGTCTACGCCTACCCCTACTTTCGCCACTTCCATGTTAAAAAGCGCATTTATGGTTGAACTCTTTCCACTGCCAGTAGCTCCGACCAGCATGATATTTACTTTTCTTTCACGCATCTTAATCAGCCGCGAAAGACGTCTATTTTTTTCGTGCAAGGGCAAATCTGAGGACATAATATCTTCTTCAAGAAGTTCAAAAATGCTCTTCTTTGATTCAGTGCTCTGCTCTGTTTCTAAATTTCCCCCAGATACATCATCTACAGTTTCTGACTGTTCTGCGGTTTCGTGCGAATGCGTAATACAACGCTCAGCCTCTAATGCCATCTTTACATCTTCGGGTAATTCATCAAATTTGATTACCATTTTTTCCGGCTCATTTTCATTTACCACTTCTGATGTAGCAATTTCAGCAACAACGTTTTCATCATCAGATGCTCCATCATTTAACTCTGCCAAACAAGCTGGAGCATTATTGTTGTTGTCGTCCACTGCATTTGCCATGTTTTCAAGACCAGATTCATTCACTTCTTTCATTACCATATCCTCCGTGTATTATTTATTTTTGATATTTTAGATATATAAATAATATCATCTTGCAAAGACAAAATATGTCATTCTGAAAATATATTGAAAATTCTTGCACAAAAAAGAGGAGCACCGTTTCCAGTACTCCTCCATACTCGATTTTAAGTTTTTATAACATCACTTACAGGTTTTTCATTTTCCAGTTCTTTTTTATTCCATACAAACCTACATCTTTACTAACATGTTCAATTTCAACCCTTTCATTTGAACCTTCCACTTCTATTGTAACCACGTTTCTTTTGTCAGGATTAAAAGAAGATGAATTCCGTATAAAAGTTGCTATTTTATCAAAATTTTCATCTAAATCTGTTTCATCAATTTCTCCCTGTTCAACCAATTCATAGCATTGTTTTCTTATGTCATTGGGGAAAATCGCATAATAAAAAATCTCATACGCTCTGTCCTCAACTTCACAAAAAAATATCACTCTTATGGCTCCATTCGGCAATATAGAGTCAGTCAATTCAAAAATATCTTCCAAGGCTCTCATCATTCATCCTCCTTAGGCAACAACACTCTCTTTTCATTTGGCCCGCCACTATTTTCATCTCGCATAACTACTGTAACCTTACTTATATTTCCTTCGTCATCATATTCTGTCTTAACAGCAATAATACTCATGTTCGCGCCATCTTCATTAGCATCTTCTATTTCCTGTTTTAAATCCGTATATTGAACATTATCTACATTGTTTTCAACGGATTCCAGTAAATCTGTTGAGCCTGCGTCATTATCATACTCTATCACAGTTTCTTTTCCGTCAATAGAGTACGTCACAATAATTTTCGATGGTCTCTCAGAATCTCCTTTATATTTTACATCCACATGGATGTGAACATCCTTGCCATCACTTAACGCTTTATCGATCTCCTTCTCCATTGAATGATAAGGGCCCTGATTTATTGGACCTCTCATTGCAAGCATATTTTCTATTCCTTTAGAACCGCCTAAAATTCGTGCTAAGATATGACCGCCTTGGTCTCCCTCCTGTCGATCTTCACCTCCCGCCTGTTCCTGAGCCTTTGTATCTCTTATTCCCTCAGGTGTTTGTTTTGGTTCTCCATCGCATGTTATTATTCTGCCATTACTATCGGTCGTGTATGTCACACCATCGATGGTATATTCCGTATCCGGAGTAAGTTCGCTTCCATTGATCTTGTATATATTACCATTATCATCCGTCTCATAAATATTTCCATTATTTTCAAAAGTAGAATTAGGCTTATAAATACTTTTCAGATCAATTTTATCACCAGAATCCGGTGAGTCTATACCAACATTATCCTCAGTTTCTGGCTCTGAATTGTTGTCAATATTTGATTGCTCGTAATCATCCGCGAATAGATTATACATAATTTTATCGGAACTAAATTCAGGATCATTACCTCCAGTTTCAAGCTTCTGACACTGTATGCCATCAAAATCTTCTTTAAAAAGATCCTTCAATAGTCTTTCCGATTCAGGTCTATTCGTCGCTTCTTCTTTTGTTGCCTCAGGTATTATTCCCCCTTCGACCTTATCGCCAAATCCAAACATTCCATTCACCTCATTCCCCTATGTTGCTTTATTAGACTTAGCAAATTGTCTTTGATTTCCACAGCTTCTGGTGTTTTAGAACGATCGGCATACTCACTAGCGATAATAGCCAGAATTTTGTCCTGATCGACTCGGTCAAATGTTTCAATATTAGGCTCCAATTTATCCAACATCATATTGACCCAAGAATTTATATCATATCTTTCCGTATTAGATAACATTATTGCAGATTCCGAATTAAAGACATTATATACAATTCTGCTCCGCAATTTTTGGGCAACCTCAGGTCTATCCTCTTTGATATATCGCATTAAATCAATCTTTGTATCAGCAGCAACCTGAAGCCTAAAAATGTTTTTTTCCAGTTGTGCGACTTTATCTGACTTCAATTCTAACTTCTTCGGAACAGGAAGCATTACATAGTCTATAATTGCAGCCTTTACATCTACTTCATTTTTATTTCTGAAATAATTGCTTTTCTCATACAATATTTCATCATCCTTGCATGGATGTATATGGCATAGAACCGGTTCGAGCCAATCATTTTGATAAACCGCTGCTACACCTGTTTTCAGTTTTGATAACTCTAAAATTTGATTGTCATTTAATGCTGCTGCGCGTCCAGCCAATTCACGATCTGATATATCTGGCAATCGAAGGATTATTTTTGTATTAGTATTCCTTATTACCGACATATCTAACAATCCAGGAGCTTGATCTGCAATAACAAAGCCCTCTCCATACGTTCTCATTTCAGCTATCGAATTCGCTAACATTTCAACAGATTTTCCTAGCAGATTAGAGGAATCCGAATTCTGCTCAGAGGATGTCTTTTTGAGTAAATTGTGTGCTTCCTCAAGTATCGTTAAGTGTTTAAGCCCTCTATTATTTCCACTATGCATAGACATCCGATATTCCTGCATTTTTATAATAAGTAAACCCATAATCAAAGATTTTGTTTCAACAGATCCTACTCGGCTTAAATCTATGATGACATTTGAATCAAACAAATCACTTGATGACAATTCATTTGACGTAAAAATCTGTCCGTAAATTCCATTTGTCAAGGATTTAATTCTGGTACAAAGTGCGCCCGTATAGTCTCCCTTGCTATCAGAAGAATACTTTGATTCCTCCATTACAGCATTGATCATTTTTAAAACATCAATAAATGATGGGAATAACGTTTGTCCAAACTTGTCTTCATATTTGCACACAGATGCTGTAAGATCCCATCCTGCATTGATATACGACCTTTCTATAGCGTCTTTCAATACAGCAGGCATCGCCGCATACATCGGCCAGCAAACATTAAATATTTCAATCAACCGGTCAATATGCTCCAGTACATGCACATCCTCCGGAAAAGAAAACGGATTTATTCTCAACAATTCCATTTTCTTTTGATTTGTACCATAAACATTTACATCTTTATAGTGACCAAATTTATCCTTGTATTCACCCTTTGCCGGTTCAATAACCATGAAATGAACATTTTCGTTATTCGCAGAACGTTCATTTCTTTCAAGAATCTTTTCCAAAAGAGTATAAATTGCATTTGATTTTCCAGCACCTGTAGAACCAGTAATGAATGTATGCATAGTCAAACTATCCATGTCAAGCAATACCGGAAGTTTTCCCTTTGCGCCGACTTCATCTCTCCCCATATGATACAAATTTCCGAGTTCTATGTATCTATGCTTTTTGGATACATCTTTCACGATGTTTCTTCCAAATGCAGCAGTTTCGACTACTGAGACTCCTGGAATTGATTTTCTGGGCATACCCATTTGAACCGCTAATTCGCGTCCACTTACAACGGATACCGGCGTGACAATATTATCTTTTCCAAACGCAAACATTGGATGTTGAAGTTTACGAAGGTAGTTCTTTATAATTTTAATATTAGCCTCATCCTGCCATGAATTAATATTTGCCCTTTCCACATGGGTACAATTACCATTTATAAGGCCTTTATATGCGCTAGCAGCCATTTTGCTTGCCAATGGATCTGCTGCTAAAAAATATGCTGCAACCGCGAAAACTCCATAGTTTTCACTTTCTTTAAGTCGTTCTAATTGTTCATCGATTCTATCAAGTATATCCTGAATTGTCTTATTAATATACGAAATCTGTAATGTACGCCCAGTTGTTTCTGTCAATGATTTTCCATCTGCGATGCTTTGTATCTCACCTTTTGCTTCTGCATCGCCTATTGTACTTGATTGAGTTTTTGTTGTTCCAAACGTTGTTGTATCAGCATAATTATGGGTCCTTGATATGCTATGGGAATAATGTCCCCCAACTCTTACCGGTCCAGCATCTCCACCAACGCTGGCTCCAACAGTATCCGTATGTGTAATCGCCTGTCCTTCTGTATGCGCTCTTGACTCCGAAGTGCCAGTCGATAATGCGCTGGACTTGCTTTTAGTAACAGTTTTGCTAAGTGATTCTGATAAAGTCTTTGACACCCCTTCTGCCGAACTCTCATTAAATGATAAATCACTTCTTAAAAATGGAATAAGTTTTGAATATATCAGTTCATACTCTGCCTTTATATCATCTAGTTCATCACCGGAAACATTATTCGCTATAAAAATAGCCGAAAAAGGTATACCCTGCATAGTATCAATAAGTTTCTCAATTCCCTGAATATAGTTTTCATTTGCCACATCTTCCTTTACTCTGGGAGAGCCTACACCTGACACACTTGAAACACTTTGATATAAATCTTTTGTGCATTCATTTAACAATGATCCCAGTGGCACGCTATCCAATGCCACATCCTCATATGCGCCCAAACTTCCTGGAAAGTTGCCCACGAAGTTATTGCATAATGCCTTTGCACTACCTCTTGCACTTGATACATCATTAGCACCCGTTGTCCCTAGATATAATTCTACTTCTTTTCCATTACTATTAATAATCATGACAACATTGCTGTTAAAACCTGCAACAGAAGCATATGTATTGATGAGTTTTTGTAAACTATTTTCATTTCGGTCATAAACAATTTTTTTTACTCTAAATAGGCTTGCACTTTCGCTTAATCGCAATACCTTTAATTGTGCAGACCTATCAAGTAAATTACATTCATCAAGTTTTGATAAATAATTCTTTGTAACAATGCTATCCACTAAAGCGAAAGCATTTTCCAATTCTGAAAATTCCCGTATATCTAATGGCTTTTTCTCTTTATCAATTACCAAATCATCCATTTGCTTCCTCCTGATTTTAAACTTTCTACTTCGTCTTACCGGTATATTGAGAAATCTCTTTCGCCTTGTTTCCACTGGCTTCCTGAACTTTTTTCTGATTATAGTGCAACAAACAATATCCCTGAGATTTACTTGAACCAGAATTCGCTTCTATTTTTTTAAAATAAAGACAATCACTACGACCAGCACGACACATAATAATATTGCTCCCCCGATTTTTACAGAGCGAAGATTCGGAGTAATCTGTCCATCTCTTCTTTTGCTCGGCTGGTCCTTGGTTTTTTTTCCGGTTGTCTGCGAACCTCCTTTCAAAGAGTCTGTTTTCACTGGCTGAGTATGCTCCGTCGCTTTTTGTCCTGAATTCTTTGGAGGAACAGGTTTGTTTGAAGATGCTGGTCTCGTATTTGCAGCAACTGCCGGATATAATTTCCTTGCAATCGCCTTTACATGATTAATTCTCTTTTCACAGAAGTTATCTTTCAAATAAACTCTTGCTAAAGAATAATATTCGTAATCCCATTTGCTTTCATCCTCAATAAAATCTATCCCAGCATCAAAAGGTTTAAACAATTCTTCACGAGTTACCCCGTTTTTCAACACATAATCCACAGCAGCATCAAAATCATTAGTTTGAAATTTTGGATCTGCATTAATATACCCCTCTAATGCCCCAACAATATCATACATATCACGTGGCTGCGCATTTAAATACTTCAATAACATCTTACTTGGTGCAAACATAATTACCTCCTTATACACTCAACAAATCATCTACTTGACTTACAAACTCTTTTATCCACTGTGCTTTCTCTGCATTAGCCTTGACTTTTTCTCGAAGCGCATCTTGACTTATAAGCATCTTATCAATTTCGTTCATCAAATCTTCAATAAGCTTGTCAAGTCCTTTAAGTTTCGTCATTGTTATCTCTTTAAGTCGCTCCACCTTCTCTTCGGTATCTTTAACGGCTTTATTCATCTCTTTATCAAATGAATGCTTGACATCCTGTACCTGATCTTCGATAAGAGCTTTCAGATTAATATATTCACGCTCTTCATAATCAGGAACGTCCTCATATCCAACGCCAGCCCATCCGAAAAAGAAACGACCTATTCCGCTTACAATCCCACTTTTTTTCACGCGATGGGAACCAACTTTTACCTTTTCAGTAGAAGTATATTTATCTTCATTCAATAAATCATCCACCTTAGAAATATCAAATACTTCAAAACCTTCCGTCTGTTTCATATTAAAACTTCCAATGTTAAAAATGCCTTCTGCATTAAGCTCTCTGATATATTCTTCATATTCCGATACAATACCTTCACAAGAACGCCTTACCCCGTTATTAAAAGCATTCTCCAGTGTCACCTCCGCATCTTCCCCTATATCTTCCAGATTATGCTTGAATAATGTCAATATGTACTCGGCATCCCTTTTTTCAATTCTGGGCTTGGCATTCTCTACTAACTTATCCATTTTACGGATCACTTTCGCCTGCTGAGCTTTAATCGGACTAACATCCAGTTTTATGGCTTCTACTTTACTCTTAAATTCTCTGAGCTTTTCATTGTGATTACACTTCTCACGTTTTTCTTGTAATTCTCGCTTCACATTTTCAAAACTCTCCTGAGACTCAGCCCATTCCGCCTCACAATTATCAATCATTTTACGCTCAATTACTTTTTTCATGAATGTATCATGCACCGTCTTGATTTTGATTGCGATAGCATATTTTTCAAGGTATTCCTTAATTGCTATTTCAATCGCCGGTATACCACTATTGAGTTCTGCCGTGAGATATCCATACTTTTCTGCATCTTTTATACTCTCAGACTCTTTCGCCTTTTTTGCATACTTGTCCGCATCTGTAATAAGTTTCTCTTTATCAGCCATATTTAATGAGGCATATTTTGAGAGAACTCTCGTAGGTCGTTTGAATCTTTTTACGAGTTTTTCTAAATCCTCTTCTTCTGTCTCAGAAAGTTCTTCCCCTGCTTGCACCATACGAATCAATTTTGCCGTTTGCGCAGACGCAAGAAACAAATTAGGTTCTGTAATACCATTAGATGCCAACTGAGGAAGAATGGTATTCTCAATAACTTCTTCGTATGGTTCCTCAGAAACATCAAATTCATCCATTCTATTGGCCACAAATAGAAAGCGATCTCTGGATTGTTTTCCATTTGTACTATTCTGCATAGCGTTTGCAATTTTCTTTAATATAATGTTGCTATCAGTGGTTCCCAGTTGAGCTCCGTTAAATACATACAAAATCAGGCACTTATTCTCATCTTCTATCGCCTCATCCATCATTTCTTCATGTTCTGTATTTTGAGAATTATTACCCCCTGGTGTATCAACAAATACCGTATTAAGTACATTTGAAGGCAGATTTTTTATATCACCTTCCACTTGTATCAGATGAATAAGTGCTTCCTTATTTTCTGGATCATTAGGATCTTTTTTGTAATTTAAATCGGAAATTACTTTTTTTGTTGCTTTCACATTTTGAGCAACTGTATTTCCATATTTATCTTTTGCATTAACAAGGAAATCTTCAAATTGATCGTTATCTCTTATCTCGGTAATAACAGCGGTAGTCGCTTGATTGACTGCCGGCAATAAATCACGACCAACAATGGCATTAATAAGTGTAGATTTTCCGCTACTCATAGGAGCCACAACTACAATTCTAAAATCTGAGTTGATAGCAGAGTCAAAATTCTTCTTTATATCCGCAGTTTTAAATTCATCAATCGGACCATCCTGCAATTTTTTGTATAACTCCTTAAGTTCTATCATCCGTTTATATGGATCAATATCACCTGCGGTATCTTTGTTCTTATGTACAAGTTTAATTGTCTCAAAACAGTTTCCAAATTTATCTTTGGCATAAGCCAAATCTTCAAAATCTCCGAAAGTTCCGGTAAATACAAGTTCCAGATCACTATCTCCCGTACTATTTCGCAATGTACTAAAAATACCTTCCCAACTTCCTTTAGGCTCGATCCATTCCTGTAGCCGTTTATTCATAACATACATAAGTGGTGAAAAACTGTCATCTGGTTTCCGACCATTTATAATAATGTCCGTTTTTACAACATATGGATTATATGTAATTTCTACTTTTGTCATGCTATGGTCTCCTTATCTTCTCTTTGTAGATTTTCTTTTTGTTTTTTTATTAATTCCTTTTTTACTACCTGATCCTGACTTCGGCTTAGTCTGCCGACGTTGAGTAATCCTTGGCGCGCGCATCTTTGCATTTCGCACAAGTATTTCATCTATTTTATTTTCCAATGCAGGCAACCCTGTGTTTTCTAACGCTGCATATATTGCTGACCTAGTGTACTGATTTCCGTCTATTTCGATCAGTTCCATACCATTGCCGCGCTCTGGGAACGATACATAATCGACTAGAGAAAAACCTTCTCGCCTAAAATATTTATAGTCTCGAACAAAATTTTCCTCTTCTAATTCCGATAAGCCATCTCCGTTTAATACTTTCTTAAACAAAAGAGCGCTTCCTGCTGATATCGGTATCAATACGGGATTTTCTATTCCCCTAGCTTGAATATAATTTTTGCAATTTTCGACAAGATCTTCCGGTCTCTCTTTTTCCGGATCAATCAAATCCATTTTATTAATTGCGAACAAAATATTAAAATTCGGATTATCCCTCAACTTTTTTGCAATCATTGACAAAAAGTTACAATCATCATATGTTCCAATTTGTTGAGCATTAATTACATAAAGAATAAGTCCTTCTGGATATTCATCTAAAACCGACTTTGTAACCTGTTCATGTGCTAAGTCCATACTATTATTGATACCTGGCGTGTCTATAAGCAGTAACGACTTCTTACTATTTCTTATTCCCTTTATTTCGCCTTCTATTATCATTTCTTGCACATCATTAGTCTGATTAAAATCCGCGATAATTTTTTTAGTGGCCTTTTCCAATAGGCTATATTTGCCATCCCGATCCACTGCATGTATTACAAATTCTGACTTCATATCATTATCTAAAATAGCTACTGCCTTTGCTGTACATGCCCTGTTTCTGCTTGGCAATAAATCCTGTCCAACCAACGCATTAATTAAGGTAGACTTCCCACTACTCATGGTTGACACTACTAGTGTTGGATACACCCTATTCAAACTAAAATTTAACTTTTCAAACACAAAAGTTCCTCCTCTTATTTGTATTCTACGTCTGTAATTGCCTTTCCCTGGCTCCTAATCCACATGTCTATCCCCTTTCCGAACACCTCTGCACTGACAGTATAAACTCCATCTTCTTCAGTTAATATCATCGCCGTCGGAAGGCGATCAAGCACAGAATCAATATCCGTACCGGAATACTTAAATTTGATCTTCTGTAATGTCCCTCCATACATAAACTGGACTCTTTTACGAAATTCACCCTCTTCAAAACGGTTGCTGTATGGAATATGGAAATGTTCTTCCAACACCCTCATTTTCTCAATTCTATCTATGCGATAAATTGTAGGCGATGAATCATTCACAACATCAAAATCTTTGCGGATATTTTCATCATCAATAAATGCCGTCAAATAAAAATAATACTCTGAAAACATAATCGCTGTAGGCTTTAATTTTCGCTTTACTATAGTCTTATCTTTAGTTCTTAGATAGTCGATCTCAATATATCTGCATTCACGTATTGCCTTACCAACGTCCCACAACTTATCAATAAATACCGTTTTATGCCGTGGCTCCACATAATGATATTCTTCATTATTAATTAAATCTGCAATTATCTTTTGATTAGATTTAGGAACACAACATTCTATTAATCTTCCAAGGATATCCGTCATTTCTGCTTTTGTAAATGCTCTGCTATCCAAAAGAATTTTACAAACGGCAAGGACTTCACTATTCGTAAGTTTAATTTTGTAAATTTGCTCCAGCCGATATCCTTTTTCGATACGATCATACACAATAGTATTTATAAAGCCTACACACTCTGATGCGTTCCCCAAATAATTCCGAATACAGTCAAGATCTCTTTGAATGCTTCGTTCATTTACACCATATCTATGTGCTTCCTCGGCCTTATTGATAAGGTATCCATTCATCAGTTTCGTATATATTCCTAGAACCCTTTCGGTCTTATCTTCCTTTAAATTATCCATAGCACCTCCCAATATTTGTTTTATTATAATTCATCACGAAGACATATCCTGTCCTTGTAATAAATTAATTTTTATTTTTTCTCCAATTTTTATATTTACCTGTTGTGACTCTTTTATCTTCAGGCTTTCTGGCATCCTTAGGAATTGCCCATACGCCCCCAAACTTAACGGCTCCTTCTATTTTTCCTACACTACACATAGTCTGAACCCATCTACGCGATAATCCCCAAAGTTCTGCCGCTTCTTTTATTGTCATATAATCCATATCCACCACACCATCATGATTCTTATGATTCCATTTTTATTTTATGCCAGGAAACGCATAATGTCAACATAGTACGTAGTCATTTAATTTATTCATACATAATATTCCATCATAAAATGGCAATACAAAAATTTTTTTGAATCTACTGGGGACAAAACTCGCTTTTTTCGTCCCCATAATAGATATAGAAACAAATAGAAGGCTTTTTCATACAAATTGAGAGCAAGTATCGCCTCTTTTAACATTAACTCATTTTCATGGTTATGTTACCGAGGCAACTTGTTGGGGATTGCGGTTCCCCAAACCCTCGCGGCAGTTTCGCAGCAAGCGTTCTCTCATTGGTTCCTGCCGCTGGCAGTCACAGTTTTGATAAAGCCGGAGCTTATCAAAGGAGGTACAAATTTTATGGCGAGACCAAAGAAACAATTTCCACCTGTGAGAGAAAAATTCATAGGCTTCCGCGTGACGGAAGATCTTTATGAAACGCTTGCCCGCGATGCTGTAAGTGCCAATCTCTCCATATCAGAATATTGCCGGAGATTGATCGCAGGACGGAAAATCAATTACCAGGCACCTATCATTCATAATGACAGCGCTATCGTTTATGAACTGAAAAACATCAACAAACTCGGAAACAATATGAATCAGATTGCCCGATTTTTAAATCAGGGCGGAACCATGACGGACGGAATTGTAGACGAACTGCGTGAAGCGATCCGGCTCCTAATAGGAAGCTGCATCAAGATCAATAAGGCAGTGGAGGAAGAATATGGCAATCATTAAGCACATCTCAATTAAGAATTCCAGTTACACCGCAGCTCTGGAATATTTGATGTATCAGTATAACGAATTTACGAATAAGCCTGTTCTAAATGAACGCGGAGAAAAAATCCTGCGCGATGATTTTCTTCTGGATGGAGTGAACTGCAATCCGATGAGTTTCGGAAGAGAATGTCAGCAGACGAATCTTCATTTTCATAAAAACCAGACGAAACGGGAGATTAAAGCACACCATTACATTTTAAGTTTTGATCCCCGTGACCGAGATGAAAATGGATTGACCGCAGAAAGAGCGCAAGAACTGGGAATGGAATTTGCACGCAGAAATTTTCCTGGACATCAGATACTTATATGCACACATCCGGACGGGCATAACAGCGCGGGTAATATCCATGTGCATATCGTAATCAACAGCGTGAGAAAAATGACTGTAGAACGGCAGGACTTCATGGAACGCCCTGGAGACAATCTTGCCGGCAATAAGCACCATGTAACAAATCAGTTTATGGAACATCTGCGACAGGACACTATGGATTTGTGCCAGAGTGAAGCGCTGTATCAGGTTGATCTTCTTTCTCCTGCCAGGGTAAAGATCACCGATAAAGAATATTGGGCGCAGAGAAAAGGACAGGCTGAACTGGATGCGAAAAATGCCGAATTGTTATCTGCCGGAATCCAGCCGAATCAGACAAAATATGAAACCGAAAAAAATCTGCTCCGCAAAGCCATTGCCTCCACCATGAAGGACAGCAGTTCCATAGAAGAATTTCAGAAAAAACTTTTTGAGCAGTATGGAATCAGTGTCCACGAAAGCAGAGGCCGGTTTTCTTATCAGATGCCGGATTGTAATAAGCCAATACGTGCCAGACAGCTCGGTACGAATTTCGAGAAAGAATATATTATTTCCCAGATTTCCAACCGCACAAAAAGCCCGCAGGCGCATCAGAAAATTCGTCTGATCGTTGATCTGGAAAACAACCTGAAAGCACAGCAGAACCGCTTTTATGCACAGAAAGTCAAGATCGGAAATTTGCAGCAGATAGCAAAAAGCATTGCCTTCCTGAAAGAAAACGGCATCGATACAATGGATGATTTAAGCGCACTTGTATCATCTACATCTGCCGATTATGATGCACGACGCGCAGAGCTGCAAGCTACCGAAGCCAGATTAAAAACTGTGAATCTTCAGATAAAAAATACCGGTCAGTATCTCGCCAACAAGAAAGTTTACGGTCAGTACCTGAAAACAAAAAACAAAAAGGAATTCCGGGAAGCCCATACCACTGAGATCATGCTTTACGAAGCTGCGCGAAAAACCCTCAAAGAATTATCCGGCGGTGAAAAACTTCCCAGCCTGAAACAACTCCAGGCTGAGAAGCAGGAACTGACTGCACGGAAAAATCAGCAATATGAAGCCTTCTCATTTTCCAGAGCCAAGTACAGGGAATTGCAAACCGTTGATTCCAACATACAATATATACAAACAATTTCAATGCATGAACCGCAAAACAGTAGCTATAAAGAGAGAATATAATTCTCAAAACCCTAAAAATAACTAGATATTAAAAGAGAGCCTTTCCGTTCTCCCGACTCTCCATAAAGAAAACATCTATTTTCTTTATGGAGAGTCAGCTCAAATTAATCATATCTTAGTTTGTGTCTATTTCTATTGTGTCATATATCATTATACCTTTATCGCAATATCTCTGAGCATCATTGGATAACAACACTTGAAACGCGAAAATTGAACACATAAACAAAGTTATATTGGCAAACAATTTATTACCGTCAGAACAAATACACAGGAAATGACACCCCATAGGACCTATATTACTTAGCATCTCATCTTTTCGTAGATATACCCCTTCAATCATAGAAACGCTATCCTTCATTTCCCCTGCGATAGCATTCTGTAAAAATTTGCGGATTTCTGTTGCTCGCACATCTGCAAAATATTCATCTCCGAGCTTAAGCATTCCATATTCATAAGCGATTTTGAGAGCCTCCAAATAAAACCGATTAATATCTATCGATAATGAAAATTCAAACTCATTATCAATTTTTTTCATACTAGCATTATTGATTTGATCCAAAATTATTTGCTTAGCATTATCCGAGTAATGTCCTTTGGAGAATCGTTTGCTCATCATCTCTAAGGCTTCTTTTCTATTTTGAGAAACTATTCTAATTGCATTATCATTCTCTTTAACACACGGTATAATTTCTAAGGACACTTTTCCATTTTTATCATTGAGAACTCTATATCTATGTCCTTCCTGATCCATTACCTCAGAAAAAGGGTTAGGCAGTTTCCCGCTTTGGCCACTTATCTTATACTTCTCTCGTATAATCTTAACTATAGGATGATCCACAAAATAACTATCGACATACGTTCCTAATCCGCTATTGCAATTTTTACACACATTATGCAATATAAAATGGTCATTCCCCAATGCC
Organism: Clostridiales bacterium; assembly: GCA_021203005.1. Classification (GTDB taxonomy): domain Bacteria; phylum Bacillota; class Clostridia; order Lachnospirales; family Lachnospiraceae; genus Eubacterium_I. The sequence continues at coordinate 8,369 of JAJQCB010000296.1, read as the reverse complement.
TTAGGAATGATGTGTTCTATATTAAAACAATTTCCATCTGTAAGCTCTGTTTCAGTTTTTTCACAAAAAATACATTTCTTCATATCATTAACCTTCTTGTAATATATCTGTCACCATCTTTATAATTATATTACAATGCCAATCATATAATCAATAATCTATTTCATAAGTATATATTATAAAAAAAGACCGGCTCAGGACACCATAATGGCATCCCGAACCGGACATTATACTATGATAACTCTTTATCGGTTATCTTGTCTTTCACAGGCTTCGGAACAGTCTGCCCCTGCTGCAAAGCCTCTGCCTTTTTCTCCTGAAGTTTCTCTAAGAGAGAACCTTTCTTTTCTGACCGCTCCTCCTTCCGCGGACCGTTATTGATGATCCCGTCAATCATGCCGTAATCATCCTCCAAAAGCTCCTCCACCTTTTTCAACGGATTATCTGCGAAGAACTCCGGCACCTGCTTAAAGCCGAAGGAATCAACAAAAAATGCCTGATCCTGACCGTTCTGGTGAAGGACAATCACATCGCTGACACTCAGCGAATGTCCTCGGTAATCTGCCGGATGATGCAGATTGAAGCGCTCATAGATACTGTCGAGCGTTTCTCCCTCTGTTAAAGGTGCTGTGTAAATCTTTTTATAATTTTCCGGCTTGACCTCCGCGCCGAAATGCTCCAGCATACGAGAACCCATGAACCGGAGATCTCTCCCTGCGCCGTTCTCGTCTATCTGATAAATATCAAAAGTATCTGCCATATAAAATCCTCCTTCAATTTCATTGATAAAATGATGTGTAGACATTTAGAACCCCTGTTTTTGAGGTTTTGGTATTAGGTATCCTTTTTCCCGTTTTCGTCTCCGAAACCCCTTGAAAACAAAGGCTTTTTCTGCCCCTAATTGTCTACATCGACCTCCGTTTCCGTGCTGATTTTTTCTTTTGCTCACGATGAACTTTTGCCGCGCAGCTCCTGCAATAACGCGCACGGTTCGAGCCAGGAAGAAACACCGCACCGCATATAGCACAGCGTTTCCTGTCCATATTTTTATAGATTTCTGCTTCCAATGCTGCATCCATCGGCAGGACAGCCCACCGGAACCATTTGCAGCACACGGACAAGGAAATAAGCTGCGGACAGGTATGGGAATCGTAATCCTCCAACGCAATACAGTTCTTATTCACACAGTTACAGTATTCCCTCCGGATGAGGCTGTTTACCCTGTTCCGCTGCTCCGGCGCAATCTCATAGGGCTTGCCGTCCCTCGTTTTCTCAAGCGGTGGGAGATTCTTATAAATATTCATCCGAATCTCCCCATTTCCCTTCATCATCCGCAGCCGGAACAAATTCTATCTGAGAAAACTCACTGTCCGATATCCGCAGTAAATGCCGCATGGTTTCTCTCATCAGTTCTGCCATCTGCGGATCTTCCACATACGGAAGTGTCTCCGTCATATCAGAAAGCAGCGCCTTCCTGCTCGAATGATTAAAGATACACATCAAATTGATTTCTATAACGCTGAAATTCATCCTAACTCTGCCTCCTTTTTCTTATCCTGCGTAACAGATGGTTTCTGCTTCGCAGATTCTACCTGTTTCTTTTTTGCCTCCAGTTTCTCCATAACGGACGGTTTTCCTGCCGGACGGTCTGCATTCACAGCAGCCTGTTTTTCTTTTTCCATAGAACAAAGAGACTGGAACGCTGCATTTACCATGACCGGATGGCAGTTTGTATAATACGAAAGCCTGATATCACTGCTGTGATCCTGATTGTCAGCTCCAGGGATAATCACCTTGGCCGCTGCTTCTTTGACACTGGGATAATATCTGCCGTCATGCTCCGCCAGCTGAATCGTACTTGCCAGAACCTGTTTGCATCTGTCCATACCGTAACGGTCAACCATCATGTTTAAAAATTCCGGCATTTTCCGATCATGGTAGGCAAGTCCGAATTCTTTCGTGAACTGCTCTGCACATTCTATCGTAGCCTCACGATTCTGCCGAAACTCCGTCACCTCGCCCCGATCTTTTGCCTGCTCAAAGGAATAGGGATAGACCGGCGATTTTAACCCGTTGATATGCTCCTGTTTCATCTGCTCAAATTGACCAATGGAATAGGATTGTATATTTCCGCTCGTGCGGATCTGGTGCATCTCCATAATCTCGCTCCGCGCCGTGTCAAATGTCATATCTCCAGTACCGATCTGACCGCCGTCATTCTCACGGAAATTACGATCGTATATTGTGTAATCCCAGCTCGTATCACTGGCTCTCTGCATATGGAGATACATACCGCCGACTTTCAGCACAGCTTCCTCCGGCTCCCTTTCGCGGATTTCTTTAATCCCCATTTCCGCCATTGTTTCCCTGACATCGGAAATCGCTTTCTGCACTAACGGTTCCCCGCGAAAGTATCCGATATCGTTTATATCACTCGCCAGAACTCTGCCTCGTGACATAAGCGGAAACTGACCGTCATAATCTCCGCCGTTTTGGAGATCAAAACCGATACCTTTTCCCATACCCGCATCATCAGGTATGCGCCGATAAATCTCCAATGCTTCGCGGAGAGTAAGCCCCTCGTGAAATTCCCCATAGTTGGGGTATTCCATACATTCCGCCGCATAGAAAGTCAGCGATCCCTTTTGCTCCTGCTGTTTACTCAGTTTTGGAGCATCGTCGCTTGTAATACTCTTTTCTGGATCGTTATGAGTTTCGCCTTTACTCATTTCTGGAGCATTTTCTTTTTCGATACTCATATCTGTATCATTTTCCTGCTCCAGTTTCGCCTCTTTCTCTTTGCTTAGTTCCCGCAGATGCCCGTCAATCTCCGTGATCATGCTGTCAGCTTCACGCCGGATAGTCTCAAGCGACGATTTCAGTTCTTTCATTTCCTGTCCGGAACTCCATCCGGCAATATATCCGAAAGAGTATTCGCTGGTGTCCAGTTTATAATACTGGCAAACTGCGTAAGCCACACTTTCCGCCTGTACTTCTCTGGTGCGCTGATCCACTTTAATCCCGTTTTCCGCTTCCAGCATATCCACGTCATGCAGACGGGAGTGGGCAATTTCATGGATGGCGGTCTTTACATTCTGCGCCTGCGCCATGCCCTCGCGGATTGCAATACGCTTATCGACCTGATGGTAATAACCATGCGAACTGCCGCTGATTTCTTCAAAAGCAATCGGCACTTTTGACGTGCGTTTGAGTGCTTCAAAAAACTGATCGTAAGCCTCCACGGAATCCGTCAGGTCATGGACTTCCAATTCTGGAAGCGGCTTGCCGTCTGTCTGGCTGACATCAAACACTGATGCAACTGTGAACCTTGGACGCTGCACAGTCACGGTTTCCTTTAACGGCTCTCCAAATTCATCCAGAACCGGCTTTTTTGTCTCTGGATCAAGTACATCCCGTTCGACCTGTACCTTGTAAGGCGCGGGCGCAATGATCTTGATGGATTTTTCATCCTTCATCACATGACGCCCGAATTTTTTCTGCCACGCCCCGTAGCCGGCCACCAAAGTGGCGTCCGGCTTCTGCATGGCGATAAGCAGGGTATTGGAAAAACTGTAATTATGGAACTTCGACATGGTATTCAGATATTCCTTATACGTCTCACTGTCAAATAAATCTTTCAGTCCCTGCTCCAGTTTCTCCGTGATTGCTTTCAACTGTTGCTGCTGTTTATTTTCTGCCAATTACAATACCTCCTCATTCTGTTTTACATGGGTACGGGTATCCTCGCCGGATGACCGTACCATTTTCTTCATTTGCTGCAATTTCTCCATTACGGAACCCTTTCTGGCAGGACGATCCGCAGACAACTTTTCTTTTGAACCGCCGTCGATCTCCGCCTCCCTGTTTCCGGAACCGCTGTCCATATTCAGAAGCGCATTTAATTCTGTCAGGCGTTCTTCCTTTGTCCGAAGCTCCTCTGCCTGTGCGAACGGGCGCTGTACTTCCTCTTTTGCACTTTCCATCTGCCCCTGAAGCGTTTCCAGCCGTTCTTCCGCTTTCTTCAGCTGCGCAGGGATGTTTTCAATCGCATTGTTGATCCTCGTGATGTTGCCTGACGGATCTGCGCCGATTTCTACCTTATGAGTAGTCTGCCCTTTCAGCGAAAGTTCAAATTTGTTCTCAAAGGCATCGAAGCGGACACTCAGACCGAATCCGGCATAGTTACCGATCTGCCCTTCTTTCTGGATCGCTTTCATTCCGGAGCAAGCCGCAATAATAGCCTGTCCTGCCTCCTTGCGGTTCGTATATACCTTTCCGGCGATCTGCAAAGTAAAATCCTCCGCGCCTTTCGGCAGGCAGCTCTCCGCCATCATCTGATCTGATTTCAGCGCTGTGATCCGCTCCGAAGTAGCTGCAATCATTTTCGGGAAATTCACACAGATATCATCCTCCAGACGATAACGCTGGCTGTCATAATTTGATTTCAGCAGACGCAGTTTCGCCACCTGGATATCCAGATCCATTTTCTCTTTGATATAAGGATTGCCTGTCGCAAGCGCCTTGACTTCCGCATAGGAGAGTGCGGCTTCATCAATATCATCCGCGCTCCTCACCGGCGATTTACTCGTCATGATCTGCGAGATAAAGCGCTGTTTGTTTTCCAGCAGCTGCCATGAATAAGCGTCAAAAGTACCTTTTGTGATATAACGGTAAATCTGTACCTCACTGTTCTGGTTCCCCTGCCGGATGATTCGTCCTTCCTGCTGTTCAATGTCAGACGGTTTCCACGGCACATCAAGATGGTGGAGTGCAATCAGATGATCCTGCACATTCATACCCGGACCCATCTTCGCAGTAGAGCCGAGCAAGACACGCACCTGTCCGCTCCGGACTTTTGCAAACAGTTCCGCTTTCCTGACTTCCGTATTTGCTTCATGGATGAAGGCAATCTCCTCTGCAGGAACGCCCTTTGAAACCAGTTTGCTTCTGATGTCCTCATAAACATTGTAAGAACCGTCACCCTTCGGCGTGGAGAGATCGCAGAACACAAGCTGCGTCGTCTTATCGGCTTTTCCCTCCTCCCAGATTTTTAATACGTTCGACACGCAGACATTGGTCTTACTTCCTTCATCATCCGGCAGAAGATCATTGGTAAGCCGCTGATCCAGCGCAAGTTTTCTGCCGTCCGATGTGATTTTGAGCATATTGTCAATGGTGGAATCCACCCCGCCGCCGCGCACAACCTCGGCACGTTCCCCAAGGGCAGCAACCATCTCTTTTTGCTCATCGCTCGGCTCCAGTACCACATCCATGTACTTTGCCTCCGGAACCGGAAGTTTCAGCATATCGGCGGTCTGGATATCCGCAGCCTCCTTGAACACGGACAATAATTCCGGAAGATTAAAAAAGCGGGCAAACCGTGTTTTTGCACGATAGCCCGTTCCTTCCGGCGACAATTCCACGGCTGTGACTGTCTCCCCAAAGGTTGACGCCCAGCTGTCGAAGTGTCCCAGCCCCATTTCCTGAAGCCTATCATATTGTAAATATCGCATGACCGTGTATAACTCTGTCATACTATTGGAAATCGGCGTCCCTGTTGCAAAGGTAATGCCTTTCCCTCCTGTCAGTTCATCCATATACCGGCATTTTGCAAACATATCGGAGCTTTTCTGTGCTTCGGTCTGCGCCACGCCTGCAATGTTCCTCATTTTGGTGTAGAGGAATAAATTTTTGAACGAGTGGCTCTCATCCACAAACAGCCGGTCAACGCCCAGCTGTTCAAACGTCACCACATCATCCTTACGGCTCTGGTCATTGAGCTTTGCCAGCCTTACCTCCAGTGTCTTTCTGGTTTTCTCCATCTGTTTCACTGTAAAATTCGCGCCTTCCTCGCCTTTCGCCTCCTCGATCTGATAGACCAGTTCGTCGATCTGATCCATAATCTGCTGTTTCTGACGTTCCATCGAAAGCGGGATGCGCTCAAACTGGGAATGACCGATGATCACCGCGTCATAATCCCCTGTGGCGATTCTCGCGCAGAACTTCTTCCGGTTCGCAGGCTCAAAATCCTTTTTCGTTGCCACAAGGATATTCGCGCCTGGATATAATTTCAGGAAGTCGCTTCCCCATTGCTCCGTCAGGTGGTTCGGGACTACAAATAAAGATTTCTGGCATAACCCCAGACGTTTTGATTCCATCGCGCCTGCAATCATCTCATAGGTTTTCCCTGCGCCGACACAGTGCGCCAGCATGGTATTATCCCCATAGAGCTGATGCGCCACTGCATTTCTCTGGTGCGGGCGCAGGGTAATCGTCGGATTCATGCCGGGGAAAGTTAAGTGCGAGCCATCATATTCGCGGGGACGGATGCTGTTAAAGCGCCGATTATATTCCCCAACGAGATCTGTCCGTCTCCTCTGATCTTTGAAAATCCATTCCTTAAAAGCAGATTTAATCGCGTCCTGTTTCTGCTGCGCCAGCATGGTCTCTTTTTTATTCAGAACCCTGCGTTCTTTTCCGTCCTCCTCCACGGTATCAAATATCTTTGTATCGCGGAGATTCAGTGCATCCTCCAGCAGCCGGTACGCATTTGCGCGGTCTGTGCCGTAAGTCATTCTGACAAGCACATTGCCATAGTTGTCTCTGCTTTTTCCACTGATATTCCATTCCCCTGTCATCGGAGAGAACCTTACATCAATATCTCCGCCGAGCAGATACCGCGGTGTGTGAAGCAGTTCGCCCATAAACTGGGTAATATACTCCGGCTTGATCCATGTTGCACCCAGACGGACTTCTATTTCAGACGCTTCCAGATCTTTCGGCTGTACCTTTTCCAAAAATGACACATTAACCGCATAATCCGGATTGTTCTCTGCAAATGTCCTTGCTGTTTCCAGCTTCTGGCGCACGTTGCCAGACAGATATTCATCCGCTGTTTCATAGCGTTCAGTCAGCGGATTCTTAAAGATCACGCCGTGAAGCTCCTCCAAGATTTCCTCCTGCGGTTTTCCGGTCAGTTCCTCCATAAACGGGAGATCGACCCCCGCACGCTCCCCAAGGGATACCGCCAGCGCTTCGCTTGAAGTATCTACATGGGTAACGGCTTCCGCTTTTTTAATTGTCCTGCGGGAAAACATATCCGCTTTTCGCTCCAGATTGCCCTGCTCATCCACAACTTCCAGCGAACACAGCAGGCAATAACTGTTGTCCTGATTGAACGCCCGCTTATTCGCCGTGCTGCTGATAATACCGTATTTCGCAGTAAAATTGTCATAAAGCACATTCAGTTTACCCTGAAGCGCAGCAATCTCTCCGTCGCTTCCTTCGTTCATCTGACAGTCAATCAGTTCCCTCGTACAGTCTCGGATCGCCACCATGCCTTTTACCCGCTCTGCTGTAGCAGCCGGAAGATTTACCTTGTTCATCACAGAATTTTCTCTGTAATAAACATCGCCATCCACTACCGTATAGGAAAAGTTTTTCACAGACGGATCAGCCGGAATGCTTACGGTATCTTCTTCCAAATCCGTATCCGGCATCTGCACCTGTTCCATTGTCCCCTGAATGTGCTGCATCGCTTCTGCAAGCTGCTCTCCAAGGTCTGTGCCTGGAATCGGCTTTACGGTACACTCCAGCTTGCCGTACTGGGTGTTTTCTTCTGTCAGTTCTCCAAGCACCATTTCCGGATGGCTGGCAAAATACTGGTTGATCGTATATCCCTGCTCACTTTTTCCAAGCTGCACCCACTCCGGCATTTCTGTCGTCGGCGCGTCGCGCTTCTGCAAAAACAGGATATCCGCTACGACATCCGTCCCAGCATTCCTAGAGAACGCATTGTTCGGAAGCCTGACCGCGCCCAGTAAATCGGCGCGCTCAGCAAGATATTTCCTCACAGACGGATTTTGCTTATCCATTGTTCCGGCAGAAGTGATCACTGCCACTACGCCGCCAGGACGTGCCTGATCCAGTGATTTCGCAAGGAAATAGTCGTGTATCTGAAAGTTCAGCCTGTCATATTTCTTATCCGGCACTTTATAGTTGCCGAACGGCACATTTCCAATCACAACATCAAAGAAATCATTGGGATAATCCGTCTTTTCAAAGCCGTCCACTGTGATATCCGCTTTCTGATACATTTGCTTTGCAATCCTGCCGGTAATGCTGTCCAGTTCTACACCGTACAGACGGCTGTCCTGCATTCCCTCCGGCAGCATACCGAAGAAATTTCCGACGCCCATTGACGGCTCTAAGATATTGCCGCCCTGAAAACCGAGATTCCGAAGCGTGTCATACATAGCCTTAATCACAGTGGGAGAGGTATAGTGCGCGTTCAGCGTAGATGCCCTTGCCGCCGTATATTCATCTGCCGTGAGCGCATCTTTTAATTCCGTAAATTCGTTTGCCCAATT
>JAJQCB010000311.1 GCA_021203005.1 Clostridiales bacterium | reverse complement strand
TGGCACATCGGTGTCTGGTATATGGAAAAATCAGGTCGCCGTGAATAATTCAGGTGAAAGGTTTTTTCGGTCGGGCAGAAGAAAATATGATATATAGAGTAAGGTTTTTGCCAGTTGAATAAAAAATAATAGAGAGTACCAGAATCGAATATGAAAAATAAAGGTAGCGTCAGGCAGAAAAATATAGTAAAATCTTAAGGGATTGTGTTTTGGGATTACATATGAGAAGGAGAAAATTTTATTATGCAGAAGTACATGGAATGTAAGAGCGGAAACTACGTAATCAGAGGGACGATTTATATCCCGGAGGGCGCTTCTGCGGCGAGCCCGGTGCCCATGACAGTCATCTGCCATGGCTTCACGGCCGACCGAAACGAGAACCTGTTTATTCATAAACGTCTGGCGAAGCGGCTCTGCGCGGAGGGAATCGCAGCCCTCTGTTTTGATTTTATGGGAAGCGGCGAGAGCGACGGTGCCTTTGTAGAAATGTCTGTATTGACGGAAGCTGCGGATGCATTGGCGGTGCTGGATTATGTGCGGACGCTGGATTTTGTGGATCGGGATCGCGTGGCTTTTCACGGCATGAGCCAGGGAGGCCTGGTCTCCTGCCTGACAGCGGCAGCCAGACCGGATCAGATTTGCGCTCTGAGTCTGTGGGCGCCGGCGCTGTGTATTCCGGATATGTGCCATGGAAAGGAGCTGCTGGGCATTTCTGTGGAAGGAATCAGTGAGAATGGGTATATTGATTTTCGGGGAGAAAAGCTGGGCAGCATCTATGTGGAGGATGGCCGGAAAGTGAATGTCTGGGAGGATATTCAAAAATATAAGGGCCCGGTGCAGATTGTGCACGGGACTGCGGATCTGGCGGTGGATTTTTCCTATTCTGTCCGTTTGAAGGAGGTGCTGGGCGACCGGTGCGCGCTGTATCCCGTGGAAGGTGCGGACCATGATTTCGCGACACTCTCCTATAATCAGCAGCGGTTGGATTATGCCGTGGGATTTCTAAAGGAGAATCTGCAAAGGTGACAGGCAGGGATTCCAAAGGTTTGTTGAATCTGACTTACAGACGGAACATAATATTGTACAAAACCGCGCGCGGTTTTCGGCCGGCAATGAGGATTTTTAATAAGATGGGAGATTACATATGAGAGCGAGTGGAATTTTGCTTCCGGTCAGCAGCCTTCCTTCCCGGTATGGGATCGGAGGATTTACAAAGGAAGCATACGATTGGATTGATTTCTTAAAAAAAAGCGGGCAGACATTCTGGCAGATTCTGCCGCTGGGACACACCAGTTACGGGGATTCTCCGTATCAGCCGTATTCGACGATTGCGGGAAATCCTTATTTTGTGTCGCTGGACGATCTGATTGAAGAAGGGCTTCTGACAAAAAAGGAGTGCGACGCGGCGGAGCTGGGGACGAACCCGTCCTATGTGGATTACGGGAAACAGTTTGAAAACCGTTATCCGCTGCTGCGAAAGGCATATCAGCGGGATAAGAAAAAAGACCAGACCGGTTTTGAGGCTTTCCGGGAACAGGAGGCGGACTGGCTTCCGGACTACGCGTTGTTTATGGCGCTGAAAGATAAGCATGACAAGAAAGCCTGGTATGAGTGGAAAGAACCATATAAAAAACGGGATCCGAAAGCTCTCGCGGAGGCGAAGAAAGAGCTGGCGGATGATATTTCTTTCCATGCCCATATACAGTACTGGTTTATGAAGCAGTGGACAAAGCTGAAGGCTTATGCGGTCAGCCGGGGGATCCGCATCATCGGAGACCTGCCGATTTATGTGGCGCACGACAGTGCGGATGCCTGGACGAACCCGCAGCTGTTTCAGTTTGACGAGGATTTAAACCCGAAGTCTGTGGCGGGAGTCCCGCCTGATTTCTTTTCCGAGGACGGCCAGCTCTGGGGCAATCCGCTTTACGACTGGGATTATCACAAAAAGACAGGGTACGCCTGGTGGATTGGACGTATCCGGCATGCTTCTGCGCTGTACGATGTGATGCGGTTTGACCATTTCCGGGGATTTGACGAGTATTTTGCGGTTCCCTATGGGGAAAAAACCGCGAAAAACGGCAAGTGGTGTCCCGGTCCCGGCATGGAACTGATGCGGGCGATCGAGGAGAATGTGCCTGGTATTGAGATTATCGCGGAAGATCTTGGCGTGGTCACGGACAGTGTGAAGAAGCTGGTGGCTGACAGCGGTTATCCGTGCATGAAAGTAGTGGAGTTCGCGTTCGACAGCGACAGCGAGAATGCTTTCCTGCCGCACAATTATGACACAACAAACTGTGTCGTCTACACCGGTACTCACGATAATGAGACGCTGTTTCAGTATGTGACCGGCGCTTCCGAGAGAGAACGGGAGCATATCAAGAATTATATGAACCGGTTCTGGGACAACGATGAGCAGCTCTGCGACAACCTGGTGCGCCTGGCCATGCTCAGCATCGGAAAGTACTGCATTATCCCGATTCAGGATTACCTGCATCTCGGCAAGGAGGCGCGGATCAATTTTCCGTCCACCACGGGAGGCAACTGGGAGTGGCGTCTGACAAAAGATCAGATCACGGAGGATTTGTCCCGGTTTATCGCGAATGTTACGAGAGTGTCCGGGCGTTGGCCGAAGCCGCAGCCGGAGAAAAAGGACGGCGAAGCAGCCGAGGTGAAAGCGACAGGGAAAGAGGATTGTGAAGCGGCCGAGGAGAAAGGTGCGGGGAAAGAATCCGGGTTGAGTTGAAGTGTTTTGCCGCTAAAGATGACGCAGTAGAGTGGGCTTGACTTTATTTACAACTATCGTGCGGACAATATTCATTTGATTGAAGGTATCGTCCGTATGCTTTTCGGTGCTATACGGACAAAAATTGCAAAAATGGCGTTTTTGTCCGTAAGTTTTTCTATGCTGTACGGACTAAATTTGCATAGACGGCATTTTTGTCCGTAAATATTCCTGTGCTATACGGACGAAACTTGCTCAAACGGCATTTTCGTCCGTAAATTCTTTTATGCTGTACGGACGAAACTTGCATAAACGGCGTTTTTGTCTGTAAATTTTCCTGTGTTATACGGACGAAACTTGCATAGACGGCGTTTTTGTCCGTATGGGGAGGCAGCGTCTACGGACATCTTTCGCAAATGAGTAGTTTTTGTCCGCATAATCTGTCATAAGCACCCTCATGGCAGATTTGCCGCAGTCGTTTGCGCACGACCTGCCGCAACCACCAGCGCACGACCTGTCGCAGCTACCAGAGCGCAACCTGCCGCAAAACGGCACTATATCTTAGGCAGATCACACGTTCACACTGTCTTCAGGTACTCCAGCCCCTGCATGGAAATTCCCCACAGGATACTGCCGACTTCCTCGGTGCTCAGCTTATAACCGCTGCAGACCCAGTTTTCCAGCACGCCGATGACGCCGGAGGACATGTAGGCGTAGGCGTAGTCCAGCAGGTCCATGGAGGCGTTCGGGTACATTTTCTTCCACATCTGCATACTGTTCTCATATCCCAGATAGAGGAGCTGGCGGATGAAAGAGGAATCTCCGTGGGGACCGATCAGAACCTGGCAGAGGTCCTTATTCTCATCCACCAGGCGGAGAAGGTCGCTGTACCAGTCTTCCTTGCTCAGGGTAACGACGACATTTTCAAATAATTCCGTCTGGATGCTCGAGAGCAGTGAATATACATCCTCATAGTAAGAATAAAAGGTGCTGCGGTTGATATCCGCGAGCTTGCAGATATCCGTGACGGTGATCTTGTTGATCGGTTTGTCCTGCATCAGGTCGAAAAGCGCCTGCCGGATGACGGATTTTGTGTACTGTGTTCTGCGGTCTTTGGCCATTATGATCTCTCCATTTCTCTCCATTTCGTGTGATTAATTCACGACACTTTCATCGTAAAAACAATGTAATATGGTTTTGTCAATTTTCCGACAGAAAAGAATTCCCGTGTGGGATAATTGACATAAAAAATAAAATTGTCGGTTGATATTTCTTTTATATTGATTATAATATACAAAAGTTGATAATGCAACAATATGTTGGAAAAAAGACAGAGG
>JAJQCB010000107.1 GCA_021203005.1 Clostridiales bacterium | reverse complement strand
GATAAATATTATTTTGGGTCGAACGGAAAGTTAAGGACGGGTTGGCAGACCATCAACGGGAAAAAATATTATTTTCGTAAAAAAGCAACCGATACGCAGCGCAAAGGAGCTATGCTGACCGGATTGAAAAAGATCGGCAGCTACAAGTACTATTTCAACAGCTCCGGCGTGCTGCAGACAGATAAGATTGTCGGGTCGAAGTCCAAAGGATACTATTATGTGGATAGCAGCGGCAAGGTTGTCACGACCAAATCCATCCAGCTGGCGGTAGATTTTGTCATGGCTCATACGGATTCGAGCATGACAAAGAGTGAGAAGCTGAAAGCGTGCTACAATTATCTCTGGAAGAATTATACATACAAGCGTTACTATGAGACGCCGACTGCGTCTGATCTGAATACCTATGCGAAGCAGATGTTTACTAACAAAAAGGGAAACTGTTACCGGTATGCGGCAAGCTTTGCCTGTATTGCCAAAGTTCTGGGGTATGAGTCCAGAGTTGCTGTCGGGAAGATTTCCAGTACGCACGGCGGTATGACGGCACACGGCTGGACAGAAGTAAAAGTAAACGGGACATGGTATATTTGTGATGCCAACATGCAGATGAATCATCCTTCGATCAATTCTTATATGAGAACGGAATCTACCTATGCATACAGGCATTCCTGCTCAAAGAGATATAAATTAACTACATCAAACGGAAAGGCAGTTTGGAAATGATTTTCAGTTCGTTAGAATTTTTATGTGTATTTTTGCCGGTGGTATTTATTCTTTATTGTATCATACCGAACCGGCGTGCGAGAAACGCGATTTTGATCGTGGCCAGCTTGCTTTTCTACGCGTATGGCGAGCCGGTCTATGTGTTCCTGATGCTCGGCAGCGTGGTAGTCAATTATCTGATTGCCAGAGGCATTGACGCTTCTAAAAATCATAAAAAAGCGGTTCTGGCGGTCAGCGTTGCGGCTAACCTTGGTGCGCTGGGGGTATTTAAATATGCCGGTTTTATTGTAGAAAACCTGAATCGGCTGACCTCGGCAGATTTGCCGGTGCCGAATCTGGCGCTTCCCATCGGAATTTCTTTTTTCACGTTCCAGGCGTTGTCCTATGTGATCGATGTATACAGGGGAGAGGTGAAAGTTCAGAAAAACCTGGCTCATGTACTCCTGTACATTTCTTTCTTCCCTCAGCTGATTGCGGGACCGATTGTAAAGTATAAGGATATTTACGAGGCGATTGAGAACCGGAAACAGGAAGCCTCCCAGGTGGCGGACGGCTTCCGGCGGTTTATCTTCGGACTCGGCAAAAAAGTGCTGATTGCCAATACCGTCGGTGAAGTGGCGGATGCGATTTTTACAGCTGACCAGGGCAGTATCAATATTGCGGTGGCCTGGATCGCAGCACTGGCTTATATGCTGCAGATTTACTATGATTTCAGCGGGTACAGTGATATGGCGATCGGCCTTGGCAAGATGTTTGGTTTTCAGTTTAAGGAGAACTTCCTTTATCCTTACGGCTCATTGAGCATGAAGGAGTTCTGGCGCAGATGGCATATCTCGCTTTCTACCTGGTTTAAAGAGTATCTGTATATTCCGCTGGGCGGAAACAGAAAAGGAAAATTCCGTACCTGTGTGAATAAAATTATCGTATTCTTCTTTACCGGACTGTGGCATGGCGCGAGCTGGACTTTTATTATCTGGGGATTGTGGCATGGCCTGTTTTTTGCTCTTGGAAGAGTACCTGGCATTTTTCAAAAAGATTCCGAAGTTTATCCGGCGCATCTATACGTTGCTGGTGGTGTGCCTGGGCTTTGTCGTGTTCCGGGCGGATACCCTGTCTCAGGGCATGTATATGATTCGCCAGATGTTTACGGGAACGCATTTTGACGCGGCATGTGTGAGCTTTACCTGGCAGCAGCTGACGCCGTGGTTTATCTTTATCTTTATCATTGCGGTGATCGGCGCGGCTCCCATTCGGCCGCTGGCGGACCGGATTCGGACATCTGTGTCTGTATCCGCAGCGGAAGCCTCAAAGAAGCAGAAATTGCTGCAGGGATGCCTTGGTGTGGCTTCCATTCTGGTTTTGTGCTGGTGCATCATCCGTTTGTCCGGCAATACCTATAACCCGTTTATTTATTTCCGGTTTTAATTTGCGAAAGGAGAGAGTTTGATCATGAAAAAATCAGCAGCAATCTGCTATATGGCAATCGGCATGTCGATCTGTCTCGTTCCTTTCGCGGGGATGACGGCATTTCGGACAGATACGACGACAGAGAACAAGACGCTGGCTTCTTTTCCCGAATTTGTGACGGACGGTTCGGTAAATCTCGAGTTTTTTGATGAGCTGAGCGAGTATTTTGAGGATCATTTTGCATTCCGTGAGGCGCTGGTCAATGCGGACGCGGAAATCCAGAGTACGATTTTTCAGGTTTCCAATGTCGACACCATTATCACGGGAGAGAACGGATGGCTTTATTACAGTGCGACATTGGATGATTATCTGGGGCAGAATCTGATGTCAGACAGGGCGATTTACAATGCGGCGTACAATCTGGCACTGACGCAGGAGTATGTGGAAAGCACGGGCGCGCAGTTTGCCGTGACGGTGGCTCCGAATAAAAACACGCTGTACGGTGAGAATATGCCCTATTATGATTCCTATATTGTCAGCGAGGAGAAAAACGCGGACAATCTTGCTGCGGAACTTGCAAATCAGGATGTGACATATATTGATCTGTTCTCGGCTTTTGAAGCACAGGATGAGACATTATATTTGAAGAGAGATTCCCACTGGAACACAAAGGGAGCGGTTCTGGCTTATAACGAAATACTCGGCGGCATGGGGATTGACCATGATCTGCTGGAAACGGTCACTGCGTTAAGAACCAACACGGAGATTGGCGACCTGAATACCATGATTTACCCGCTGACCTCGCAGCCGGAGTGGAATTATGAGTATCAGTATGAATCCACCTACAGCTATGTGACGGACACGGAGAGCGTGGAGGATGCCTGGATTGAGACGGAAAATTCCGAAGGTGAGGGAAGCCTGCTGATGTTCCGCGATTCTTTTGGAAACACGCTGCTTCCGCTGATGGCAAATACATTCTCAGAGGCATATTTTACCAAGAGTGTGCCTTATAAACTGGGGGAATATATGGAGACCTACAGTCCGGAAACGGTTATCATTGAAAAGGTGGAGCGGAATGTCGATGAATTTGCGACGAATCCGCCGCTTGTTCAGACACTGGAGACGGAATTAACAGTGGAGGCAGAGCCTGCGGAGGATCTTACCACCTGTGCCGTCGGAGAATCTGAAAATGATATTTCTTATCTGAGCATTGACGGTGTTCTGGATGAGACGACCGCCTCAGAAAACGGTGAGGTATATATTCGCCTGACGGTGGGAGAGAATACAAAGACGTTTCCTGCCTTTCTGGTATCTTCGGATGAGTCGGATTTCGGTTATCAGTTCTATTTATCGAAAGATTCACTTACTGTGCTGGCATCCGATGGCAGTACGACGATGGATGTTGAGGTGATTACAGTAAACGGCAGCGAGGCGGCTGTAGTAAAGACAGTGAGTGTTGATGCTGCAGGATATTTACAATGAAAGTGTCGTGAATAGACAGACAGATGGGGGTGCTTGCACACCCAGATGTCTGGATATTCGACGACCAAGCCGGTATGAGCAAGTAGGGCGATTAGCCCGGATTGCGAATACGGCGGCGATGGCGAGAGTTCGCAGAACGAAGCCATCGACTTTCATACATAGTGGTGACTGCGTCAGCAGTCATGTCCGTTTACAATGAAAGTGTCGTGAATAGACAGACAGCAAGTATGGAGGTAAGGACAATGTCAGGTGAAAAAATGACGCAGAGGAGATATCAGATCAGAAAAATATTTCGTAATCTGTTGTTGGCAGCGGGATGTGTCGGAGTTTTTTCCCTTTGTTCCGGATGCGGAGAAACAGAAGATTTTGAGGTAAGTATTCTGGACGGGCAGTATGAGACCGTGATCGGCGTATCATCCGGAGAGACGGTGGCTTCCGTTCTTGAGCGGGCGGAGATTACGCTGGGCGACGATGATGTAGTGACGCCGGAGGCGGATGATCAGATTCAGGACGGCGATGAGAGTATTACCATCGAGCGCAGCGCGACGGTAACCGTCAGCGACGGTACAGTTGAGACGGAAATCGCGCTGACCGGCGGTAAGGTGGGAGACGCGTTGGAGGCTGTTGAGATTACATTGGGTGAAAATGATCTGATCAATCATGAAACGGCAGCTTATCTGACAGACGGCATGTCGATCGAAGTGGAGCGGCGCTACGGCGTGACGATCACGGCGAACGGAGAGTCAGAATATATTGTGACGCAGGCTTCAACAGTGGATGAGCTTTTGGAGGAAGAGGGAATTGAGTTGTCTGAGGAAGACCGGATTACCCCGGAGCGCACGACTGCTCTGGCTGATGGCACAGAGATAGAAATTCAGTATGTGACGAAAAAACAGGTTGTTGAAGAAGAAGAGATTGCCTATGAGACCGTATATGAGAACAGTTCATCGCTCTACTCCGGACAGACTTCCGTGAAGCAGGAGGGACAGAACGGAATCAAAGAACTTACTTACGAAGTTACATATGTGGACGGCGAGGAGGAGAGCCGTGAACTGATCAGCGAGGAAGTCACGAAAGAAGCGGTGAATGAGATTATTCTGAAGGGAACCAAACAGAAGCAGAGCAGTTCTTCATCAAGTGGCTCATCATCGAGCAGCTCGTCCTCCGGCAGTTCTTCGTCAGGGAAGACTGTGGTTTCGAAGGAAGCGGTTTACGATTGTGACGGGTCGGGACATGGATATTATATCATTACGTATTCTGACGGGTCGGTTGAATACAAGGATTTCTAATGGACTATTCCTCGTGACTGTGAAAGTACGGAACAGTTACGATATTTCAAATGACCTGCCCCGGCAACCTGGTTATTTTGATGCTGTACGTTTAATCCCCTTTTCGCTAACATGAAACCGATTATGCGGAAAGGGGATATTCAATAAGTCCGTATTACGTTTTCTTAATCACACAGGTGTGTCGTTTACCGTTTTTATTTTTTTCATAATTGATGCCTACAAGCAGGAGATTGCCAAAATGTTTTTTCAGCTCTCCGTCATAGCGTTTTTCGCTGATTTGCCGGATTGCACTGTCAGCGGTTTTCTCATATTTCAGTTCAATCAGAAGAGCCGGTTTATCCGTATTTCTTCTTGGCAGGAAAGCCAGGTCAGCGAACCCTTTTCCGGCAGGAAGTTCCCGGATGATTTCGTAATAATTCCGGGCTGTATAATAAGCGAGCGTAATGGCACAGCTTAAGGAATTCTCGTCATTATACTTCAGAACAGAAAAGTTGGATTCATGGATATCTTCCAATGCACTCTCTACTGCTGCGCAATCGCCCCGAATGGTTGCGTCCAGCAATTCTTCCGATTCAGAAAGAGCCGTTGCAATTTCTCCCCAGCCGTCTCCTTCCACGGCATCCTGGAAGGATTCTGAGACTTCCTGGTTCGGTATATATACTTTTTTTGCAGATTCATCATAGGTCAGATATCCCAGATGAATCAGCAGTGTCAGTATGTCATCCTTGCTTCTGAAAGATGTCATATCATTCTGAAAACGGGAAATCTTTACACGTATCATTTTGCCGCCGAGCATGGCTACAATCGCATCTTTTAGTCCGTCGAAGTTCATGTTGATATAATTTTTCAGAGATTCGTAGTTTTCTGAGGAAGTCCAGTAACTGCGAAACCGTTTCCTTTTTATGGCCAGCATAACAGAGTTAGGGCTATATACGGATGCGGTGTCGCTCAGAGAATATCCGTCATACCAGAATTTCATTTCTTCAAAGTCCATATGATAATCAGAACATAACTTTCGAACTTCGGTTTCTGTAAAGCCGACAAATTCTGTCAGTTCGTCAGAGTTTGTCATAGTGTATTCCTGAAAATCTGTCAGCGCAGACTGAGTTCCGTATTTTTTTATGGGAAGAATACCAGTCATATATGCAGCGGCAATGGTCTCATCTGTCGCGGTTCCGCCCTTAAAAAGGCCGCGCAGGAGCTGCACATATTCTTTCTGCAGCATATCGTCATCTTTCGTTTCACGAAACAGAGCATCCCACTCGTCGATGATTACGATAAATTTTAATTTTTTTTCATGGCTGATTCCGATCAATGCGTCTGCGAGAACATGTTCATCATTTTTCACGCAGGAAGGGTATGCTGCTTTCAGTTCCTCGATTACTTTTGCCTGGATATCGGAAACCACGTTTTTGATATTAGCAGCCGTTGAGACAAAGCGGGTGATATCCAGATAGATGACATTATATTTGTTCAGATAAAGTTTAAAAGAATCTGCCCTGGAAATTTTCAACCCGTCAAAAAGCTGTTGCGAAGAGCAGCTTTTATCATAATATGCGCACAGCATTTTCGCTGCAAAGGATTTGCCGAACCGTCTGGGACGGGAAAAACAGGTGAGTTTAGACGGAGTGTCAATTGTACTGTTTATATAATCGATCAAGCCGGTTTTATCAACATATATACCGTTTAAGATTGATTGAAATCCCTGGTTCCCGGGATTTAAGTAAGTGCCCATCAGTCCACCTCTTTTCTGCTCGTTGTTGCATTTTAATTAAGAAAAGATTAGCACAGGTTTTGGAGATTGGCAAGTACTGGTTATTTTACAATCTCTCCCTCAATGTATCTCTTGAATTTTTTCTTTTCTGTTATGAATTTCCACAGCCCGCTTAAAATGACGCGGGCTTTTAGCATTCCGTGGGATGTGCGCAGACAGAGGATGGAATCCTTGATCGTATAGCGAAAAAATTGCAGGAATTCCTGACGACCAAGGTAAAGGCTTTTGTTGATCAGTATGTTTCGATAAAAATAACGGTACATCCGGATGCGGTCTGGCTTGTCTTCTTCATAGATAGACAGGGATCTGGCCGCATATCGCTTGTGGCAGACCTTGCTGGTGCCGATGAGATAGGCCGGTCCGTAGTGGCGGATGATCCGCATAGTGTATTCCGAATCGTCTCCCCAGATAAAATAATCTTTGCATGGAAGACCGCATTTCTGAATGGCTTTGCTGTTGATCAGCAGGGAGACAAAGGTGGCGTCTTCCAGCTTGACGGCAGCGTGCTCCAGGTGCTGATACCAGTCCCGGTAGCCGTTGCTGCCTCTGGTCTGGGAAATGCGGGGTACGTTCATAAATTCTCCACCGGGACCGAAAACGGAGCTGGCGAGGAAGCTGACTTCTTCGCCGATTTTTTCACGAGCTTCGAGTAAACACTCCAAGCAGTCTGGCGTGGGGATGGCGTCGTCGTCCATGACCCAGACCCAGGCACAGTCTGTTTCCCGTGCCAGACGCAGACCTTCATAAAATCCGCCGGCGCCTCCGGTGTTGGATCCCAGAAGGACATAATGAATCACATCCTGTTTCAGATATCCTTTCTCTGTCAGGAACGCTTCGGTGCCGTCTGTACTGGCGTTGTCGATCAGCAGAATCCGGTCTACGGAGTATGTCTGCCCAAGGATAGCATCCAGACATTCCGTCAGAAGCTCTTTTCGGTTGTGAGTGACCACAACGGCGGTGATGCGGTTGCCATTTCTTTGTTTCATAAGTTTGCTTTCCATATTTCCTTGGTTTCCTTATATTAATTTCAGCTGTTGAGAAGATGTTGCGGATTGAATTTTGTGCTTTTTTGTGGGTTGAGATTACGACAGGCGATTCCGCAGATTCTTCATCCTCCACATAAACCCTATTCCGTAATACAGGATACGGTACCTTCCGCGGTCATATAGGCGGCGGATCAGCCGCAGTTTTCGCGGCTGCCCGGTGTCTGGACCGGTCAGTATCGGAGCATAGATTTCTCTCGTAAAAAGATCTCTGATTTGCGGCAGCGCTTTCCGGAATCCGTGTGATGTCAGCAGAATATGCTTCATGGAAGTACAGAAAAATTCTGCCTTCTCGGCGTTACGAAATTCCATCATCTGTTCTTTCTGGAAAAAAGTGTCTGTACAGCAGAACTCCTCCCGGCAGATAAGAACAGCCTCATACAGGTCCGGCGTGTAGGCATCAGTGTAGGAGTAAATGTGTTCCGCCCGGTAATGGTACAGATGAAGGTTCTCATAGCGTATTTTTTCGGCATAGTAGAATGCTTTCATATTAAAGATGTTGTCCTGCATGCGCCGCAGCTGAAGCGGAAAAGTCAATCCGTATTTTTCCAGGAAGGATTTTCGGTACAGTTTTCCCCAGGGAACGCCGATGGCAGTCAGGTAGGCCTGATTGTCTTTTGCGTACTGAGCGACCATCAGCTGACAGAAAAGATCCTTTTTCTCTTCCAGAGTGCGGCAGGTGAAATTCTGTGGAAAGAAATTGCGGAGCGTCTGCTTCCCATGGTGCTCCGCGCAGAATGCGGTGCATACGATGTCCGTTTCATCGTCTGTCAGAGCCAGGAGGGTTTCCGCCAGCTTTTTATCCGCAAAATCGTCTCCGTCCACAAAAAGAATCCATTCCCCTGCGGCATGGCTCAGACCCAGGTTCCGCGCTGCGGAAACGCCGCAGTTTTCCTGATGGAAATAGGAAATATTATCATGTGCCGCGGCATACGTCCGGCAGATTTCTCCGCTGCGGTCTGTGGACCCGTCGTCAATCAGAAGGATCTCCGGATCCTGTATCGTTTGTGTAAGAAGGCTGTCTATGCACTGTGAGATATGTTTTTCAATATTATAAACAGGTACAATAATGGAGATCATAGTTGAGGATATCAAATTTTTCCGAAAAAGCTGTGGTTTGCTGCAAATGGTTTCGGAAATCCGTTGTCATGGTTGAAAACAGAGGAGTGATGTGTCCCCTTTTCCGGGAAATCATAATGTGTCTGCACATATTCGATTTCCGGGTGAAAGAAGAAGCCTTTCCATGTTGATGTCAGGATGATTTTCAGACGTTTGGCCCGGTGATCTTTCGCTTTCAGAATCACACGGGTGAGGTGCAGCAAAAGTCTGCAGAAGCAGTAGGACCATCCGCGAAGACCTTCTCTGCGGAAAAAGTATATTTCGTTTCGATAAGCATAGCAGTATCTGTTTAAGCGCTCATATTCATCTACGGCGATATTGGAGCCGATGTTGCCTGCTGACTTATGTGTGACCGTGCTGGTATTAATCAGGTAGCAGGGATAGTTGCGTGAGATTCTGCGTGTATATTCCAGATCGTCACACCACAGGAAGAATTCTTTGATCGGCAGACCAAATTCGAAAATTCTTTCCACAGGGAAAAAGGTGGAGACAAAGGTTCCGGTGACGATCGGGACGCAGTCGGATGTGAAGTCAGTCACTTTTCTGGATATGCTGACTTTCTGGATATTCATATTGCAGATCGATCCATCGGTCCAATTGATTTTGCTGGAAAGAAAGCCATAGTTTCCCGATAATTTCTGATCCCACTTCAGCAGCTCCTCCAATGCGTTGGGAGAGGGCATGCTGTCGTCATCCATGACCCAGAGAAAGTCATAGTGATGTTCCGCGGCATAGCGCATACCGTATTGAAACCCGCCGGCGCCGCCGAGGTTTGCACCGGTATTTAAGTAGATAATTTTGTTTGCCTGTAAGTGCGGCTGCAGAGATTCCCTCGTACCGTCGGTGCTGGCATTGTCGATGATAATAATGTCCATCCGGCTGCGCAGAGACTGTCCCAGCAGATGTTCGATATTTTCTGCTAACAGTTCTTTTCGATTGTATGTGACTACGATTGCTGCTGTTTTCTTCAAAATGTTTCTCCCTGTCTGTTTATGTGACTTCTGTTTCAGTTCTAGGTTGCAGTTTCACTTCCATACCGGGTGTCGGATGGATTTTTTATTGTAGTGTTCACCATATTTGGAGTGTGCTGATTTTGCTCTCATTGAGCTCACCATATGTCATAATCCTGCGAAAGTCAATGATAAATTGTGCAATTTACACAAATATTACCGGAAAATTACAGGAGAAATTTGTGTAAAATTTAATTTACAAATTAAATCCCTAATTTACATGGATTTCACACCAGGACATGCATGTATTTTACATAACGGCAGTATAATGATTCCCATTGTATGAAAATCTATTCTTTGGAGAAAATCTTAAATTATGGGAATTAATAAGAAAGAATTGAAAATTGCGGTAGCCGGTACCGGCTATGTAGGACTTTCCATGGCTGTATTGCTGTCACAGCATCATGAAGTTATGGCGGTAGACATCATTCCGGAAAAGGTAGAATTGATTAATCAGAGAAAATCACCGATCCGGGATGAATATATTGAAAAATACCTGGCAGAGAAGAAACTGCGGCTTACCGCTACTCTGGATGCGGAAGCGGCTTATCGGGATGCGGATTTTGTCATTGTCGCAGTGCCGACAAACTATGACAGTAATAAAAACTTTTTTGACACTTCCGCAGTCGAAGCGGTGATTGGATTGGTGACGGAGTATAATCCGGAAGCGGTTATTGTAATTAAGTCGACGGTGCCGGTGGAATATACGGCTTCCATCCGGGAGAAGACCGGAAACAGAAATATCCTTTTCAGTCCGGAATTTCTGCGGGAGTCAAAAGCTCTGTATGACAATCTTTATCCATCCCGCATCATCATCGGGACGGATCCGGAGGATAAACGGCTGACGGAGGCTGCCCATATATTTGCAGGTCTGCTTCAGGAGGGAGCGGTCAAAGAAGATATCGATGTACTCTTTATGGGATTTACCGAGGCGGAAGCAGTTAAACTTTTTGCGAATACCTATCTGGCACTCCGCGTTTCTTATTTTAATGAGCTGGATACCTATGCGGAGACAAAAGGGCTGGATACAAAGCAGATCATTGACGGCGTATGCCTGGATCCGCGGATTGGCACACATTATAACAATCCTTCTTTCGGGTATGGAGGTTACTGCCTGCCAAAGGATACGAAGCAGCTGCTGGCAAACTATGAGGATGTACCCGAAAATCTGATTGAAGCGATTGTGGAATCGAACCGGACAAGAAAGGACTTTATCGCCGATCAGGTGCTGCGGAAAGCCGGATATTATGACTATTATAACCGCGGAGATTACAGCGCAGGGCAGGAGCGTTCCTGCACGGTCGGAGTTTACCGGCTGACGATGAAATCGAATTCGGATAATTTCCGTCAGTCCTCCATTCAGGGCGTGATGAAAAGAGTAAAGGCAAAAGGCGCAGCGGTTCTTGTATATGAGCCGACGCTGGAGGATGGCTCTACATTTTTTGGCAGCCGTGTTTTGAATGATCCGGATTTATTTAAAGCGGAGTGTGACGTCATCATAGCGAACCGGTATGATGACACTCTGGATGATGTGAGGGAAAAAGTCTATACCAGGGATATATTCTGCAGAGACTGATTGTCGGGGAAGGCGAAGGTTATGGCGAAAGTATCAATCATTATCCCCACATATAATGTGGAACAGTATCTGGAGGAGTGCATGGACAGCGTTACCCGCCAGACTTTGCAGGATATTGAAATTATCTGTATCAATGACGGGTCTACGGATGGCTCCCTGAGTATTTTACAGGATTACGCAAAGAAGGACGGGCGTGTTGTCATTGTGGATAAGGAAAATGGCGGATATGGCGTCGGAATGAATATCGGATTGGACATGGCGAAAGGAGAGTATGTCGGTATTGTCGAGCCGGATGACTATGTGCCGCTGAATATGTATGAGGATTTATATGCAAAGGTGAAAGAATATGACCTGGATTTTGTGAAAGCGGATTTCTATCGATTTGGGAGAAAGGAAAGCGGAGATATGAATCTGGCTTATAATCATCTTTCCCAGAATCCGGAGGATTATCGTGTCGTTTTTAATCCCAGTCGGAATCCGGAGACGATGCGCTATATTATGAATACCTGGAGCGGTATTTACCGGAAAGCATTTCTCGATAAATATCAGATCCGGCATAATGAGACGCCCGGCGCTTCGTTTCAGGATAATGGTTTTTCTTTTCAGACATTTGTCTATGGACAGCGGGCGATGATTATCGATAAGCCGTATTACAGGAACCGCAGAGATAATTCGCATTCCTCTGTAAACGATAAGAATAAGGTTTACGCCATGAATGTAGAATATGATTATATTCGCAGGTTGCTTGTGCGCGACCGGGAGGTGTGGGAACGTTTCCGGGGAATATACTGGTGGAGAAAATTTATCAATTACAGGGGAACGTTCCGGAGAATCGGAGAGGAATATAAGAAAGAATATCTTGTGAGGTTTGCATCAGAGTTCAGGCGTGCCCTTGATACGGGCGAGCTGGATCGGGAGTATTTTACGGAACTGGAATGGTCACAGATCAACTCGCTGGTGAAAAATACAGATATGTTTTATCAGACACAGGTAAAGACCAGAATCTTTGGAGGAGTGAATGGTTCGCGGGAAGAGTGTCTGGAGCAGGAACTTCGTGATATCAGAAATTCCGTATCCTATAAGTTTGGACTGAAAGTGTTTGCAGTACCAAGAAAAATAAAAAACCGGTTGAAAAACAGGTAATGTGATTGGAGATTTCGGAAAATATGACAAACAAAGAGAGGGGGTTGAAGGACAGCAGTGAAAAAGCAGAACGAAATATAAGAAAGCGGAATCCTGAAGTATCGGTGATTATGCCGGTGTATAATGCGTCGGAGCATTTGCGGCAGTGTCTGGACAGCGTGACGGGACAGACACTGCGGGAAATTGAAATTATCTGTGTAGATGACGGTTCGACGGATGATTCTGTCGCCATATTGAATGAATATGCCGCAAAGGATTCCCGGATCAGAGTGATTACGCAGGAGAATGCCGGGGCGGGTGCGGCCAGAAACCGCGGACTGGAAGCTGCCGGCGGAGAGTATTTGTCTATTCTGGATGCCGATGATTTCTTCGAACCGACGATGCTGGAGAAAGCATATGAGAAAGCGAAAGCATCGGATGCGCAGGTCCTGGTATTTCGTTCGGACCAGTACAGAGAAGACCTGGGGCAGCTTGTACAGGCGGACTGGACGCTTCGAAAGCAGGAACTTCCTCCCTATCGGCCGATGGATTTTCGGACGTTTACCGGCAATGTGTTTAAAGTATTTGTCGGCTGGGCCTGGGATAAGCTGTTTCTGCGCGAATTTGTGGAAGAAAACCATTTGCGGTTTCAGGAAATCCGAACTTCGAATGATATGCTTTTTGTTTTCTCGGCAATTGTTCTCGCAGAGAGAATCGAGATTCTGGATGAGGTGCTGGCACATCAGCGGAGAAATAATCCGAAGTCACTTTCTAACACCAGAGAAAAATCCTGGGATTGTTTTCATGAGGCATTGAATGCATTGAAAGCAGTCCTGGAGGAGCGCGGCCTTTATTGGCAGCTGGAACAGGATTATATCAATTATGCATTGCATTTTTCGCTGTGGCATCTGAATACCATTACGGGGCCAAAGAAAAAGGAACTGCGCGCGGCATTAAAGAATGAGTGGTTTGAGGAGTTCGGGATTAAGGGTAAACCAAAAGGGTATTTTTATAATCAGAAAGAGTATACGCAGTATCGGAAAGAATGTCTGCCGCTGCAGACGGAAAAATGAAAAATTGTATTGAGAGGATAGAGAAGTTTTATGGCAGATATTAAATTATCTATAATTATTCCCGTATATAATGCGGAAAATTACCTGCATCAGTGTCTTGACAGTGTGTTGGGACAGTCTTTGCGGGAAATCGAGGTGATCTGTGTGGACGACGGTTCGACAGACAGGTCCCGCGAAATTCTGGAGGAGTACGCGGTGGGTGACAGCCGTGTGCGGGTACTGTGTCAGCAAAACAGATATGCGGGTGCAGCGCGAAACTATGGAATGTCTGTCGCAAGGGGAGAGTATCTGCATTTCCTGGACGCCGATGATTATGTCCTGGATTATGCGTATGAAGCGATTTATGACAGGGCGGCGGAACATAATCTGGACTGTTTAAAATTCCGGTCTGTGCCTTTTGATGCGTTGAAAAAAGAGACGATATATAATCCCATTTATCTGTTTGCACGCGCGAACAGGAATGATTTTAACCGTCTGCTCCGTGCAGATACTGATGATGTGCTTTACCATATCAGCGTCGTACCGTGGAATGGTATTTACAGACGCTCGTTTCTTCAGGAACATGATATTCAGTTCAACACACTGTTTTGCATCAATGACAGATCTTTTTATTGGAGAGTGATTACAAATGCAGGTCGCATCATGCTTTCCCGGGACCGGCTGGTAGTACATAGAGTGGGACAGCCGGAATCTCTTGTGGGAAAAAGGGCGCAGCACTTTGACTGCCAGTTCCAGTCCGTAATTATAACGGGCAGTCAGCTGGACCGGGATAAAATTTGTCCGGAAGTATGCGGGCGGGTTATGAAAAGCGAATTTTCAGATCTGCTGACCTGGTTTTGCAGGTTTCGTAATGATTCGAATTATGGTGAGATGATATTTCGCAACACGGAACAGTTTGTCAGGAATTATGATGGGCTTTGCCCGGAGCTGTTGAGTGAAATGTTCCTCAGTTTTTTAAATCGCTTACAAAACGAAAGCAGTCCGTCGATATCCGGCGTGCCGGAACCGGTCTTTTATGATTCCTGCATGTTCCCGAAGATTTCCGTGATCATTCCCGTTTACAATGTGCAGGATTATCTTCACGAATGTCTGGACAGTATAACGAAGCAAACTCTTACCGAAATCGAAATCATTTGTGTAGATGACGGTTCAACGGATGACTCCGGAATTATATTGAAAGAGTATGCGGCCCTGGATAAAAGAATCCGGATTATAGAGCAGGAGAATTTATATGCCGGAGCGGCGCGTAATCGGGGAATAAGGGCTGCGAGGGGCAAATACCTCCTTTTCCTGGATGCGGATGATTTCTTTGATCTGACATTGTGTGAAAAGACATGGCGCAGAGCGGATGAGTCGGGTGCGGATATCGTGTTGTTCGGTGCTAAGGGATATGAAACTCTGACCGGGCGGATTATAGATAAATCGAGTTTATTTCGCAGAAATTTACTTCCGGAGAAAGCGGTATTTTCCAGAAAGGATATTCCGGATAAAATTCTTACGCTTACAACACCTAATCCGTGGATTAAGCTGTTCCGCAGAGAGTTTGTTATGGAGGAAGGGCTGTGGTTTCAGGAAATTCGGCACAGCAATGATATTTATTTTAATTTAATCGCACTGGCAGTTGCCGGTTCGGTTGCTTATGTAGATGAAAATCTGATTTATTACAGAACCGGACACAGCGGGAATCTGCAGAATACAAAAGACCGCAATCCGACCCTTTTTATGGATGCCTATGAAGCGGCATATCATGAACTGATCAGACGGGAGATTTTTGGGGAAGTTGAAAAGAGTTTTGCTGACCGCATGCTGTTCAGCTGTGTTCATAATCTGAGTACGGTAAAGACGGAGGAGGCATGGGTTAGGATATACCATCGTTTGCAGGATTCCTGTATTACAAAAGCAGGCGTACTGGATCATCCCAGAGAATACTATATTTTTCCAAATAATATTGATAAATTTCATTCCTGCAGCCGTATATCGGAATGGCTTACAGTATTTGATGCAAAGAAAGATGACCTGCGCCGGTTAGCTGCTGAACTGTGGAAAGGCGGAGATATGGCTCTGCCGGTTTTGACAAAGGGTTCTTCTGTTTTTGATGTATATGAAATGTTCTTTTGTTATATGGAAATGCAGAAGCTGTACCAGACGGAAACGTTACAGCATTCGCGGAATGATATGTCATCGGATCGGCTTCACCAGATGTTAGATTATATCAGGAATGCGTTTATGCAGCTTCCGTTCAGTGAACGGCAGATTTCCCAGATATTCCCTCAGGGGGAAAAAGGATTTTTCAGATGGTATGTGACAGATGAATGCAATAATATCATGGGAAAACTGCAGACAGAAAAAAGCATGAGAAAAGTAAATGATAAAGTACGCGAATTGCAAAACAGTAAGGATTACCGATTGGGCAGGGCTATATTACGTGCGCCGAGAAAAATGAAAAAGATGATTTTCCATTGAAAAACATACGGTATTCTGTTATTCTGATTATATTACCAACACTTGGAGAGAGGATATGAAAACTACATTATTGATTATGGCGGCCGGTCTCGGCAGCCGTTTCGGAAAAGGAATCAAGCAGCTGACGCCTGTGGGGCCGAACGGTGAGCTTATCATCGACTATTCGATTCACGATGCAATTGAGGCGGGGTTTGACAAGATTGTTTTTATCATCCGCAAGGATATTGAGGCTGCGTTTAAGGAGGCAATCGGCGATCGCATTGCGCGCTCTGCAGACTGCGAGGTGGCGTATGCTTTTCAGGAGCTCGCCGATCTTCCGGATGGATTTGCGGTTCCGGACGGACGTACAAAGCCGTGGGGGACCGGACAGGCTGTGCTGGCAGCGAAAGAGCTGATTAAGGAGCCGTTCTGTGTGATTAACGCGGACGATTATTATGGAAAAGAAGCTTATGTGCGGATCCATGATTTTCTGGAGGCGCATGCCGGGGATCAGCACAGATACTGCATGGCTGGATTTATCCTGGAGAATACGCTCAGCGAGAATGGTTCCGTGACCAGAGGAATCTGTGAGGTGGACGAGGAAAATCATCTCCGGGCGGTGAAAGAGACCTACAGGATTATAAAGACAGCTGCCGGCGCGGGACTGGAAGATGGCCAGGCAGTGGATGCCGTGGCGCATGTCTCCATGAATATGTGGGGATTGACGCCGGAGTTCCTGGATATCCTGGAGACAGGTTTTGTACAGTTTTTACAGAGAGATGATGCGGCGACTGCAGAATATCTCCTGCCTGTCATTATTGATGCGCTGATTCGGGATGGCGCTGTCACGGTGGAGATGCTGGAGACCCGGGATAAGTGGTTCGGCGTCACCTACGCGGAAGATCGGCAGTATGTGAGAGACAGCTTTCGGAAACTGGTGGATGCAGGGGTCTACCGCTCGCCGCTTGCGTGAGTCCCGGGATGCGGTTTGCTTGCCGGGCAGTGCGGAATGCATCGTTTATTTTGCGGCATTTCCTAAGTTAGCGTTTCTTCTTTCTGATATTTTTTGCTCCGGTCAGTGTTTCCTGGATATCCTCATTCTGCTTCAGCAGGAATTTCATATATTCCAGGACATGCGGGCGTATGGAGCGGGGAAGCCGGTTGATCAGCTGCAGGATTTCCAGAGATTCCGCAGCAGAGTCTGCGTAGTCACAGAGTAAGATCCAGGTGTCGAGACCGAAGAAATCACTGATCGCGTCGACTCTCTGCAGAGAGGGAGAGGTCTGGTCAGTCAGAAGCTTCTGGACGTAACTGTCGGATGCTCCGATGCGCAGGCTGAGCTGGCGCATGGAAACGGCGTCTTCCTTGTTCAGGAGGGCAATCAGGTTGTCTCGCAGAATGTCGCTGGATTTCTTGTTTTTGTTGCTCATAGGGAATACCTGTCTTTCGTTTTTATTTATATATATAAAACAGATTTTCAGGAAAGGGAATACTTTTTCGACAAAAAAATGGAAAAATTTCATTATTTTTCCCAAAATACAGTCTGGGTATACAAATATAATGATATAAGGGAAAACGGTTTTTGTGGAGATATCTGAAGTATCATACACTTTTGTCGCCTTAATCATACAATGAAATAGTATGGAAAGTCCTGCCGGTGGTGTGCGAAAAGACAGGGATGGTATGGTGTAAGTGAGTTAAGTGCGTGTGCGGTGAGAGAGAAAGGAACAGGCGGCATGACAAAACAGCAGTTGATGGAAAAAGGTGCGATCTGTTTTGACAAGATTACAGAGGGCCTGCGAAGTTACGCGGATGTGAAGCTGGTTATGGATGAGAAAAAGGCGCTCGCCCATTTTAAGAGCCTGCGCAAAGAGTACGGCGCGGAATATGCCTATGCAGATTTCTATTATTTTCGTCTGAATTTTGACGCCAGAGAGATGGTGAATGAGCTGCTCTCCCCGGAGGATATCAGTTATCTGGAACTGCTCTGCCCTTTGCCGGGTGAGGAGGAGGAAGAGATTATTTTTCCGCTGGATGAGAAACTGCTGAAGATCATTGTGCGGCTGAATGCGTCGGAGATGCTTTTTTCCACGATTTACTTTATCGCGTCGGAGCGCTGTGAGAGGGTGCGTACCACCTGGTGGGGAAATTACGGAAAAGAATATATCTGTTTTAAGGACAGATAAATTGCTGCAGGATTATATCTGCTTTGAGCCGGGAAAAGTTTATGCAGGATTTTGCATTGCAGCAGTTGTTATGTGAGGGATAATAAACTGAGGAATGAATTAAAAAACGGACTGGATGACAAGTACATTATTAAAGGAAATAAAAAACTCCGCTATGGGTATACAACAGGGAGCTGTGCGGCGGCTGCAGCGCAGGCGGCGGCGCGGCTGTTGTTTTCCCGGAAAGCGGTGGATGTGGTGCGCCTGACAACTCCCGGGGGCATCACTTTGTTTTTGGAACCTCTGGACATGAGCCGGACAGAGACGTCTGCGCGCTGTGCGATTCAGAAGGACGCCGGGGACGATCCGGATGTTACAGATGGTTTGCTGGTCTATGCTTCTGTCCGCATGTGCGGCAGGGAGGAAAGCCTGCGGCAGATGGAGCGGTTCGGCTGGGAGACCGGGTGTGATCCGGAATTGCAGATGGGTGCCGCGGTGAGCATCCGCGGCGGCGAGGGCATCGGTACCGTGACGCTCCCCGGTCTGGAGCAGCCGGTCGGCGCACCGGCGATCAACAAAGTACCGCGGAAAATGATTCTCAGGGAAGTCTCTGCTGTCTGTGCGGAATACGGATATGCGGGCGGTCTGGAGGTGACGGTTTCGGCTCCGGGCGGCCGGGAGCTGGCGAAAAAGACGTTTAATCCGAGACTGGGGATAGAGGGCGGCATCTCGATTCTGGGTACCAGCGGGATTGTGGAGCCCATGAGTGAGCAGGCGCTGGTGGCGACCATCGAGCTGGAGATGCGGCAGAAATCTGAAAAACAGAAATATCTTCTGGTAACGCCGGGAAATTATGGCGCTGATTATCTGGAGGGCAATTTCCCGTTTGGTTCCGAGGAAGCTGTCAAGTGCAGCAATTATGTGGGACAGACGATCGACCTGGCGGTCAATATGGGGCTCTCCGGTCTCCTTTTTGTCGCGCATATCGGGAAGTTTGTGAAAGTCGCGGGCGGCATCATGAACACGCATTCCCGGGAGGCGGATGCGCGGATGGAAATTCTGGCGGCCTGTGCACTGCAGGCCGGAGTTGACGCCGACTGTGCGCGGCGGATTCTGAGCGCGGTTACCACGGACGAGGGACTGCGGATTCTTCGGCAGGCGGATCACAATATACAGTCGATATCATGGAACACAACGGATAAGGGGCGGCGGAATTTTCCTGAAAAAGATGTCTGGCGGGAGACGCTGGATATCCTCATCCGGAAGATTGATGAAAATCTGAATCGCCGCGCCCAGGGGAGAATGAAAATCGGCGCGATTGTCTTTTCAAATGTGTACGGTGAACTGGGGCGGACGCGTGATGCGGAGGAGCTCCTGGAAAAGCTGAGGGGATAGAGAAAATTGTTTGGAAAAGGGTAAGTTGTTTTTATACGTGTTGAGGGGTGAGAATCTGGGATGAAAAAACAAGTGGCAGTGCTGTTTTTTACGGAACGGGGATTTGTACTTGCAAAAAAAATTCGCGCAGCCTTAGCGGATAAACAGAGTCCGGCCGCAGATGAAGAGCCGGGAATATGCGTTACTTTATACGGGAAAGGGAGCATGTCCTGGAAATCGGATGTGTTCGCCGTGCCCGGAGAGAAAGTTTCTGTCGTGGAGTATTCCCTCCGCGACTGGTGCGCGGATGTATTTGCGCAGTCTTCGGCACTTATTTTTGTGGGAGCAGCCGGGATTGCGGTGCGCACGATTGCCCCGTTTCTGGTCTCCAAGGCGGAGGACCCGGCTGTGCTGGTGGCGGATGAACAGGGGAAGCACGTGATCTCGTTATTGTCCGGGCATCTGGGCGGCGGGAATGAGCTGACTCTTTTTCTGGCGGAAGCGCTGGGGGCAGATCCTGTGATCACCACGGCATCCGATGTCGGTGGGAAGCTGGCGATTGATGTCTGGGCGAAGGAAAATCATTTGTTTATCACAGATCTGAAAGCGGCAAAGACAGCGGCTGCACGGATTGTGGGAGGTATGTCCGTGCCTTTTTATTGTGAGGGACGCGTAACCGGGGAGATTCCGCCGGAGCTTGTGAGAGTGGAATCTGTTGAGGAAAATTGTGCTGCGGGGGAGATCCCGCCGGAGCTTGTGAGAGTGGAATCTGTGACAGGAAAATCAGAATTGAGAATGGTTTCTCCAATGCAATCATCGCTGCCGATAGCCACGGACTGTCTGGTAGCCGTATCCGTATCGGAATCGCTTCAAACTGACACATTTCTGCGATTCAACCGGGATCGCGTCATACTCCATCTGGTTCCCCGGGCGGTAGTCCTCGGCATTGGCTGCAAGAAGGGAAAATCTCCGGATGAAATTCGCGGCTTTGTATATCAAATTCTTCGGGAACATCAGGTTGCGCCGCGGAGCATCTGTGCGGTTGCGTCTGTTGATATCAAAGCCGGAGAGTCAGGATTAATCGGTCTGGCAGAAGAATTTGACGTGCCTTTCCGGACGTTTTCCGCGCAGGAGCTGCAGGCGGTCCGGGGTACTTATACGGCTTCTTCGTTTGTAAACAGTGTGGTAGGGGTGGATAATGTCTGTGAGCGCGCAGCCATGGCGGCGCTGACAGGGGAAGAGCAGAAAAAGGCGCATTTTCTGTGCAGAAAAACAGTGGGAAATGGTGTGACGGTGGCGTTGCTGGAAAAAGAGTGGGAGGTTTCTTTTTGATGATAAACAGAAACAAAAACGAGAGAGGTTTTCTTATCTTTGCCGGGACAAAGGAAGGACGGGAGCTGGCGGAATACATGAGCGTTCACAAAATTCCGGCGTTGGTCTGTGTGGCGACGGAGTACGGGGAAGGGCTTTTGCAGCCTGACGAGTGGATTCAGGTGCACACCGGACGGATGGATCAATCCGGTATGGAAGCGCTGATCCGGGAAACCGAACCGCCGGCAGTGATTGACGCCACACATCCGTACGCAGATGTGGTGACTGCAAACATCCGGGCGGCGTGTGAGGCATGCGGCGCGGAGTATTACCGTTTGCTGCGGGAAGAGTCCTGTGTGAAAGGGATCAACACTTTGAGGGAACAGGAAATTGCGGAGAATAATCCTGAAAAACTGTTTTTTTTTGGAAACGTTACGGATGCGGCTCAATGGCTGGAACGGCAGGAGGGGAATATTCTTCTGACCACCGGCGTCAAAGAACTTCCATGTTTCGCGGAAGCGATTTCTGACAGGGACCGGATTTATGCCCGCGTATTGCTTGCAAGGTCGATTCATAATGATATTTTCAGTATGATGGAAAAATATGGCTTTTCCGGTAAGCAGATCATCTGCATGCAGGGGCCGTTTTCCGTAGAGATGAATGTAGCGACGCTGCGGATGACCGGCGCAAAATATCTGGTTACCAAGGAATCGGGCGCGGCCGGCGGATTCGCGGAAAAAGTGGAGGCGGCAAAGGAATGCGGCGCGGCCTGTGTGGTAATCCGACGCCCGACTCACGAGACGGGCTATTCCGCGGCGGAAATCCGGAAGATTGTTGCGGAAAAAAGGGATGCATATACTATGAAGCAATCGATTTCGGACAACAGGGCAGAGAATCAACGTGTTTGTGGGTGCCTGGAAGATCTGGCAGTATGCGGCAATTGTGATTTGTCAGTGCAGGATGATAGGATAACACAGGAAGAAGGAGAAAGAACTACGGTATCGGACTCTGCATGTGTGATTCATCCCGGGCGAGTGAGTGGGGTGATCCCATGCGGAGTTTCTGGTGAGAACCCGCCCCGCCGTATCACTCTGCTCGGCATCGGCATGGGAAGTCGGGGAAGTATGACGACCGAGGCGGTCCAGGCATGCAGCCGGGCGGACTGCATCATCGGCGCGAAGCGGATGCTGGAGGCTTTGCGGGAATTCGGCAAGCCGATGGTTCCACTGTATCTGAGCGATGAGATTGCCGCTTACGTGGGCGCGCACCCGGAGTATCGCGATATTGTCGTCGCCTTTTCCGGGGATGTGGGATTTTACAGCGGCGCGAAGAAGCTGCTGGAGTTATTGAAAGAAGAGTGCGCTGAGGGGTTAACAGAGAAAAAATTGACAGGAGACAGAGATAACCTGGATATCCGCCTGCTTCCCGGAATTTCCAGCGCGGCGTACTTTGCCGCAAGGCTGCAGACTTCCTGGGAGGATATGACGCTCGTCAGCAGCCATGGGAGAGAGCAGAATCTGATCGGAGCTGTCCGCTGCAATGAAAAAGTGTTTACGCTGGCTTCGGACGCAGCGAGTATCCGCTCGATTGCGCAGAAGCTTGTGCTGTATGGATTGGGAATGGCAAAAATGTATCTTGGCTGTGATCTGAGCTATCCCACGGAGAAAATATATGAGGGAAGCGCGGAGAACTTTGCGGATTTTGACCGGGAAGGTATGTATGTCGCGCTGATCTGCAACCCGAAAGCCGGGGAAACGGTCGTCACACACGGAATTCCCGACGAGGCATTCCTGCGGGCGAAGGTGCCTATGACGAAGGAGGAAGTGCGCAGTATCTCTCTCTCAAAGCTCCGGCTGACGCGGGATGCCATTGTCTACGATGTGGGCGCCGGGACGGGGTCTGTTTCTGTGGAGTGTGCGCGCATGGCAGACAGAGGCAGGGTTTACGCGATTGAGTGGAAAGAAGACGCGTGGAAGCTGATCGCTGAAAACCGGAAAAAATTTGCCGTCGCCAATCTGGAGATTGTGCCGGGCCGGGCGCCCGATGTGTTTGAAAAGCTCCCGGCGCCGACCCATGTGTTTATCGGCGGCAGCGGCGGCAGCCTCCGGGCCATTCTGACGACGGTGTTGAGGAAAAATCCAGACGTCCGGATTGTCTTAAACTGTGTTACATTGGAGACTTTGACGGAGATTCTGACGGCGGCGGAGGAGCTGGGGCTCGACCTGGAGGATGCCGCCAGTGTCACTGTGGCGAAAGCCGCACGGACAGGAAAGTATCATCTGATGACCGGGCAGAATCCGGTGTATGTGATCACGCTGGTTTCACGGGAGAGGTTTGATTGAGGGAAAAACTGATTTTGCGTTAAATGCAGAAGAATTTTTTGATATAAAGAAATCCGGTTGTGTACGAGGCGCTGTTTTTAAAATAATATAAAAGAATTCGGATATTTGTGAGGGTGAAAGAAACAGAATTTGCCCGGATATTTGTGAGGGTGAAAGAAACAGAATTTGCCCGGATATTTGTGAGGATGAAAGAAACAGAATTTGTCCGGATATTTTTGAGAATGAAAGTAACTGAAAACATCGTGATATTTGTGGATGGACTGCAGGAGCCTGAGGAGGAGATAGAGAGATGAATTTGCCGAGAATTATGCTCGCCGCGCCGCAGAGCGGCAGCGGGAAAACATTGGTCACCTGCGGGTTGCTGCAGGCGCTGGTCAATCGCGGGATCAAGACCGCATCTTTTAAATGCGGACCGGATTACATTGACCCCATGTTTCACACAAAAGTCATCGGAACACCGTCGAGAAACCTGGACACCTTTTTTGCGCCGGCCCAGACAGTTCGCTACCTCTTTGCCAGACAGGCGGCAAAAGCGGAAGTTTCAGTGATGGAAGGCGTTATGGGCTTTTATGACGGTGTGGCCGGTATCACAACGGAGGCATCCTCCTGGGAACTGGCGGATGTGACGGACACGCCGGTGATTCTTGTCGTGAATGCGAAAGGAATGAGCCTTTCAGTGGTTCCACTGATTAAGGGATTCCTTGAGTTTCATCCTTCCAGCCATATCCGAGGCGTGATTTTAAACCAGACTTCTCCGTCAATGTATCCGGAGCTGAAGCGGGAGATTGAACGCGCTCTTCCGGTGCAGGTGCTCGGCTGCGTGCCGCGGGTGGAGGACTGCGTCATTGAGAGCCGCCATCTGGGGCTGGTGACGCCGGATGAGCTGGAAGGACTCCGGCAAAAACTGAACCGGCTGGCGGGTATCCTGGAGGAAACACTGGATATCGATGGTATTTTGAAACTTGCTGAGAGTGCGCCGGATCTGGATTGTTCTGTGCCGCTGGAGGTGAAGGGGATTACTTCGAAACGGAATTGTTTTGTACTGCCGGAAGCGAATGTGGTTGAAACCGGGGCGGGAAAGTGTGGTAGTGTGCAATCTTATGACAGGGGGCACCGTGCCAGAATTGCGGTCGCCCGCGACGAGGCGTTTTGTTTTTATTATGAGGATAATCTGGATCTGCTCCGGGAGCTGGGGGCGGAACTGATTCCGTTTTCCCCCTTGTATGATTGTGCGCTGCCGGAGCAGGCACAGGGGATTCTCCTCGGCGGTGGCTATCCGGAACTCTACGCGGAGCAGCTGAGCGCCAACACTGCAATGCTTGCCTCCATACGAACAGCCATTGAGCGCGGCGTGCCATACCTGGCGGAGTGCGGCGGGTTTATGTATCTTCATGACGCGATGGAGGATATGCAGGAACATTCCTGGCCGATGGCAGGGGTGCTCCATGGACAGGTGCGGAAAACGGACAGGCTTGTCCGGTTTGGGTACATTACTCTGACGGCGAATAAGCCGCAGATATTCGGCGAGGCAGGATGCAGCATCCGTGCCCATGAGTTTCACTATTTTGACAGCACGGATAATGGGAATTCCTTTCATGCGCAGAAGCCCGGCCGGAAGCGGAACTGGGAATGCATGCTGGCGGGGAAAAATTTCGCGGCGGGATTTCCTCATCTGTACTACTATTCCAATCCGGAGTTTGCGGCGCGGTTTGTGGAAAAATGCAGGAAAGTCGTGCTCTGAAGAATCTCATTGACCCGAAATTTTAGAAAAAGCCTGGAAAGTCGTGCTCTAAAGAAACGCAACGACCCGAGAAGTAAGAAAAAGCCGGGAAAGTCGTGCTCTGAAGAAACGCAACGACCCGAGAAATAAGAAAAAGCCTGGAAAATCGTGCTCTAAAGAAACTCAATGACCCAGGAGAAGAGAAGAAACAGAAATAGTTGTGTCGTGAGATGCTTTCCGTCTCATAGGTAAATACATCCTTGCGATTTTTTTGACATGATAGTTGATAATTTCATAATTTAACAAATTCAGGTTTTCTTTCTTTAAATACAGTATAATAAGAAAACCCGCAGTTTTGCAGAATGGCAGGAATCTTCTGAAAATCGTATGCGATATCCGCCGGCTTGTGCGCGTCGGAACCGGGCGTGACGATTTCGCCTCCAAGCTCCCGATATCGTTTCAGAATATCTTCGGTTGGGTTGGGATGTCCCAGCCCGCAGCGGAATCCGCCCGTGTTGATCTCAATGCCTTTTCCTTTTTCAATCAGAAGTTTCAGAATCTCGTCAATCACATCCCGATAATTTATATAGCTGTAATTTGCATTACGGCCGGGACCGTAGCGGACCACGTAATCAATGTGGCCGTACACATCGAAGTCATCAAAGGCGCGGATGTTTTCTATAATAGATGCAAAGTATTCGTGATAGGCTTCTTCTTCCGTGCGTCCCTCATAGTAAGCGGGGTAGTAGGGATCCATGCCGTGCACTACATGGGAGGAACCGATGACAAAGTCGAACTCATGTGTATGTACCAGGTTCCGGTGTGTATCAGCCAGGTGAGGCTGGAGACCAAGCTCAATCCCGATGCGGACAGGCAGTGCGCCGCGGTATTCCTTTTGCAGACGCATAAGCGAGGGGAAATAGGCTTCCGGATCCAACAGAAACAGCTCCGGGTCGTCCGGATAGTCCAGGTCCATGTGATCCGTGATGCAGATTCCGTCCAGACCTAGTGATATCGCTTTTTTTATCATATCCTCCGGTGCGGCATCACTGTCGCCGGAGAACGATGTGTGCATGTGTGTATCCCAGAGCATCCTGTGTTCCTCCATTTTTACCTGTCAAAGTTTTACCCCGGGAAACCGGGGATTTTATGATATAAAACAGTAACAGAATAGTAGCATAGGACAGGGTGCCTTTGCAACATGAAAAAGAATGATTTCAGACAACAATAACGGGAATTATAGCTCCGGCGTAGGTTATTTCTTCCAAAAAAACGAAAAAATCGGGTGAGTTAGTCAAAAAATTAACAAAAATAAAAAATAACGCTGTTAAGGTATTGAAATCTTTGAATGAATTCGTTAGAATAGGAAAGGATTGGAAAAGGAACCTGTCCGATTTTACAGGTCCGCTATTAATTACTATTAATTATTCTAGGAGGAATGAGAAATGGCAGTAAAAGTTGCAATCAATGGATTTGGCCGTATCGGTCGTCTGGCTTTCAGACAGATGTTTGGCGCAGAGGGATATGAGATCGTAGCGATCAACGATCTGACCAGCCCCAAGATGCTGGCTCACTTATTAAAATATGATTCTTCACAGGGCAAGTACGCAAAAGCTGACACCGTAGTTGCAGGTGAGGATTCCATCACAGTTGACGGTCAGGAGATCAAGATCTACGCTGAGCCGGATGCAAACAACTGCCCCTGGGCGGCGCTGGATGTTGACGTAGTTCTGGAGTGCTCCGGATTCTACACTTCCAAGGCAAAAGCACAGGCGCACATCAATGCAGGCGCTAAGAAGGTTGTCATCTCCGCTCCGGCAGGCAATGATCTTCCTACTATCGTATACAATGTAAACCAGGATACTCTGACCGCTGAGGACAAGATCATCTCCGCGGCTTCCTGCACCACCAACTGCCTTGCTCCGATGGCTCAGGCTCTGAACAACCTGGCTCCGATCAAGACCGGTATCATGTGCACGATCCACGCTTACACCGGCGACCAGATGACTCTGGACGGCCCGCAGAGAAAGGGTGATCTGAGAAGATCCCGTGCAGCAGCTGTGAATATCGTTCCGAACAGCACCGGCGCTGCAAAGGC
>JAJQCB010000229.1 GCA_021203005.1 Clostridiales bacterium | reverse complement strand
GATGCCCTTCCTGCTTTATGCGGGATCTGGACATTGATATGTTTTACGATAAGGATAAGGGAGAGTATTACTGCATCCGCTGCCAGTACACCGGGACGGAGGAGGATGTGCTTGCAAAAAATGAGATGGTGCGCTTCCGTTACCGCGCGATGAATAAGCGCTTTGACTCATTCGACTTTGATTAACAGGGAGAGATTTATGAGAAAAGAACAGAATTTTAAGTGGAATACTCTTTCCCTGGGCACCTGTTATTATCCGGAGCACTGGAACCAATCGCTGTGGCGCGAGGATCTGCAGCGCATGAAAGCGAACGGCATTTTTACTATCCGGATTGCGGAGTTTGCCTGGAGTAAGATTGAACCCAGAGAGGGTGAGTTTACCTTTGATTTTTTTGACGCGTTTCTGGATGTGGCCCAGGAGGAGCAGATGCAGGTGATCTGGGGCACGCCCACGGCGACGCCGCCGGTCTGGCTGACGGAAAAGTATCCGGAAGTGTTAAACTGCAGAAAAGACGGCGTGCCGTACCGCCACGGTATGCGCAGGCATTACAATTACAATTCTCCGAAGTATCAGGAACTGTCCGCCCGGATTGTGGAAAAGGTAGCGGAGCATTACGCAAAGCGCCCCTGTATCGTGGGTTGGCAGATTGACAATGAGATCAACTGTGAGATGGATGAGTTCTACTCGGAGAGCGATACGCTGGCGTTTCGTGAGTTTTTAAAAGACAAATATAAGACGCTGGATGCGCTGAATGAGGCGTGGGGGACGATCGTCTGGAACCAGACCTACAGTGCCTGGGAGGAGATTTATGTGCCGCGCACGACGCTTTCCGACGAGACAAACCCGCATCAGGCGCTGGATTACAGCCGTTTTGTCTCTGAGAGCGCGATACGGTTCTGCAAAATGCAGAGTGATATTGTCCGCAGGTATATAAAGCCCGGTGATTTTATCACGACCAACGGCCTGTTTGCAAATCTGGATAACCACCGCATGGAGGATGAGTGCCTGGACGTTTACACCTATGATTCTTATCCGAACTTTGCCTACTGCCTGGATGCGGATCCAAAGCACAACCGGATGCTGAAAGACAGAAAGTGGAGTATGAATCTGACGGAGGTTCGTTCGGTCTGCCCGCACTTCGGCATTATGGAGCAGCAGTCCGGGGCGAACGGGTGGAATACCCGGATGGAGGCGCCGGCGCCGAAGCCGGGGCAGCTGATGCTCTGGGCGATGCAGAGTATCGCTCACGGGGCGGATTACGTCAGTTTTTTCCGCTGGAGGACTGCCACAGTCGGCACGGAGATTTACTGGCATGGAATTCTGGATTATGACAACCGGGACAATCGGAAGCTGGCGGAGGTGCATCAGGTCTGGGACCGCACAAAGGCGATCGCTCCGGTGACGGGCGCGGATTACAAGGCGGCCTTTGCCCTGGTTCGCGATTATGACAATGTCTGGGATGCGCGGCTGGATGTCTGGCACGGTGCTTTCGAGGACAGCAGTGTGAAAGAAATATTCGTGGCAGCGCAGGAAAGCCATACGCCCTATGATGTGTTTTATCTGAAAGATAATACGGAGCCAGCGGAATTGCAGAAATATCCGGTGCTGATTTATCCGCATGCCCTGATTCTGACACAGAAACGGGTGGATGTGCTGAAAGCCTATGTGGAGGCGGGAGGCACCCTGGTGATCGGTGCGCGTACCGGGCAGAAAGATATCGACGGACATTGCGTGATGGCTCCCATGCCGGGACTGTTGAAGCAGGTCAGCCAGTCTGACGTGCAGGAGTTTACGTTCCACTCGCCGGAAGACGACCCGGTTTCCATGGACTGGGGCGGGCAGCAGGTTGAGACCGGCCTGTTCCATGATATCCTGGCGGAGGACGGAGCGGATGCGAAGATCCTGGCAAACTATACATCCGGTTACTTTGCCGGCCGTCCGGCTCTGATTGAGACGGCGGTGGGAGCAGGCCGGATACTTCACTTCGGAGGCACGTTTACCAGGGAGAATACCCGGGCGTTCCTGGATTATACCGGGGCAATGGAACCGTTTGCGGATCAGATCACGGTTCCGGCTGCGTGTGAGATTGCGCTGCGCGAGAAAGAGGGAAAGCAGTATTTCTTTGTGCTGAATTATACGGATCAGCCGCAGACGATTATCCTGCAGGAGGAAAAGACAGATATGGATACCGGCGATCGCGTGTCGGGTGAAGTCAGGCTGCAGGCGTATGAGACAAAAGTGTACGCATAGAAAAAAATCTCTTGCATATCATGCCCGGCTGTGTTAAAATTCCATTTAGTTGTGGGTGCCCGACAGGCATCCTATGTGATTTGCAGATTTGTGCAGGCCGTTTGTGTGTGATGCAAGCCGGTTTTGAGATACAGGAGGTGTGATTCGTGGATACAGTGAGAGTGATCGTAAAGATTGTTTTTATGATACTGAGCGTTGTGATGACAGTGATTGTCCTGATGCAGGAGGGCAAGGGCAACGGGCTCGGGTCTTTGTCCGGTTCTAACATTGACAGTTACTGGGGCAGGAATAAAGGGCGCTCGATGGAGGGCGTACTTGTGAAGGTGACGCGGGTATTGTTAGTCATTTTCCTCGCGGGTGCTGCGGCAATGAATATCGGAAGTTTCCAGTAAGAGTACACAAGAGGCTGTCGTGAGCAAGCGACAGCCTTTTCTATTATACAAGGGTGCGCATGGAGAATTTTGAAAAAAGAAAAAAAGTAATCTATGATTTTATCTGTGACGAGTGCTACACTCCCATGAAAGTAAAGAAAATTGCGATTGTCCTGAACATCCCGCGGGAGCAGCGTGCTGAGCTCCAGGAGGTACTGGACGCGCTTCTCGCGGAGGGCAAAATCGAGGTTTCCGGCAGGGGAAAGTATCACAAAGGGAAAAAACACTTTATCACCGGAGTGTTTACAGCACATGCCCGCGGTTACGGTTTTGTCACCGTGGAGGGCGGGGAGGAGGATATCTTTATTGCCGAATCCAATGTGGGCGCCGCCATTCATGAGGATATGGTGCAGATTGTTTTTATCCCGTCTTCCGGAAAAAGGAAAGAGGGGAAGATTGTTAAAATCCTGGAACATGGTCTGAAGACTTTGGTTGGGACCTATGAAAAGAGCACGGAGACTTACGGCTTTGTCCGGCCGGATAATCCCCGGATCCGGATGGATGTGTTTGTACCTGCGGAGCGCTCGAAAAAGGCGGTGGACGGGCACAAGGTGGTTGTGGAGCTGACCTCCTACGGGGAGGGCGGTAAAAAGCCGGAAGGAAAGGTTATTGAGATTCTCGGGCATATCAATGATCCGGGCACCGATATTTTATCGTTGGTTCGGGCATATGACCTGCCGATGGAGTTTCCAGAAAAGGTATTAAACCAGGCGGAGCGCGTTTCGAATCCGGTTTCGGAGGCGGATCGGGCGGGGCGGCTGGATCTTCGGGACTGGCAGACCGTCACCATCGATGGGGAGGATGCGAAGGATCTGGATGACGCTGTGACGCTGCGGCGGACAGAGGATGGCTATGAGTTGGGCGTGCACATCGCGGATGTGACCAATTATGTGCAGGAGCACAGCGCGCTGGATGTGGAGGCATTAAAGCGGGGAACCAGTGTGTATCTGGTGGACCGGGTGATTCCCATGCTGCCGCATACGCTTTCCAACGGCATCTGTTCCCTGAATCAGGGGGAGGACAGGCTGGCGCTCAGCTGCATCATGTCGGTTGACAAAAACGGTGCGATTGTCGGACACGAAATTGCGGAATCGGTCATCCGGGTGGATCGCCGCATGTCCTATACGGATGTGAATAAGATCATTACGCTGCAGGACGAGAAAACGACGAAAAAATATGAGGACTTTGTTCCCATGTTTTTCGCCATGAAAGAGGTTGCGGATCTGCTCCGGGCGAAGCGCAGAAAACGGGGATCCATTGACTTTGATTTTCCGGAGACGAAGGTGATTCTGGATGAACAGGGATATCCGACGCAGATTCAGCCTTATGACCGGAATCCGGCGACAAAAATCATTGAGGATTTTATGCTGGCGGCCAACGAGACTGTAGCGCAGGACTATTTCTGGCAGGAAATCCCTTTCCTGTACCGGACGCACGAGACGCCGGATGAAGAAAAGATAAAAAAACTGAGCATGTTTATCAATAACTTTGGATATCACATTCATGTTGGATCGGGAGAGATTCATCCAAAGGAGCTGCAGAAACTTCTGGGCAAAATCGAGGACACTCCGGCGGAACCACTGATTTCCCGCCTGACCCTGCGTTCCATGAAGCAGGCACGGTATTCTGTGGAGTGTATAGGACACTTTGGGCTGGCGGCAAAGTATTACTGCCACTTTACTTCTCCGATCCGCCGGTATCCGGATCTGCAGATTCACCGCATTATCAAGGAGAATCTTCGGGGCCGGATGAATGAGAAACTCCGTCAGCATTATGATCAGATTCTGCCGGAGGTGGCGAAAAAGACCAGCGAGCTGGAACGCCGTGCGGACGAGGCGGAACGCGAGACCATCAAGATGAAAAAAGTGGACTACATGGAGGCGCGGATTGGCCGGATCTATGAGGGTGTGATTTCAGGGATTACCAAATACGGAATCTACGTGGAACTTCCGAACACCATCGAGGGACTGGTGCATGTTATAAGTCTGAAGGATGACTACTATAATTATCT
Source organism: Clostridiales bacterium (assembly GCA_021203005.1). Classification (GTDB taxonomy): domain Bacteria; phylum Bacillota; class Clostridia; order Lachnospirales; family Lachnospiraceae; genus Eubacterium_I. The sequence goes on along the minus strand of JAJQCB010000229.1, from coordinate 22,382 downwards.
GGAGGACACTTATGAAATGGTGGGCGAGCACACGGGCAGAAGTTATAAGCTGGGCCAGACAGTGAGAGTGCAGGTAGCCGGGACAGACCGGCTGATGAGAACCATAGATTTTACTATGAAAGTGTCGTGAATAGACAGACAGATGGACATGGCCCAGGCCACCTTCTCTTGCCGCTTTGCGGCAATTCACCTTGTGCTTGCATGACCAGATGGCTGGATATTCGACGACCAAGCCGGTATGAGCAAGTAGGGCGATTAGCCCGGATTGCGAATACGGCGGCGATTGCAAGAGCTCGCAGAGCGGAGCAATCGACTTTTATAACAGATAGTTGAGGAAAGGTTGCGCAATGGGAAAAGATAATATAAAATTGATTGCGAACAATAAAAAGGCGTACCACGATTATTTTATTGAGGATACCTATGAGGCGGGAGTCGCCCTCCACGGCACGGAGGTGAAGTCTATCCGGATGGGAAAGTGCAGCATCAAGGAGTCTTTTATCCGGATTGAGAATGGGGAGGTCATTGCCTACGGGATGCACATCAGCCCCTACGAGAAAGGCAACATTTTCAACCGTGATCCGCTGCGGCCGAAAAAACTGTTGCTGCATCGCCAGGAAATCAATAAAATTACCGGAAAGATTAAGGAAAAAGGTTATACGCTGGTCCCGCTGAAGGTTTATATCAAGGGAAGCCTGATCAAGGTAGAGATCGGTCTGGCGCGAGGAAAAAAGCTTTATGATAAGAGGCAGGACATCGCGAAGAAAGATCAGAGGCGCGAGGCGGAGCGGGAATTTAAGCAGAGGTTCTGAGGGTGAGGAGGAATACATCATGGATAACACAAGATTGCTTAAGTTGAGAGAAGAAATGAAAAAACGCGGTATCGATGCCTACGTCGTGCCTACCGCTGACTTTCATGAGTCGGAGTATGTGGGTGCATATTTCCGGGCGCGGGAATTTCTGACCGGTTTCACCGGCTCCGCGGGTACCGCTGTGGTGACGGCGGACAAGGCGGGGCTGTGGACGGACGGACGGTATTTTATCCAGGCCGCGGCGCAGCTGGAGGGATCCGGATTCGACCTGTACAGGATGGGCCAGGAGGATGTGCCGGAGATTCCGAAATTCCTGGAGGAGGAGCTTCCTGAGGGATGCGTTCTGGGATTTGACGGCCGCGTTGTCAATGCGAAACTGGCGGAGAAGTTTCAGGAGGTTGCAGAAAAAAAGCAGGGCAGCCTGTATGTGACGGAGGACCTGGTGGACTTAATCTGGGAGAACCGTCCGGCCATGGCCTGCACGCCGGCCTGGATTCTGACGGAGGAATACAGCGGCGAGAGCACAGTCTCAAAATTGAAACGTATCCGTGAGAAGATGGCGGAGGAGAAAGCGGAGTATCATATCATCGCTTCCCTGTATGATATCGCGTGGATTCTGAATCTGCGTGCGGATGATATTGAGAATGTGCCTGTGTTTTTGTCCTACCTGCTGATCGGACCGGATAAGGCGACATTATTTATTCAGCCGGATGAGACAGACGATGCGGTGCGCGCGTATCTGGAGGACTGCGGTGTGGAGACAGAAACTTATTGGAATGTTTACGAGGCGGTAAAGAAACTGCCGGAGAACACTTCTGTCCTGATGAACAGAAAAGTCGTAAATTACCGCATGGTATCGGCTTTAACGGACAGCGTAAAGATAATAGACAAAGAAGACCCTTCCGAATTAATGAAAGCGATCAAGAATGAGACGGAGCTTGCCAACACGCGCCAAGCTCACTTAAAAGACGGCGTCGCCATGACAAAGTTTATGTACTGGCTGAAGACGAACGTGGGAAAAATCCCTATGGACGAATACAGTGTGGGATGTTATCTGGACAATCTCCGCGCTTCCCAGGAGCATTTCCTGGATCTGAGCTTTGAGGATATCTGCGCTTACGGATCCAATGCGGCCATGATGCACTATGCTGCCACAGAGGATCAGAAATCCGAGATTCATCCGGAGGGTATGTTGCTGGTGGATTCCGGCGGACATTACCTGGAGGGGACGACGGATATCACCCGGACCTTCATTCTCGGACCGATCACGCCGAAGATGAAGCTTCACTATACCACAGTTCTGCGGTGTAATCTGGCGCTGGCCAATGTCAAATTCCTCTACGGCTGCGGCGGCCTTTCCATGGATGTGGTCTGCAGAGGACCGCTCTGGGAGATGGGCATCGATTACCGCTGCGGCACGGGCCACGGCGTGGGTCATATCCTGAACGTGCATGAGGGACCGAACGGCTTCCGCTACAAGATTGTGCCGGAGCGCAATGACAGCGGCCGTTTTGAGGCGGGCATGATCACCACGGACGAGCCGGGCGTATACCTGGAGGGCGAGTACGGCATCCGCATTGAGAATGAGCTGATCTGCGTGAAGGATGAAAAAAATGAGTACGGTCAGTTCATGCGCTTTGAAAATATGACCTACTGTCCGATTGACCTGGACGGCGTTGACCCGGAGTTGATGTCGGTGCGTGAGAAAAAACAGCTGAACGATTATCACAGGGTCGTTTATGAAAAAATATCACCGTTCCTCACCGATGAAGAGCGGGAGTGGCTGAAAGAGTATACGAGAGAAATCTGATGATACCAGGGTTAAACGGACATGAATAAAGCAATCCGCAGGTATCATCAGTAAGGGATTTTGATACAAGCTGCAGCAACAAACATGGAATGGAGACTCACATGAAAAAAATAGTTCTCATAGACGGTCACAGCATTTTAAACCGCGCTTTTTTCGGCGTTCCGGATCTGACAAATTCCGAAGGGCTTCATACGAACGCCATTTTCGGCTTTCTGAATATCATGTTTAAAATTCTGGACGAGGAAAAGCCGGACTATCTGACGGTGGCATTTGACCGGAGTGAGCCGACGTTCCGTCATAAAATGTACGACGCTTACAAGGGCACCCGCAAGCCCATGGCGGAGGAGCTGCGGCAACAGGTTCCCGTGATCAAGGAAGTGCTCCACGCGATGGGAATTGTGACGGTGGAGCAGGCGGGTTATGAGGCGGACGACATCCTGGGCACGATCGCGGGGCGGGCTGAGCGAGAAGGACTGGAGGTCAGTATCATTTCCGGCGACCGTGATCTGCTGCAGCTGGCCACGGATAAGGTCAAGATCCGGATCCCGAAGACCAAAAAAGGCGGGACTGAGATCGAGGATTATTATGCGAAGGACGTGGAGGAGCGTTATCTGGTCACACCTACGCAGTTTATCGATGTGAAAGCGCTGATGGGAGACAGCTCGGATAACATCCCGGGCGTGCCGGGCATCGGGGAAAAAGGTGCGACCAATATCATTGCGGCGTACAAAAGTATAGAAAACGCGTTTGCTCATGTGGATGAGATCAAGCCGAAGCGGGCGCAGAATGCGCTGTCGGAGCATTTTGATCTGGCACAGATGAGCAAAACGCTGGCTACCATCGAGACTAACGCAGCGATTGATTACGATATGGAGTCTGCGGCCCTCGGAGATTTTTACACGGAGGAAGCGTATCTCTGGTTTAAGCGCCTGGAGTTTAAACAGATGCTGCTTCGTTTTGACCGCCGGAAGAAGGAAGAAGACCCGGTGGAGAATTCTTTCCGTGTTGTGGCGGATCGGGCGGAGGCAGAGAAGTTTTTCGCGGAGTTTTCCGCAAAGAAAGCGGCGGTAGTGATTCTTGAGAACACAGCGTTGCTTTTAGACAGGAGGACTGGGCGAAATGGCGGTAATTTAAGAATTATATCGCCTGTGGAGTACCATTTATATGGTATTGCATTGGCCTGCATTGATGCGGAGGAGAAAGACGCTGCAGATAAGCCAGCGAAAGAATATGTGCCGGAAAAGAATCCGCAGACAGAGCAGCGCATCCTGCCGGCAGCCTGCACTGTCACATATATCCCCTGTACAGAAGAAATCCCTTTGGCCTGGCTGAATGAAAAACTGCAGCAGGTCTGCGATGCCTGTGAGGCAATCATCACACCGGACCTGAAAGCGCTGCTGAAGCATATCTCTTTGGATGAGCCTGGGAATGCAGATGTTATGGATGTATCCCTCGCAGCCTACCTCTTAAACCCGCTGAAGAATGACTACTCCTACGATGATATAGCGAAAGATTACCTGGGGCGGATGGTTCCGGCGCAGGCGGATCTCATCGGAAAACTGAAGCCGGAAAAAGCGGTGAAGGAAAAACCGGAAGCGGTGGCCAGAATGGCTTCTTATATGGCATACACGGCTTTCTATGCAGCCGATCCTCTGCTTTCCGCGCTGGATGAGAACGGGATGGGACGCTTATACCGCGAGATTGAAATGCCGTTGGTCTATGTCCTGGACTCCATGGAGCAGGAAGGCGTCCTGGTTGACGGCGACGCATTGCTGGTTTACGGGGAGCAGCTGGTCGGGCGGATTGAGGAGCTGGAAGAAAGCATATACGATCAGGCGGGAGAGCGGTTCAATATCAACTCGCCCAAACAGCTCGGTGTGATTCTGTTTGAAAAATTGCAGATGCCGAACGGGAAAAAGACGAAAACCGGTTATTCCACTGCGGCGGATGTGCTGGAAAAGCTGGCGCCGGAGTATCCGATCGTGTCAGATATCCTGGAGTACCGTCAGCTTACCAAGCTAAAATCCACCTATGCCGAAGGACTTCGCACCTGCATCGCGGCGGACGGGCGGATTCACACGACGTTTAACCAGACAATCACGGCGACGGGGCGCTTAAGCAGCACGGAACCGAACTTGCAGAATATACCCATCCGCATGGAACTGGGACGTCTGATCCGGAAAGTTTTTATTCCTGCAGAAGGCGCTTTATTTATTGATGCGGACTATTCCCAGATTGAACTCCGGGTACTGGCGCATATGTCCGGGGATCAGAATCTGATCGACGCTTACCGTCACGCGGAGGATATTCACAGAATCACGGCATCCCAGGTGTTTCACACGCCGGTGGATGAGGTGACGCCGCTGCAGAGAAGAAACGCCAAGGCGGTGAATTTTGGCATTGTATACGGCATCAGTTCGTTTGGGCTGAGCCAGGATCTGAGCATATCCCGCAAGGAGGCTGAGCAGTATATCAAAAACTATTTTGCTACGTTTCCCGGCATCAAGGAATATCTGGACCGGACGGTAAAGGACGCAAAAGAGAAAGGATATGCCGAGACCATGTTTGGGCGCCGCCGGCCGGTGCCGGAGCTCTCCTCCAGCAACTTTATGCAGCGCCAGTTCGGGGAGCGCATCGCCATGAATTCCCCAATCCAGGGAACTGCGGCGGATATTATCAAGATTGCCATGATCCGGGTATATCAGAGGCTGAAAGAAGAGGGGCTGAAGTCAAAACTGATTCTGCAGGTGCATGATGAGCTTCTGGTGGAGACAGCGGCTGATGAGGCGGAGCAGGTAAAACGGATTCTCAGCGAGGAGATGCACCATGCGGCGGAGCTCTCCGTGGATCTGGAGGTTGATATGAATGCGGGAGAGAACTGGTTTGAGGCACATTAAATCGTGTGATAGTTTTAAAAACTGATATTTAGAGAAATATGGTATTATTACAGATTATGTATTAGACAGGAATTACGAAAAGGAAGGATGGCGTTTAGAAATGAAGGTTTTGATGTTAAACGGAAGCTCAAAGGAGCACGGAAATACCAACAGGGCATTACAGGAAATCGGTATGCAGCTGGAGCGGGAAGGGATAGAGTACGAAATCTTCCAGCTGGGCGGTTTGCCGATCCGGGACTGCATTGGCTGCGGCCAATGTACCGAGCAGGGCTGCGTGTTTACCGATGACAAGGCCAATGAGTTTATCGCAAAGGCCGGGGAAGCGGACGCCTTTGTATTTGGAACGCCGGTCTACTATGCTCACCCGAGCGGACGGGTGCTTTCTTTCCTTGACCGGGTTTTTTACAGCAGCAGTTCCTCGTTTGTACACAAGCCGGGAGCTTCCGTTGCGGTGGCCAGAAGAGGCGGGACAAGCGCATCGTTTGATGTGATGAATAAATATTTCGGAATTTCCCAGATGCCGGTGGCCGGCTCTACCTACTGGAATCTGGTGCACGGCTGCGTGCCTGGAGAAGCGGAGGCGGACGCCGAAGGGCTGCAGACCATGCGCAATCTGGCGCGGAATCTGGCCTGGATGATGAAATGTTTCCGGGCCGGTGCGGAATCAGGTATCGAGTTGCCCGTGGCGGAGCGCGACAGCAAGACAAATTTTGTTCGTTGATTTACCGTTCCTTAAGGCAAGTCAGTGAAAAGGCGGGAGGGAGCGATATGCTTTTTATAGGAATCACCGGCGGCGTCGGCGCCGGAAAATCGGCAATTCTTACATATATAAAAGAGCATTATAACAGCCGGGTTATGCTGGCGGATGAGATCGCACATGATCTGATGGAGCCGGGGAGTGACTGCTTTGACAGATTGCGGCTTTTGCTTCAGTCTGATGATGTCTGGACCCCGGATGGAAGATTTGACCGGCTGAAGCTGGCGTCTGTCCTGTTTTCCGATGAAAATAAGCGGGAGGCACTAAACGCGGTTGTCCATCCTGCTGTGAAAGATTATGTAATCAGGCAATGTGAGATGGAGCGTGAGCGGGGCGTTTTGGACATCCTTATTCTGGAGGCAGCGCTTTTGATTGAAGAAAAATATGATGCAATCTGTGATGAACTGTGGTATATTTATACATCGGAAGAAAACCGTCGGGCGAGACTGAAAAAAAATCGCGGTTATTCGGATGAAAAAGTGGACGGGATTTTTGCCAGCCAGCTTTCCGAGGATGAGTTTCGAGCGCATTGTGCGGAGGAGATAGACAACAATCATATGCCGGAGGATGCATTCCGGCAGATTGATGAGATTCTTGCACGGAAAAAAGCGCGGTGATTTACATCGCCTGTTATCAGAAAGAACAATGATTTTCACTCCACGGAGGAACTATATGGAACTGTGCAGTATAGCCAGCGGCAGCAGCGGAAACTGTATCTATGCGGGGACGGAGGGCTGCCATCTGCTTGTCGACGCCGGAATCAGCGGAAAACGCATAGAGGCCGGTTTGAATGAAATCGGTCTGAAAACGAAAGAGATGGATGGTATCCTTATCACCCACGAACACTCGGATCATATCAAAAGCCTGGGCGTGGTCGCCCGCAAACACGGGCTTCCCATGTATGGGACAAAGGGCACGATAGACGCCATCCTGAGCAGCCATTCGATCGGTGATGTGGATGCGTCGCTTTTTAAGACAATCCAGCCGGAGGTGCCGTTTTGCATTGGAGATATGACAGTCACAGCGATCGCTACCTCCCATGACGCGGCGGAGCCGGTGGCCTATATTATGCGGAAAGAGCAGAAGTCCATGGCGGTCATCACAGACCTCGGGAAATATGACAACACAATTGTGGACAGGCTGCAGGGACTGGATGTATTATTGTTAGAAGCCAATCATGATGTACATATGCTGCAGGTCGGTGTGTACCCCTATTATCTCAAGCAGCGCATTCTCGGGGAGAGAGGGCATCTCTCCAATGAGCTTTCCGGACAGCTGCTCGGTGAGGTGCTGCATGACCGGTTCCGCAAGGTGGTGCTGGGGCATCTGAGCAAGGAGAACAATTATCCGCAACTGGCCTACGAGAGTGTAAAGATGGAGATTACCATGGCGGATAATCCCTACAAGGGATCCGATTTCCCGATTGAGGTGGCGAAGCGGGATGAGGTTTCTGAACTGATCGAGTTTTGAAATAGAGTATACGGAAAAATTATTTGAGGAGAAAGACGCATGATTGACAGAACAGCAGGAAAAACAGTAATTACCGTAGTCGGCAAGGACACGGTGGGGATTATTGCAAAGGTATGTACTTATCTGGCTAGCCACAATATTAATGTTCTCGACATTTCCCAGACAATCGTCCAGGATTATTTTAATATGATGATGATCGTGGATTTGAACACGTCAGAGAAACCTTTTGATGAGTGTGCGGCGGAACTGGATGAGCTCGGTAAGGAGATCGGTGTCGCGATCCGCTGCCAGCGGGAAGAAATATTCGAAATGATGCACCGCATCTAAGTGAGAAGTGCAAAAATCATCGGCTGTCATGCTGACTGCTGGCAGTCATGGATGACAGACATGGTTTTTATAGGGCGAACGCCCGGCGGTCATGAAATAAAGCGAGCGAAGCGAGATTTATGAATGGACGCGAGCACTTCGGGTTATAGGGACAAACGCGAACGCCCGGCGGTCATGAAATAATGAGCGCAAGCACTTCGGGTTATAGGAGAAATAACATGATCAACATATATGAAGTAAACGAGACAAACCGCATGATCAGCCAGATGAATCTGGATGTCCGCACGATCACCCTGGGCATCAGCCTGCTGGACTGTATTGATTCTGATCTGGAAAAGCTTTGTCAGAATATTTATGACCGAATCGCTACGCTGGCAAAGGATTTAGTCTACACCGGCCAGGAGATTGAGAAAAAATATGGCATTCCCATTGTAAACAAGCGGATTTCTGTGACGCCCATCGCACTGATCGGAGCTGCGGCCTGCCGGACTTCCGCAGATTATGTGGAGATTGCACGGACGCTGGACCGGGCGGCACATACGGTTGGCGTGAATTTTATCGGAGGATACTCTGCGCTGGTGGCGAAGGGCATGACAAGGAGCGATGAACTCCTGATCCGCTCTATCCCGGAGGCGCTGTCCTGTACGGAGCGCATCTGCAGTTCTGTAAACCTTGGTTCCACTAAAACCGGCATCAACATGGATGCTGTCCGTCTCATGGGCGAGATCATAAAAGAGACGGCGGAGTACACGAAAGAGGATGACTCTCTCGGCTGTGCGAAGCTGGTGGTATTTTGCAATGCTCCCGATGACAACCCGTTTATGGCGGGCGCTTTTCACGGCGTGACGGAGGCGGACGCTGTGATCAATGTGGGTGTCAGCGGACCGGGCGTAGTCAAAAAAGCCATCGAGTCAGCACGGGGAGAGAATTTCGAGGTTCTCTGTGAGACAATCAAGAAAACCGCGTTTAAGATTACCCGCGTGGGGCAGCTGGTGGCGAAAGAGGCGTCGCGGATGCTTGGAATTCCGTTCGGCATCATTGATCTTTCTCTTGCTCCGACGCCCGCAATCGGGGACAGCGTGGCGGAAATTCTGGAAGAGATCGGTCTGGAGTACGCCGGCGCGCCGGGGACGACAGCGGCGCTGGCCATGTTAAACGATCAGGTGAAAAAGGGCGGCATCATGGCTTCCTCCTATGTGGGAGGATTGAGCGGTGCTTTTATCCCGGTCAGCGAGGATCAGGGCATGATCGACGCGGTACAGGCCAATGCGCTTACACTGGAAAAACTGGAGGCGATGACCTGTGTCTGCTCCGTCGGCCTGGACATGATTGCCATTCCCGGAGACACGACAGCCAGCACCATTTCCGGAATTATCGCGGATGAGATGGCCATCGGCATGGTGAATCAGAAAACAACCGCGGTGCGTCTCATTCCCGTGATCGGGAAAAGTGTCGGGGAGACGGCGGAGTTCGGCGGATTGCTAGGCTACGCTCCGATCATACCGGTTAACAATTATTCCTGCGAAAAATTTATTAACCGCGGCGGAAGAATTCCCGCGCCGGTGCACAGTTTCAAAAACTAACCTGTTTCCAGATAATATAATGATACATAAGAAGCCAGTCAGGAGGACAGTTACATGGAGATGAAATCAATCGCAACGCAACTTTCTACGAACGCTTATCCGGGCAGAGGTATTATTCTCGGAAAGACACCGGACGGTACGAAGGCGGTCGCAGCCTATTTTATTATGGGACGCAGCGTGAACAGCCGCAACCGTGTCTTTGTGACAGAGGGAGAGGGAATCCGCACGCAGGCATTTGACCCTTCCAAGATGGAGGACCCCAGCCTGGTGATCTACGCACCGGTGCGCGTGTTTGGAAATAAGACCATTGTCACCAACGGCGACCAGACCGACACAATTTTTGATCTGATGGATAAGCAGATGACGTTTGAACAGTCCCTGCGCGGCCGGGAATTTGAGCCGGACGGACCAAATTACACACCCCGCATTTCCGGTATCCTTCATCTGGAGAACGGCACCTACAGCTATGCGATGTCCATCTTAAAGAGCAATAACGGCAACCCGGAAGCCTGCAACCGATACATGTTCGCATACTCTACGCCCATCGCCGGGGAGGCGCACTTTATCCATACCTATATGGGCGACGGCAACCCGCTGCCGAGCTTTGAGGGCGAGCCGGAGCTTGTCGATGTCCTGGACGATATCGACGCCTACACCGACTTGCTGTGGACAAATCTGAACGAGGAAAACAAAGTGTCTCTGTTTGTTCGTTACATCAATATCGCAGATGGTTCATACGAGACACGTATTGTCAACAAAAATGAATAGATTTTTGTAGCTGGAATCATACACCAGGGTTTCTATTGCCTCGATCATATGGTGTCAGACTGTAAATCCTGCGTGAATGATCAAACGTAAATAAAACCGACAACGCAGGAAATTGTGAAACGGAATGTTCAGAAAACGTAAGATATGTGCAGAAAAAACAATTCATAAGGGGGCACTTTCCCGTGCCCCGTTGAATTCGTTTTTCTGTACATATCGTATATATAAATTTCCCCGTTTCACAATTTCCGTATCTACCACATAAAAGGATAAGGAGATAACCATGAACGAACTTGAATTAAAATACGGCTGCAACCCCAATCAGAAACCTTCCCGCATCTTTATGGCGGACGGCATCGACCTCCCCATCAAAGTCCTCTGCGGCAAGCCGGGCTACATCAACTTCCTTGACGCGTTCAACGGCTGGCAGCTGGTCCGTGAGCTGAAAGCGGCTACCGGACTTCCGGCGGCGACCTCTTTCAAGCATGTTTCCCCGGCCGGGGCAGCTGTGGGGCTTCCGCTCACCGATGTGGAGAAAAAAATTTACTGGGTGGGAGAGGATAAAGGTGAGATGTCGGCTCTGGCCTGTGCGTATGCGAGAGCGAGAGGGGCGGACCGGATGTCGTCTTTCGGAGACTTTATCTCACTCTCCGATGTCTGTGACGAGGATACCGCGCTTCTGATCAAACCGGAAGTGTCGGACGGCGTTATCGCACCCGGCTACACGCCGGAGGCGCTTGCCATTCTGTCCTCGAAAAAGAAAGGCAATTACAATGTGATTCAGATTGACCCGGATTATGTTCCTGCCAAGGTGGAGCACAAGCAGGTTTTCGGCGTCACCTTTGAACAGGGCAGAAATGAGCTGAAGATTGACCGCGATTTCCTCGGTAATGTCGTGACGGAGAATAAGGAAATTCCGGATTCCGCGAAAATCGACCTGATCATCGCGCTGATCACGCTGAAATATACCCAGTCAAACTCGGTCTGCTATGCGAAAGGCGGGCAGGCAATCGGCATCGGTGCGGGGCAGCAGTCCCGGATTCATTGCACCAGACTGGCCGGTCAGAAGGCGGACAACTGGTATCTGCGCCAGGCACCGCAGGTGTTAAATCTTCCCTTTAAGGATGGAATTAAGCGTGCGGACCGCGACAATGCGATTGATCTGTATATTGGCGATGAGTACATGGATGTCCTGGCTGACGGGGCATGGGAGAATGTATTCACGGAAAAGCCCCCTGTATTTACAGCGGAGGAGAAAAAAGCATGGCTTGCCGGCAACACGGATGTCGCGCTGGGATCAGACGCGTTCTTCCCATTCGGCGATAACATTGAACGTGCGCATAAGAGCGGCGTGAAGTATGTGGCGGAGCCGGGCGGCTCCATCCGCGACGATAATGTGATTGCGACCTGTAATAAATATGGCATGGCGATGTGCTTTACCGGAATTCGCCTGTTCCACCACTAAAAAGAGAAAGGGATGGGGAGTTGAGAGATGAGATATTGTATTTATTGCGGGAAACAGATAAAAGAGAATCAGAAGTTTTGCCCTTATTGCGGGAAATCTCAGGAAAAATCGTCGTCCGTCCCTGCGGAGAATAAAAACAGCGGAGACAGAGGAACCGGTAAAAGTGAACAGGGAGAACAAAATAACCGCGGCGGGAAAGGCAGCAAAAAGCCTTTGCTCATCGTTATCATCATTGTTATTGCTGCTCTGGCGGTCGGAGCGATTCTGGTGTGGAAAACCGGGCTGCCCGGTGATCTGAGCTTCGATTCGGACGACCAGACGGAATCGATGGAGGACGATGAGGATAAGTCCGGAGATGATAGCTCTGACGAGGATCTTTCTGCGGAAGAGGAAGAGTCAACAGAAGAGGAGGAAGAAGCGGAGAACGGCGAGTACGAGTTGACGCTTGATTCTGAAGAGCTGACGCTGACCAATAGCGGGGAAATGAAAAAAATCTCTGTTACCACCACTATGGAGGATGATTCTGAGATCGTGTGGACATCTTCGGATGAGGCGGTTGCAACTGTGGATGAGGACGGTTATGTCACTGCGGTTTCTTCCGGAGAGGCAGTTATCACCGCTGAGTGCGGGACGCTGAGCGCGTCATGCACGGTGATCTGTGACATCGAAGAAGAAGAAGAAGAAGGAGAATTGATCAGCGCTGAATCTGTAAAGTTAGAAAATATTACCGCTTCGGCAACTTCCCAGCTGGATGACTGGAATGACAAGACTTACGGCCCGGCTAATCTGTTTGACGATGATCTGTCAACGGCCTATGTTGAGGGCGTGGATGGCGTTGGTGTCGGGGAGGGACTGACGATTTCCCTGAAAGAAGATTACTACCTGGATAAAATTGTATGGTATCCCGGGTATCAGGCTTCATCCGATTTACTTGGGAAAAACGGATATCCGACGGAACTGACTTTCTCTTTTCCGGATGGAACGACAGTAGTATCAAAAGTTACGGGAAACATCAATCCGGGAACGGGAGTTGCTGTATCGATCCCGGAAGGAGTGACGACAAATGTCATTTATGTGACTATTGATGCCGCTGTGGAAGGAAGCAAGTATGATGATACCTGTATCAGCGAGATGGAAATTTACGGAATCGGGATTGAGTAATGAACACAGTGACAGATAATGATTCCGGGTTTCGTTATAACTCTTAAGCTATTTTGCTTCCAAAGTATAGAAAAAGTTGCACAAAAAAAAAACGACAGAAAATGTGCAATTTCTCCAAATTGCTGAATTAAGAAAAATTTTAGATTTTTTATTGACAATTTATTTTAAGTGGCATAAGATACATAGTGTCAAAGGCAAGGGTGCTGAGAAGATAATACTTCCGGTGCCTTTTCTTTTTGATTACTATGACACAAAGGCGTGTCATCTGCTTGGCTAGCGGCAGGTGACGCGCCCTTTTTCATTATCGGGGGTATGCGGCATGCGGACATATTAGTTCCGGGAATCGTGATCGCATGTTCGGGATAAAGGAAAAATGTGTCGGACTCAGATTCTGTAATGATCGAAAAATAAGGGGATTCATCCGCAGAAGATGCTGCGGTGGGAAAAGATAGTGTTATCAATCCTGGATTCGAATCATTATATCATTTCACAAGGAGGTAAGATATGAGTCAGGAAATTATGACATTTGTAAGCGACAACGTATTTGGCGTATGGTTTCTGATCGGCGCCGCACTGGTCTTCTGGATGCAGGCCGGTTTTGCCATGGTGGAGGCCGGATTTACGCGGGCCAAGAACACCGGCAACATTCTGATGAAAAATCTGATGGATTTCTGTATCGGTACAGTCATGTTCATCCTTATCGGTTTTTCACTGCTGTTGGGCGAGGATATCCTCGGATTTATCGGAAAACCGGGATTTGATATTTTTACCGCGTATGCGGATTTCAGCTTTTCCGATTTTGTGTTTAACCTGGTATTCTGCGCGACCACGGCGACCATCGTATCCGGCGCCATGGCTGAGAGAACCAAGTTTTTATCCTACTGTGTATACTCAGCAGTCATCTCCAGTCTGATCTACCCGATCGAGGCTCACTGGATCTGGGGCGGCGGCTGGCTGGCGCAGCTCGGGTTCCACGATTTCGCAGGCTCCTGCGCGATTCATATGGTCGGCGGTGTCTGTGCCCTGATCGGTGCCTGGATGCTCGGACCCCGTATCGGAAAGTTTACGAAAGATAAAGAGGGAAAAGTTACCAAGGTCAACGCTATCCCGGGTCACAACCTGGCGATCGGCTGCCTGGGCTGCTTCATCCTCTGGTTTGGATGGTATGGATTTAACGGCGCGGCTGCGACTTCCATCGATCAGCTCGGCTCCATTTTCCTTACCACAACAATTTCACCGGGAGTTGCAACGGTTGTGTGCATGATTTTTACCTGGTTGAAATACGGCAAGCCTGATGTTTCTATGTGCCTGAATGCTTCTCTGGCCGGTCTGGTTGCCATTACAGCTCCCTGTGATGTGACCGATGCGGCTGGCGCCCTGGTAATCGGCGCAGTTGCCGGTGTTCTGGTAGTCTTCGGCGTATGGCTTCTGGATTACAAACTGCATATTGACGATCCGGTCGGCGCGGTAGCAGTACATATGATGAATGGTATCTGGGGTACCATCGCAGTCGGATTGTTTGCCACTCCGTCAGCGCCCGGTTACTCTATTGCAGATAAAAACGGCGTGGAAATGGTCGGGTTGTTCTACGGCGGCGGTGTGAAGCTGCTGGGTCTTCAGTGCCTGGGTGTTGTTTCCGTGGCAGGCTGGGCAGCTGTGACGATTACCATTGCTTTCCTGATTATTAAAGCAATCTTCGGTCTCCGTGTTTCGGCTGAAGAAGAGATCGTCGGACTGGATGAGACAGAGCATGGTCTGGCAAGCGCTTACGCGGACTTCGCCCTCACTTCCAGCATCAACAACTTCTCCTCACATCTTCCGCTGGATCTTCCGGCCGATGCGGTGCCGATGGATGAGGCAGTCCCGGTTCAGGTCCGCACGCCGGATCCGAGCATTGCGACCGGCAGCGACGTGAGCATTACAAAGATCACGATCTTTGCAAAGCAGAGCCGCTTCGATGCTTTGAACGAGGCAATGTCCCAGATCGGCATCACCGGCATGACCGTGACAAACGTCCTGGGCTGCGGCGCACAGCGCGGCAAGACCAACACCTACCGTGGCGTGCCGATGGAGATGAACCTTCGTCCGAAAATCCAGGTCGACATCGTGGTCAGCAAGGTATCCCCGCGGCTTGTCATTGACACAGCCAAGAAAGCGCTTTATACCGGCCATGTAGGCGACGGCAAGATCTTCGTCTATAATGTCGAGAACGCAATCCGGATCAGCACCGGAGCTGAGGGCTACGACGCATTGCAGGATTAGGGTCAGACACCGGAAAGAAAAAATGAAAAGTGTTAAACTTTTATAAACAGGAAAACTCTTCGCTTAGCGGGGAGTTTTTCTTGTGTAAACGCGAAAGATAGGGTACAATAGCATTCGTATGACGTTTACCGGCTATGAGATTACAGAGAAATTGACGGAGGTTTTTATGGAAACAAAAACAATTGAAGTAAAGCTGACAAATTATAAAGGTGTGGAAGTGCAGAAGCGCGAAGTCAGCGTGACACCGGAGGAGATTCAGTCCGAGATGGAGCGCGCCCGCACCTATGCGTCCACTACTGTGGATAAAGCCGACGGGGCTGCAGTTATGGGAGACCAGGCGGTCATTGATTTTGTCGGTTACATTGACGATGCGCCTTTTGAGGGCGGCGACGGGACGGATTATCCGCTGACGCTGGGGTCAAATACTTTTATCCCCGGTTTTGAGGAGCAGCTGGTCGGCGCGAAGGTCGGAGACCAGGTGGATGTGAAAGTGCCGTTCCCGGAAAACTATCATGCGAAAGAGTATGCCGGACGCGATGCGATTTTTAAAGTGACAGTCAAGGCACTCCGCTCCACGCTGGTGCCGGAACTCAACGATGAAGTGGTGGCGAAGATCTCGCTCTGCAAGACGGTGGACGAGTTCAGGGATTATGTGGAGAAGCAGATCCGGGAGTTTAAGGCGGACCGGATCCTCCAGGAGAAAGAAAATGAGGCGCTCACGAAAGTGGTGGAGGGTTCTGAGATTAATGTTCCGCAGGAACTGATCGAGGAGCGCGCGGCTATCTTAAAAAATAACTTGCTTGTTCAGCTGCAGAACAGCGGCAACACACTGGAGGCTTATCTGGATTATAACAACCTGACAGAAGAAATGTACAACTCATACGTGAGCCGGGATGCGCTCAATATGTTAAAGGGACAGGCGGTTCTGCTGGAGATTGCAAAGGCGGAGGGGTTTGCCTACACGCCGGAGGAACTGGAGCAGGAGCTTTTTGTGATGGCGCGCGGCTATCAGACCACGGTGGACAGCTTAAAAGAAATGATCGGCGAGGCCGGTGTCCGGATGGTGGGCGAGGATATTCTTCACAAGCAGGCGCTGAATTTTATTACAGAGCAGAGCGTGGAGATTTAAGGGCTGGCATATGTTATTTTGTGACAGCTGCTTAGCGCGGGAATATCCGGCAGTTCTTTTGGAATAGGTTCATGCGGCGAGGCTTGCCTTGAGCTGGAGGTGATTGTGTGAGTTCCTGTGAATTTTGTGCCAATTATGTCTACGACGATGAGGATGAGGAGTACTACTGCGATGTCAATCTGGATGAGGACGAGATGTACCGTTTTCTGAGCAGTAATTATAAGGAATGTCCTTATTACCGGCCGGGGGATGAATATCTGGTCGTGAGACATCAGATGTGATGAATAGTAAAATTTAAAAAGTACATACTAGCTGCGTAAATGAAAAACCGACAGCATACTAAGCTGTTGTGAAAGGAGATTTCGAGTATGACTCAGTTAGATTGTACTGTGACAAGCTGCCTGTATAACCGCGACTGCCTTTGTGGGAAGGGAAACATTGTTATCGGAGGCCGGGATGCTGTAAAATCCGGCGACACCTGCTGTGAAAGCTTCCGGGAACGAGGAACGAACACCATAAACCGGGTAGATCAGGCGGATACTGCAGTTGAAATTGCGTGTGAGGCCTGTGAGTGTATCCACAATGAGGACTGCAAATGTTCGGCATCGCATATCGGTATTGGCGGAGGCAGCGGCGTCTGCCAATGCGGGGAGACAGAGTGTGAGGATTTCCGCTGCAGATGATCTGGTCGGGCTGTTGCGGACGCGAAAGAAGACCTGCTTCGGGAGATGGAAACTGAGAGATATCGCCTGAATGTACTGGTAAAAAAAGGACTGAATCATCCCGATGTGCTTGGACAGAGCCGCAGAGTGGATGAGCTGTTGCGGAGATATTATCAGGAATGACATTGCCGGGCACGGGATTTCTCTTTTGTCTGTCTCTGAGATAACAGAATATCGTACAAAAGGAGCTTTTATCTGTATGGCTGATACAGATAAAAGCTCCTTTTTTTATCATAGGAAAGACTTTGTTGTTGTAAAACATTAAAGCATCAGCTTTCCTATGATAAAAAAACACTCCGTGAGGATGCGCAGCTCGCGGATTGGAAGTTTTTGCTGCGCAACCGCTCGCGCGCGAAGTGTCGCAGAGCGACACTTTTTTATGTCAGCAGAATCCGTTCTTTCTGATAAAAAACTAATGTAAAACCGAAAATGCCTATTGCTTTTTGGCCTGAAAAGGAGTACTATGGGTACATAAGTGGCGCGAAGTGGTGGATTTGTGGTTCAAAAGGGTGAAAAGTGGATAATGTTGATAAGTTTGTTGATAACTTTTCTCCCGACATCTGCTTCGAATTTTACCAGGGAAGAAGGTGTTTTCGATGTTCAAGGGCGAGTACAGTCACTCGGTGGATGCCAAGGGCAGGATTATCATGCCAGCAAAGTTCCGCGAGGCTCTCGGTGAGGAGTTTGTGGTGACCAAGGGACTGGACGGCTGTCTTTTTGTTTACTCGAATTCCGAGTGGGAGAACATCGAAAACAAATTCAGCGAAATTCCTCATGCGAATAAGGAAGCCAGAAGATTTTCCCGTTTCTTCTTTGCCGGTGCCGCTGACTGTGAGGTGGACAGGCAAGGCAGAGTTCTGATTCCTTCTAATCTGCGCGAGTTTGCTGCACTGGAAAAGGAAGTTGTGCTGATCGGCGTTATGAACCGAATAGAGATCTGGAATAAGAACCGTTACCAGGATATTGAATTTGACGACATGGATGAGGTCGCTGAGCATATGGCGGATCTGGGACTGACCATCTAAGAGGTAACACATGAACTTCTCACACACATCAGTATTATTACAGGAGACGGTCGATGCGCTGGTCAGGGACCCGGGAGGCATCTACGTGGACGGCACCTTAGGTGGAGCGGGGCACAGTTTTGAGATCTGCAGCCGGCTCTCCGGAACCGGACAGCTGATCGGGATTGACCAGGATGCGGACGCTATCCGGGCAGCCATGGAGCGGTTAGCTCCCTTTGGCGACCGGGTGAGAATCATCCGCAGCAATTACAGTGAGATGCGCGCCTGCCTGGCGGAGCTTGGAATCACAGAAGTGGACGGTATCCTGTTAGATCTGGGCGTTTCCTCCTATCAGTTGGACGAGCCTTCCCGGGGGTTTACCTATCGGGAAGAGAATGCTCCTCTGGACATGCGGATGGATCAGCGTCAGAGCAGGACGGCGAAGGATATCCTGGCGGAGTATAGCGAACCGGAATTGTACCGGATGATACGGGATTACGGGGAGGATCGTTTTGCGAAGAACATCGCCCGGCACATTGTCCGGGCGAGAGCAGAAAAGCCCATCGAGACCACCGGCGAGCTGAACGCGATTATCCGGGCGGCGATTCCCGCGAAAGTGCGGGCCACCGGCGGTCATCCGTCGAAGCGCACCTATCAGGCTCTCCGGATTGAACTGAATCGTGAACTGGAAGTGCTTGGTGATTCCCTGGACGGAATGATTGATCTGCTGAATCCGGGCGGGCGGCTTTGTGTGATCACATTTCATTCCCTGGAGGACCGGATTGTAAAAACGAATTTTAAGCGGAATGAAAATCCCTGCACCTGTCCCAGTGATTTCCCCGTCTGTGTCTGCGGAAAAGTTTCCAAAGGACGCGTGGTGACCAGAAAACCGGTTCTTCCATCTGTGAAGGAGATGGAGAGCAACGGCAGATCGAAGAGCGCGAAGCTCCGCGTTTTTGAAAAAAGCAGCAAGATTGAAGAGAAAGAAGAGTAACAGCTATGGCCCAGAGGTATGACTATCGCAATACAGCATATATTGAAGGAAACGTCGTGCGCAGACAGCAGGCGGTGCCGCAGAGGGAACCTGAGGTTCCGAAGAGAAAACCGACTGTTCCGCAGAAAAGTCGGGAGGAAGTTTTAAGAGAGCGTGAGAGACGCCTTCATGCAAAGCGGAATCTGGCCAGAAGCGCCGCATTCGACCGCGGTTACCTGGTTTATCTGACTGCTGTAATGGCGATTTGCGGTCTGCTCTGTTTTGCTTTTCTTTATCTTCAGTCCGGCATTACGACCAGGATGTCAGCCATCACGGAACTGGAGACCACAGTCAACGACCTGCAGTCTGAAAACGATGCGGCGGAGAGCCGTCTGGAGACGAGCATGACGATCAGCGAGATCCGGGAGAGGGCGGAAGAACTGGGGCTGGTTTATCCTTCGAGTGATCAGATTCAGTATTATTCGATGGAGAATAACGACTACATGAATCAGTACTGATATTACTATCCGGATGCGTGCCGGCGCGCAGATAAGCCTGCAAAACAGACGGAACAGTGCATGAAATACGGATAGCCGTGAATCATATTTACAGGGATAAAGTTTATGGCAGGAAGAAAAAGGCGAAAAAGGAAGCGGCAGAACCGGAATTTCCGTTTCCTTTTTCAGATGAAGAAAAAATTAATGCTGGTATTTGCGATTGTGATCGGCGCTTTGGCGGTCATGGTCGGCCGCCTGGCTTATATTGAGGTCAAAAGTGGGGAAAAATATGAAAAGATTGTTCTGAGCAATCAGGAGTATTCCAGCACCACGATACCATTTCGAAGAGGAGACATTGTAGATCGTAAGGGTACGGTTCTCGCAACCAGCACAGACGTGTACAATGTCATTTTAGATTGCAGCGTGATCACTTCAGATGAAGATTATCTGGAACCAACCATGGCGGCGCTTTCCTCCTGTTTTGACGAGAGTGAGCTGCTGCTGACCTTTGAGGAGATCCGCACGTATATCGCGGAACATCCTGATAAGCAATATTATAAGATTGCAGATAAGCTCGATTATGAGGAGACTGAGGCTTTTGAGGCGATGCAGGAAGAGAATTCCGACATCACCGGTATCTGGTTTGAAAAAGAGTATGTGAGAGAGTACCCTTACGGATCTCTGGCCAGCGCTCTTATCGGTTATACGGCCTCAGGCAATCTGGGACTTGGCGGGATTGAGGACAGTTATAACGACGAGCTCAATGGGACGGACGGGCGCCAGTACGGATATCTGAATTCGGATTCGGATTATGAGGTTACCATCAAAGAGGCTGTTAACGGAGAGACCGTGGTATCTACCATTGATGCGAATCTGCAGTCTATTGTGGAGACAAAGATCCAGGAGTTTTATGATGCCTTGACAGATAATGCCGCAGAAGGCGGAGGCGCAGAACATATTATGGTTCTCATGATGGATCCGGACAGCGGTGAGGTTCTTGCTATGGCCAATTATCCCGGTTACGACTATTCCATCACGGCGGAGGAGAATCTGGCTCTCTTTTACTCGGAAGAAGAACTCGCCGATATGGATGAGGATGCCTTGACGGCGGCGACCAGTGCGCTGAAGCAGAATTATTGCATCACATACACCTATGAGCCGGGTTCCACGGCGAAACCTTTTACGATTGCATGCGGACTGGATACCGGAACTTTGACGGAAGATATGACTTTTTACTGCGATGGCGCAGAGGAAATTTCGGGATATACCATTCACTGTGTGAACCGGAATGGCCATGGGATGGAAACCATATCAGAGGCGCTGGAAAATTCCTGCAACGATGCGCTGATGCAGATGTCCTATAAAATCGGTGCGGAAAATTTCGCGAAATATCAGCAGCTGTTTAATTTTGGCTTAAAGACGAATATCGATCTGCCGGGAGAGACGCGGACGGACAGCCTGATCTATTCAGAGGAAAATCTCACGACGATCAACCTGGCGACAAACTCGTTCGGACAGAACTTTAACGTGACCATGATTCAGCTGGCCAGCGCGTACTGCTCTCTGGTCAACGGCGGAAATTACTATCTTCCGCATGTGGTGAAGGAGCTGGCCGATGAGGATGGCAATACAGTGGAAACGATAGATCCGACGCTGCTGAAGACCACCGTATCGGCGGAGACATCGGAGACGCTCTGTGAGTATCTGGCCAATGTTGTCGAGGAGGGTACCGGCTCTACGGCAAAGGTGGACGGGTATTCCATGTGCGGCAAGACCGGCACGGCGGAAAAATATGAGCTGGATGAGGACGGCAACGCCACATCTACCCGTGCGGAAGACTGTTATCTGGTTTCTTTTATCGGGTCCGTGCCTGCCGAAAACCCGGAGGTAGTGATCTACGCCATTGTGGATGAGCCGAATGTGGAAGATCAGGCACACAGCTCTTACGCGCAGAATCTGGTCCGGGAGATCCTGGAAGAGGCGCTGCCGTATATGAATATTTATCCGGACCAGGAGCTGACAGGAATCAATTCCGACCTGAATATTATCGGGGAGTCTGTATCCGCAGCGACGACGTCGGATACTGCGGACGAAACCGATGATACAGCGGAGGAAAGCGGCGGCACAGAGGACGAAACAGACGATACTGCGGACGAAGCCGGCGAGACCGCAGAGTAATCCTTTGTAATAGAAGAAGAATTTTCGAATAGATTGTAATAAATGCATTCCGAGGCATGTTTTGAGTCATCTGAAGACATTTCAGAAGAAAAAAATGCTTGTGATGGTACTGCTTGTCCTGGCAGTTCTGTTTTTCCTGGCCGGACGGCTGACATGGATTATGATCTTTCAATCCGAGTTTTACGGGGAGCGGGCGGAGGAACTTCACGAGAGGGAGAGAACCATCAAGGCGGCGCGCGGAGAAATCCGGGATCGCAACGGAGTGGTTCTGGCTTCCAATGAGTCGGTCTGTACGATCTCTGTGATTCACGCACAGATCGAGGATGAGGAAGCAGTTATAAATATGCTGGCAAAAGAGCTGGCGCTATCTGAGGAAACGGTGCGGGAAAAAGTGGAAAAAGTATCTTCCATCGAGCGCATCCGGACGAATGTATCGAAAGAGGTCGGGGATGCAATCCTGGCTTATGATCTGGCGGGAGTCAAGGTCGATGTGGATTACAAACGTTACTATCCTTATGATGGCTCTCCCGTAAATTCTGGTGATTTTGGCTGACAAATGGCGTAAATCCAACG
>JAJQCB010000056.1 GCA_021203005.1 Clostridiales bacterium | reverse complement strand
GATCCTTACTGGCTGTAAGGTATCTAACCCATAAATACATTGTAGTAGGAAAGGACAGGATAGATTATGGATTCAATTTTAGTTATTGCAGAAAAACCGAGTGTATCACAGGCGATTGCAAAGGTGCTTGGTGCATATAAGAGGGAAGACGGATACATGGAGGGGAACGGCTATATTGTCAGCTGGTGCCTGGGGCATCTGGCAGAATACGCACCGCCGGATGCTTATGGGAGCCGGTATAAGAAATGGAATTTCAATGATCTGCCGATTATGCCTTCGGAATGGAGGCTCGATGTCGCAGAGGAAAAGAAAGAGCAGTTTGACTTGTTAAGCGGATTGCTCAACCGCACGGATGTCACTTATGCGGTCAACGCCTGTGATGCAGGGCGTGAGGGAGAACTGATTTTCATGCGTGTCTATGAGCTTTCCGGGAGCAATGTCCCGGTAAAACGGCTCTGGATCAGCTCTATGGAGGATACGGCAATCGAGGAAGGTTTCCAGAATTTAAAAGACGGCAGTGAGTATGCGGCACTCTATGACGCATCGGTATGCCGGGCAAAGGCAGACTGGCTTGTGGGGATGAACGCAACACGGGCATTTACCACAAAATATAACCATAAGCTGACGGTTGGCAGGGTGCAGACACCTACGCTTTCGATGCTTGTGGAGCGCCAGAAGCAGATCGACGGATTTGTAAAGAGTGCCTATTACAAGGTGCGGATTGAAGGGAACGGCATTTCGGCGGTATCTGGGAATTTTACAGATAAAGCCGAAGCCGATGCGGTTGCAAGGAAATGCGACGGAGCCGTCGCGCACGTCGATAAGGTGGAGCGGAAGAAAAAGAAGAGCCAGCCGCCGAAGCTTTATGATCTGACCACCCTGCAGAGGGAAGCAAACCGTATCTTTGGCTACACGGCGCAGGAGACGCTGCAGGAACTGCAGAAGCTCTATGAAGATAAGCTCGTTACCTATCCGAGGACAGACAGCCAGTATGTCACAGAAGATATGGCGGATACGGTACAAGAATTATTGGACGGTCTGCCGGATATGCTTCCGTTTTTAAAGGGCAGCATGGAGGTTGTGGATACCGGGCGTGTTATCAATAATGCGAAAGTAACCGACCACCATGCAATCCTGCCGACGAAAGCAGCACTTGGTGCTGATTTATCGGAGCTTACGGCAAAACAGCATAATATTTTCAGCCTGATCGGACAGAGGTTGGCACAGGCTGTTGCCGGGGAATCTGTTTGTGAGGAGACTTCCGTTCTCTTGAAATGTGCCGGATATGAGTTTCAGGCGAAAGGGAGCCGGATGGTCGTGGATGGCTATAAGGCGGTTGAGAATGCATTTGCTGCTGATGTAAAAGCCGGCAGGCCCGCAGGTAAAACCGATGGGGAGGATGGGAAGGATAAGAATAAGCTTCCATCCGGTATTGAAGAGGATATGGTCATTCCGTCGGTATCGGCAAAGAGCGAACAGCATTTTACCTCCCCGCCCAAACCGTATACAGAGGATACGCTTCTTTCCGCAATGGAGACGGCAGGCAATAAGGAATTTGACGCAGAGACGGAGAAGAAAGGGCTTGGAACCCCGGCGACAAGGGCAAGCATGATTGAAAAGCTCGTGTCTTCCGGCTATGTTGTCCGCAAAGGGCGGCAGATTATCCCTACGACAGCAGGTATGAAGCTCATCGAAATCTTGCCGGATTATTTAAAATCTGCAAGCATGACAGCAGAATGGGAGAACCAGCTGCTTGGCATTGAAAGGGGCGAAGCAGACAGCACCCGTTTCATGCAGGGCATTACCAATCTGATCTCAATGGTATTAAACGGATGCGGCAGTATTCCGGCAGAAGAGCTTGCATCGTATGATACGAGAGAGAAAATCGGGGACTGTCCGATCTGCGGGAAGCCGGTCTATGAGGGAAAGCAGAACTTTTACTGCTCTGACCGTTCCTGCCGCTTTGCATTATGGAAGGAGAACCGCTACCTGTCCGGTATGCGGAAAACCGTGGATAAAAAGATGGCGGCTGACCTGCTTTCCAAAGGAAGGACGCATGTGAAAGACCTGTATTCCGCAAAGAAGGATACCACGTTTGAAGCAGACGTGCTGATGAAAATGGAGGACGGCAGGGCATCCTTTTCGCTCTATTTCCCGAAGTCAAAGAGCAAGTGGAAGAAAAAGAAGTAATGCTGCGGACAGCAGAAAAGGCGGCCTGTGTGAACAGGCTATATAAGGGCAGAGGGCAGCTGGTTTCCGGCTGCCTTCTGCAACCATAAGGAGGTTGAAAAATTTTATGATGAATTATGATGAATTCAAGGAAAGCGTTTCGGAGCAAATCCGGGACGTGCTTCCTGAAAAGTACCGGGATGCCGATGTGGAGATTCGCCCCGTAGACAAGATTAACAAAAGGTATGAAGCACTTTTTGTAAAGCCGTTTGGTGAGAATCAGTCGGTTGCTGTTAATCTGGAAGAGCTTTATGAGCAATATGCCGCTGGCATCATGGATTTTGAAGATACATTGTCTGCCATGTCAGCAATGATTCAGGATGGACCACAGGTTGCGATTGATCTGGAAGAGGTGCGGAATTATGAGATGGCAAAGGAGCGACTGTTCATCCGTGTATGCGGAGCGGAACAGAATGAAGAGCTGCTTAAGAATATCCCGCATCGTAACGAGGAAGACCTGGCAGTGACCTATCATCTGTTGATTAACAAAAGCGGGGATGGGACTGTGGGCAGTGTCATCATTACAAATGAGCATTTGAAAGCATTTGGTATCAGCGAGGAACAGCTTCATCAGGATGCGTTGGAGAACAGTCCGAAGATTTTACCTCCAACGCTTATGCCGATGCAGGATATTATGGAGAATATCTACCTTGAAGAGATGCTGGGCTTCGGGATGCCAGAGGAAATGGCGCAGATGATGGCGAAAACCATGATGCCGGAAGTGGAAGTCCCCATGTATGTGCTGACGAATGAGCAGAAGGTAAACGGAGCCGGTGTCATTTTTTATCCGGAAATGATGGATAAAATCGGAGATACGCTTGGCCATGATTTGATTATCCTGCCGTCGTCTACGCACGAAGTAATCATTCTCCCGGATGAAGGCAATATGACAGCACTTGAGACGCAGGAGATGGTAACCGAAGTCAACAGTGAATGGGTGCGCCCGGAGGAATTGCTGTCAGACGGCGCGTATCATTATGACAGGGAAGCCCATGCATTTGAAAAGTTTTCTTCCTATGAAGCACGGATGGAAGAGAAGGAAGCGGCACTAAATATGGAAGCAACACAGGAAGCTGAAAAGCCGTTAGACGGAGTGATTTCAGAAGAGCCTGTCCGTATGGAGAAGGAGGAAGGGCAAATTGCTCCGGAAGGGTCGGAACATTTTGAAAAACAGGCAGAGCAAACCGTTTCGGAGGAGCCTGCCCAATCGGAAAAGCAGGTAAATCAGGCGGTTTCGGAGAAGCCAGCTCACTCGGAAATGCAGGCTGAACGAACAGCGCCGGCGGAGTCTATTCACACGGAGAAGCGGGTACAAAAACAGGCTGTACGGAGTGGAAAGGGTACTCCGTCGCCGAAGCGAGAGTCTGTATTAAAAAAGCTGGAAGCAAAGAAAGCGGCGGCAAAGGAACGTGAATCAGGGAAGTCGAAGGAGCGGACCAGAAGTACGCATCAGCGTGATGATGCCGCGATTGCATAAAGGAAGGAGACAATCATGGAGACAAAGAATTCAATTTTAAAGCAGGAACAGCCGGGGAAAGAGCCGGAAAAGCAGGAAGCATCGGTGCGGCAGATGCAGGCTATGCGTCTGAACCGGTATGTAAAGAAAGCAAATGTCCTGCTGAAAGAAAAGAAGCAGAATGCGCCGGAGCAAGCGGCGAGGAAAGAGAGGGTAATTATGGCGAAAATAAATGATATCCGTATGCTGGCGGAAGTCCATGCGCAGGAGATTGCCCGTTCCCCAAGGGACTGGATGGGATATCTGGATACGGCATCGCGTTTGTACCGGTATCCTTTCCGTGACGCCCTGCTGATCCATGCGCAGAGGCCGGATGCAACCGCCTGTGCGGAACTGGAATTGTGGAACAGCAAAATGAGGTGGTGGGTCAACCGTG
This sequence comes from Clostridiales bacterium, assembly GCA_021203005.1. Taxonomy (GTDB): domain Bacteria; phylum Bacillota; class Clostridia; order Lachnospirales; family Lachnospiraceae; genus Eubacterium_I. Next base: position 23,182 of record JAJQCB010000056.1, on the reverse strand, counting down.
GTGCAAAGGGAATTGCCCTTTTGGATAACACCACACCGAGGGAACGGCTCCGTTATGTATTTGATGTATCAGATACACATCCGGTGCGAGGGGCAAGGGAGCTTTATCTCTGGCAGATGCAGCCGGAATACCATGAGGAAGTTCTTGACCACCTGATTGATACCTATGGTCTGGAGGATGCTGACACGACGTCGGTGGAGGATGCGCTTTATGCGGTTGCACAGATGCAGGTGGAAGATAATCTGGAGGAAGCAATTTATGGCCTGTCGGAGGAAGCGGAAGGGACGTTTCTGGAAGAACTCGATGAATGGACGATGCGGACGGAATTTCGGCAGCTTCTGACGGACAGCCTGTATTATACGTTTGCCCGCCGCTGCGGGCTTGACCCGATGGAATTATTATCGGAAGAGGATTTTACCAGAATCACAGATTATAACCGGCTATCGGTACTGATGTTTCTTGGAAATTCAACAAGTGAGCTGGCGGAACCGGTCCTGCGTGACATGAGCCGGACGGTGGAAAAAATTTATCGAAGAAATTTAGCTGCACAGCTTGAATATTCCACAATCAATATGTATAATACTAATAGTCGATTTAACACGTTAATTCGTAAAAGTGAAACAAGCGAGGAAATTGCACAGAATGGAGGAATAGAACATGGAACTGACATATCATCGCAAGGGAGACTATCTGTTTCCGAACCTGGAAGTGAAAGAGACGGAGCCGGCAGTCATCGGCAAGTACGGGATGCTTCGGAGGACTTATCTGAAGGAGAATCACAGCAACTGGTACGAGAGCATGGTAATGACCGGGAAGCTGAACCGTCATCTGGCACAGATCGAGGAAGCGGCGACAGAGCGGATGGAAGTGCTGATGGAGCAGCTGACAAAGAAGTTCCCGGCACCGGACAAGGAGAAAGATCAGCTGGCGTGGGCAGCTCATATGAACAACTTGACAGCGATGGCGGAAGAGACAGTGCTGACGGAGCTGGTGTACGCGTAAGCGAAGAAAATGAGCAGGCTGCCGAGCAGGAAAAGGAAACCGCTTCGGAAGCCAGGCAGGAGGCAGCTTTAGAGAGGGAAACCGATCTGGAAGAACCGGAGCCGCCACAGCCGGTCGAAGAAGTAAAGGAAGAAAATGAAAACCCCGATGGGGAACATCATCTGGAAGGCTTAGAGCCGCAGGTGATTGACGAAACAACAGAACAGGATTTGAGTGAAGCAGAGGAAGAAATCGCCTCTGCTTTATCTTTGCCCGAACTTCCGACTGTAAATGAGCAGATCCGTGCGATTGAGGAACCAATGGCGGCGCTTTATGCCAGTGAGATTGCGGTTCCTGTGGATGCAGTCGATGAGGTGCTGCGCGCCGGGACGAACCAAAAGCACGGGCATCTTCGGATTATTTACAACTATATGATCGAGCAGACACCGGAGGAATACACGGAGTTTGTAAAGCGTGAGTATGGAACCGGCGGGAAAGGGCTTGTGATTGGCGGGAAGGAGTATTCTGTCTGGTTTGATGAGCTGGGGATGCAGGTGGCAGTCGGCCATACGGTAACGGATAAGCTTCTGGATAAAGCATTCCTTTCGTGGGAGGATGTAAGCGGCAGGATTGGACAGCTTTTGGCGCAGGGAACCTATGCGCCGCAGGTGGTACTGGATGCGGCAAGGGGCAATGCCCTCGAAGAACACGCCCAGATGCTTGCCTATATGGAAAAAGATATGGCAGAGGGCGTCGCAGAGCTTGTTTTTGCAGACATGGAAATCTTCCAAGGCGGGTATCCGGATACCGTGGAGCGCATTGCTTCCCTTTTGGAACAGCCGGAATTCCTTGCAGATTTAAATGACCGCCTGGAGGGGCTTGCTGCGGCTTATGAGGAAGACCCGGAGCTGATGCGGTTTCGCACGTATAACCCGGTAAGGGTGGCAGCCCAGTTCCGGAAGTTTGCTAAGGACGCAGTTCCTTATCAGGCAAGGGAAGGCTATGCGTGGGAAGAGCATGGGCATTTCATTACGCAGGATGAAATTGATTCATTTTTATCTGGCGGAGGCCCGTATTCTGACGGACGGTTATCTACTTATTCCTACTTTTCCATGGAACACACGGATGCGGAAAAAGCATCATTTTTAAAGGAGAGGTATGGAACCGGCGGAAGCAGCCACGCGCTTTCGGGTGCGGATGATTCCCATGCGGATTATGACGCGAAGGGATTACGCCTTGAGCGCGGCAGCTATGGAGACCCTTATGCCAAGGTACTTCTGACATGGCCGAAAGTCGCGCAGCGAGTGGATTACCTGATTAAGCAGGATAAATTCCTAAAACCAGTGGACTTTTCCAGGATGGACGCATATGAAAGGGAGCGGATGGCAGAACGGGTGCGCTCGTTCTATTCGCGGCTCCCATCAGAAGTGCAGCGCCCATTCCCAGACGATTTCTTTGGAGAGCAATCGAGGGCTTTCCTTGTTGAGACCTTAGAGAATGATGTCAGAGCGGAGGACTTGATTGCGCATATGGCGGAGACGCTTGCGGCATTGCCACTTGATTTTGAACGATACGATGAGCGGGCGCAGATTCTGACAGACCTGATCCAGTATACCGAAGGAACGTATACACTGTTTCCGGAGCGCAAGCGCGAACCGGAAATGGTTACCGGAAGGCAGATGACGCTGTTTGACCTCATGGGGATAGAAGAACCGGAGAATACGGCTGCAGAGGCAGTTGAAGAACCGGAGGCCGCAGCTGCAGAGACTGTCGAAGAATCGGAGGACACGGTATCAGAGATGGTTGAAGAACCGCAGGGAGCTGTTGAATCGGAAACAGAGCCGCAGGAGACTTCGGATTTTGAAACAGAATCACAGGAGCCTTCTTCTGAAAGTGCTGATATAGAGCACACGTCTGAACCAGTGACGGAACATCAGCAGTCCGCAGAATCTGAGAACCAGACAGAACAGGTTGTGGAAGATAGTTCCAGTGAAACAGAACTTTCGGAAGGATTTGTTGCTGTCACAGAAGAGGATGAAATCCCGTTTGAAAAGAAGGAGCCTGACGCAGCACAGGAGTTGCAGCCACTGGGTGCGGATGCGGCAGCGGAATACAACGCAATCAAGGAGCGTTACCCGCACACTCTGGTCGGTTTTGAGCAGCATGGCCACTATGAATTTTATGGGGAAGATGCGCGACTTGCTTCACAGATACTTGGAAGCAAGTTATTGGAGAAGCAGACAGACAACGGTGTGGTCGATGTAACAGGTTTCCCGTCCGGCCAGTGGGTATATTATTCCAAACAGCTGTGGAGCAGGGGAGAGAGCGTTTACCTTGCCGGGGAGATGGAGGATGGCAGGCACCGGGAAATAAAGTATTTAAGCGGCAAAGAGTATCTGCCACTGGATGCGATTGTCCATATCGACGGCAGGGAATTTCGCATTGATTCCGTCGATTACCAGAGGGGGCAAGTCAGCCTTCAGGATATGACGATGGCAAAGGAAGCACGGTATCCAATCTTCCGGGTGGAGCCTACGGGATATGTCCGGGCGCTTTACGAGGAGGAAGAACCGGAGTTTGACTTTGACACGGAAAACCGGGTGGCAAACGCGATGGAGTATGTTGGCGTCAGTCACGAGGACTTCTCCGGCGAGCAGATGGATGTGATCTACGATGCGGCTTTAAAGGGTTTAAACATTGAGCCGATGTTAAACCCGGATTTTTCCCCGGAGCAGATGCAGCTGATTGCGGATATTGCGGAACGCACAAAAGCGGGCGAACGGGCAGCGTTTGAGGGTGTGATGGCACCGATTTCGGGGCATGTCATGACACCGGAAGAGATTAACGCGGTCCGACGGAGCTACCGCCTGCCACTTGATACCTTTGAGCCAACGCAGGAAGAACCGGAAACAGCGGACAAGGATGTTTTTGAATACCAGGGTTACCATTTTAAAGCAGTTGGGGTATTCCCGAAGCATGGGGACTTTACGCAGAGTATTACGGAAGCAGGTCCGGAGGATGAGCCGCTCATGTCTTCGGATGAAGATGCGGATATCCCTTATGATTATATGGAATTTTACCGTGCCAGCGGTACACCGGGTGCGGATATTTTCCTTTGCATTGAAACCGGGGAAAGGTATATTCCGGGTAATTATGAGTTGTTTGCTTATGATGGGGAGTATGACCCGTATCTCGGAGAGGAGCGTACCGGGGAAACGGAGAGAACCGGGGAATCAGGAAGAAACGGGGAGAGCAGAGAAACCGGGGAGACCGGGAAAGAGCCGTCAGAGAGAATTGGCGATGAGACACCGAAACTGAAATCCATTGTTTTGGAGTTGAACCCGGAACCACAGGAGCGGCAGGAGCTGATTAACTTCCATATCACAGACGATGACCTTGGTGCAGGCGGCCCGAAAGCAAAATTTAAGGCAAACATGGATGCCATACGGCTGTTAAAAGACCTGGAGGAAACCGGCAGGCTTGCCAATGCCGAAGAGCAGGAGGTTTTATCCCGCTTTGTCGGTTGGGGCGGCATCCCACAGGCATTTGATGCGGAGAATGCTTCTTGGGCATCGGAATATGCCGAGGTAAAGGAAGTCCTGTCTCCGGAGGAATATCGGGAGGCGAGGGCATCAACCCTGAACGCATTTTACACATCCCCCACTGTGATCAAGGCGATGTATTCTGCTTTGGAAAACATGGGGCTTCGTTCAGGCAATGTCCTTGAGCCGTCGTGTGGCATCGGCAACTTTATGGGGCTTGTCCCGGAAAGCATGGATGGCTTGAAAATGTACGGCGTGGAGCTGGACAGCATTTCCGGCAGGATTGCGCAGCAGCTCTACCAGAAAAATAAAATTGCCGTGCAGGGCTTTGAGACGGCAGAGTTCCCGGACAGCTTTTTCGACTGTACGATTGGCAACGTGCCGTTCGGCAGCTATAAGCTGAATGATCCGAAGTATGACCGGCATAATTTTATGATCCATGATTATTTTATCGCACGGAGCATCGACCTGGTACGTCCGGGCGGCGTGGTGGCGGTAGTTACTTCTTCCGGCACGATGGATAAGAAAGATGATTCGGTGCGGCGGTATTTTGCGAACCGGGCAGACCTGCTTGGGGCAGTCCGTCTGCCGGATAACGCTTTTATGAGGAACGCGAACACAGGCGTGGTAGCGGATATCCTGTTTTTCCAAAAGAGGGACCGCGCATCACTGGAAGAGCCTGACTGGGTACACCTGGCACAGACACCGGAAGGTTATACCGTCAATTCTTATTTCGTCCAACACCCGGAAATGGTGCTTGGGCGTTTTTCAACGGAAAATACCCAGTATGGGCGGCAGGAGACTACCGTAAAGCCAATCGAGGGTTCAGACCTCGCGGAGCAGTTAAGGGAAGCGGTCAGCCATATCCATGGGACAATCACGGAAGTGGAACTGGATGATGCAGAGATTGACGGTGTGGACACCTCCATCCCGGCAGACCCGGCAATCAAGAATTTCAGTTTTTCCAACGTGGACGGGCATGTGTATTACCGTGAAAATTCCCGGATGAACCTGATGGAGCTTCCGAAAGCGACCACGGAGCGTGTGCTTGGGATGATTGAGCTGCGCGATACCGTGCAGGCGCTTCTTGCTTTGCAGGTGGAAGAGGGCAGCGATGCGGAGGTCCAGCTGTTACAGCAGAAACTAAATAAGGAATACGATACCTATACAGCGCAATATGGCTTGATTAGCAGCACCGCTAACCGCAGGGCATTTTCACAGGACAGCAGCTATTGCCTGCTGGCATCTTTGGAGCTTTTGGATGAAGAAGGGAACTTAAAACGGAAAGCAGATATTTTTACGAAGCGGACAATCCGCAGGGCAACACCGGTAACAAGCGTGGATACGGCCAGTGAAGCGCTTGCCATTTCTATCGGTGAGCGTGCAAGGGTGGATGTGCCGTTTATGGCGCAGCTTGCAGGGAAGACGGAGGATGAAATCACGGAAGAGCTGTCGGGCGTTATTTTCAAAAACCCGATTACGGACAAGTGGGAAACATCCGATGAATACCTTTCCGGAAATGTCCGGGAAAAGCTTGCCATTGCGCGGCAGTTTGCAGAAACGCATCCGGAATACGATGTCAACGTGGCTTATCTGGAACGGGTGCAGCCGAAGGATTTGGAAGCATCGGAGATTGAGGTGCGGCTTGGCGCGACATGGATTCGCCCGGAGTATATCAACCAGTTTATGTCAGAAACATTCCATACGCCGTGGTACCTGCTTGACCGCCATATCCAGGTGCAGTACGCGGAAGTTAGCGGCCAGTGGAACATCACGGGCAAATCCCGCGACAACGGCAACCCGATGGTGTATTCCACCTATGGGACACAGGCGGCGAATGCTTACCGTCTTTTGGAGGATGCGTTAAATCTCCGTGATACCAAGATTTATGACACGGTGCGCGGGGATGACGGGAAAGACAAGCGTATATTGAATAAGAAGGAAACCATGCTGGCGCAGCAGAAGCAGGAAATGATCAAAGAGGCGTTTAAGGAATGGATTTTCTCCGATATTGACCGCAGGGAAGATTTATGCAGGACGTATAATACGCTGTTTAACAGCATCCGCCCGCGCGAATATGATGGGAGCCATATCCAGTTTACCGGGATGACGCCTGAGATTACGCTCATGCCGCACCAGAAGAACGCTGTTGCCCATATCCTATATGGCGGGAACACCCTGCTTGCGCATTGCGTCGGAGCTGGCAAGACCTTCCAGATGATCGCGGCAGGCATGGAAAGCAGAAGGCTGGGCCTGGCACAGAAATGTTTGTATGTCGTTCCAAACCACTTAACGGAGCAGTGGGAAAGCGACTTCCTGCGGCTCTATCCGGGTGCCAACATCCTTGTCGCAACCAAGAAGGATTTCGAGCCGGCCAACCGGAAGAAGTTCTGTTCGCGGATTGCCACCGGCGACTATGATGCAATCATCATTGGACACAGCCAGTTTGAACGGATTCCGCTTTCAAAGGAGCGCCAGGTTGCTGCGATTGAGCGGCAGATTGACGATATCACGGAAGCGATTGAGGAAATGTCGCATGAAGACGGGGTACATTTTACCGTAAAGCAGATGGAGCATACGCGCAGGTCACTCCAGACAAGGCTTGAGCGACTGAACAAGCAGGAGCGGAAGGACGATGTGGTAACTTTTGAGCAGCTGGGTGTGGACAGGCTTTTTGTGGACGAATCACATAACTATAAAAATATGTTCTTATACACCAAGATGCGTAACGTGGCCGGAATCTCACAGACGGACGCGCAGAAAAGCTCTGATATGTTTATGAAGTGCCAGTACATGGACAAGATTACCGGGAGCCATGGCGTGACTTTTGCCACAGGCACACCCGTCTCGAACAGCATGACGGAGCTTTATACGATCATGCGCTATCTGCAGTACGACACGCTCCAGAAGATGGGGCTGGGGCATTTCGATTCCTGGGCGGCATCCTTTGGCGAGACCGTGACAGCGATTGAGCTTAGCCCGGAGGGTACGGGATACCGGGCGAAGACGCGGTTCGCACGGTTCTATAACCTGCCGGAGCTGATTTCCCTGTTCAAAGAGAGCGCGGATATCCAGACAGCGGATATGCTTGACCTGCCGACGCCGGAAGCGGAATACATCAATGAGGTATTAAAACCGAGTGAGATTCAGCAGGATATGGTCAGCAGTTTTGCAGACCGTGCCGAAGCGGTGCGCGGCGGCAGCGTGGACCCTAAATCGGATAATATGCTCAAAATAACGAACGATGGAAGGAAATGCGCCTTAGACCAGAGGCTGATGAACGATATGCTGCCCGATGATCCGGGAAGCAAGGTCAACCTATGCGTCGAGAATGCGTTTAACATCTGGAAGGATACGGCAGAAAACCGCTCTACCCAGCTCATTTTTTGTGATTTGTCGACACCGAAAGGGGATGGCAGCTTTAATGTTTATGATGATGTGCGTGAGAAGCTCGTGGCAAAGGGAATCCCGAAGGAGGAGGTTGCTTTTATCCATGAAGCGAACACGGAAACACGCAAGTCCGAATTATTTGCAAAGGTACGTTCCGGTCAGGTGCGTATTTTGCTCGGTTCCACCCCGAAACTGGGCGCAGGAACCAACATTCAGGACCGTTTGATAGCGCTTCATCATTTGGATTGCCCGTGGAAGCCAAGCGATTTGGAGCAACAGGAGGGCCGCATCTTGCGTCAGGGCAACCAGAATGAGAAGGTAAAGATTTTCCGGTATGTCACAGAAGGCACCTTTGACGCGTACATGTGGCAGCTTCTTGAGAATAAGCAGAAGTTTATAAGTCAGATCATGACTTCAAAGTCGCCGGTCCGCTCCGCAGAGGATGTGGATGATACGGCGCTTTCTTATGCGGAGATCAAGGCGCTGGCCACAGGGAATCCTTACATAAAAGAGAAGATGGACCTGGATATCCAGGTCAGCAAGCTGAAACTTTTAAAGGCAAACCATACAAGCCAAATCTACCGTCTGGAGTCGGACATCACGAAGAAATACCCGATGCAGATCGCGTCAACGAAGGAGCGCCTTGCCGGGATGAAGGCAGATGCGGCTGCGGCGAAACCGATTCTTGCACAGGATAAGGAAGACTTTTCGATTGTGGTCGGCGGCAAAACCTATACCGACAAAAAGGAAGCCGGGACAGCTGTGATTGCTGCCTGTGCAGGGTTAAAGGCAGTAAGCACATCCGGCCAGATCGGGGAGTACCAGGGCTTTGCGCTGATGGCAAGCTATGACAGCTTTAACCAGAAATTTATGTTGAACATCAAACGCCAGTGTACCTATACCATTGAGGTTGGCAAAGACCCGTTTGGTAATATCCAGCGTATCCAGAATGCCCTTGCCGGGATTGAAAAGAAGATACCGGAAGCGGAGCAGAAATTGGCATCGCTGCAGGAACAGCTGGCAATGGCAAAAGAAGAGGTCAAGAAGCCGTTCCCACAGGCCGAGGAACTGGAAGAAAAGTCAAAAAGGCTTGCGGAACTGAATTCGCTCTTAAATATGGATGAACGCGGGCCGACAGATGCCGCAACCCTTGATGATGATGCAGGAAGTGTTGCGGATAAAGATGATGCAGCAGACAGGCCGGGTTGGAATGTATCATATGCCGACCGTGCAGCACAGCAGAGCGGTGTGATAAATGAGAACAGCGTTGAAACCCAAAGCAGGGTGGAGAGCCGGACTGATTATGATGCCCCGCATAAGTCATCTGTCCTTGCAAGGCTCCATGAGAAGCAGGAACAGAAATCCGGGCAGGAAAAGGAGACGCAGCCACAGAAAGATGCGCCTGCAAAGAAGCAGGAGCAGAGCATATGATGTTTTATGTCCCGTGAAGCAATGAGCCAGGAAGCCATGCTTGCACGGGTATTTATTTACCGCCAGAAGGGAGAGATACTTCCTGTCCTGGCGGTATCTTTTCGGAGAGATTTTGTTTGCGGTGTAGATCGCAGAATGAGTTTCGGATGGCAGAAATCATTCGCAGAATGTGAGCAGAAAGGAGAGGGTTAGATTGCTTGAATTAACACCAGTGACGCTGCGTGAAGCAAATGATTTTGTATCGCAGCACCACCGACACCACAAGCCGACTGTCGGGCATAAATTTTCCATCGGCGTAAAAGAGGACGGCATACTTGTCGGAGTCGCGATCTGCGGCAGGCCGGTAAGCCGCCGTCTGGATGATGGGAAGACACTGGAAGTCAGCCGCCTGTGTACGGACGGGACAAAGAATGCCTGCAGCATGTTATATGGTGCGGCGTACCGTGCGGCAAGGGCGATGGGATACCGGAGGGTGGTCACTTATATTCTGGAAAGTGAGCCGGGGACATCGCTGAAAGCTGCCGGTTACCACTGTGAAGGAAGGGCAGGCGGTCTGGAATGGAACGGAAAACGGAAACCAAAAGATGCAGGACAGTACCCGCACGAGATGAAAACGCGGTGGGTAAAAGAAATGGAGGAACAAAATGGCAGGTAAACGAGAAGAACAGTTAAAAGAGATTACGGAGCGGTTGGAACAGGGCGTGCAGGAGTTATTTACTTCGGAGCGCTATGCGGAATATCTGCGCACAATGTCGCAGTTTCATACGTACAGCTTTAATAACACGCTCCTGATTGCCATGCAAAAGCCCGACGCAACCCTTGTTGCCGGCTACCAAGCATGGCAAAAGAAATTCCATCGGCAGGTTAAGCGTGGAGAGAAAGGTATCCAGATTATATCCCCTGCACCAATCCGAAGGAAAGAGGAACGGGATAAGGTGGATGAGCAGACCGGGCAGGTCATCTTAAAGCCGGACGGTGAGCCGGAAAAAGAGGAAGTCGTCCATGTTATCCCACAGTTTAAGGTTGCAACGGTTTTTGATGTCAGCCAGACAGTTGGGGAACCGCTTCCGGAGCTTGGAGTAGAAGAACTGACCGCAAGCGTGGAAAATTATGATGCATTTCTGGCTGCACTTACGCAGGTGTCCCCGGTGCCGATCCGCTTTGCTGAAATTGAAGGCGAAGCAAAAGGATTCTATAGCAATGAGAATAAGGAAATCGTGATCCAGAGCGGCATGAGCGAAAGCCAGACATTAAAGACAGCAATCCATGAAATTGCCCATGCACGGTTGCATGACCGTGAGGTAATGAAGGAACAGGGCATTGAAAAGGACCATATGACAAGGGAAGTTGAAGCGGAAAGTGTTGCCTATACGGTATGCCAGCAATTTGGCATTGACACATCCGATTATTCCTTTGCTTACGTGGCATCCTGGAGCAGCAGCATGGAGATGAAGGAGCTTCGTGCTTCGATGGATACGATACGGCATACGGCGGCAGAATTTATCGACGAGCTTACCGAACAGATACAGCTGCAGAGGGAACAGCAGGAGCAGTACATGGAAGCCACGGAATATCAGGAAGTGGAGATTTTTGAAGTCCCTGCACTTTACAGTAATGGAAGGATTGCGGATGATGATATTCCTGCAGGATTTTACCGCTATGACCTACGCGGCTCGGATTATGACCCCGGCAGCCCCGTTACGGTCCAGAACACGGTTGTTGTAAATCATGTGGCTTCTATCTTAACCATGTATCCGTTGAATCTTCCAGAACAGGGATTTTTATATATGGGCGAGGGATTGAATTTTATAGGCGGGGAGATTTCCATACAGGAATTCCGCCAGAAGATGGCTGACATGGATATAGCGGCTTTGGCAGAGAATATGCAGGATGCGGTTGTTCGTGCAAATGAGAATCTGTTATGGGAAGATTCCGGGGACCGATACGCTATTTATCAGATCAGGGATGATGCGCCTGGGGATAGCTATCGGTTTATGAATATGGATTTTGTCAATGGTCATGGTATCGTTGTCAGAGGTTCAGACTATGCGCTGGTGTACGGCGGAGAACTTGGGGCTGATGATACGCTGGAAGGTTTATATGAGAGGTTTAATATTAACCGTCCGCAGAATTTTACCGGGCATTCGCTCTCGGTCAGTGATGTTGTCATCATCAGCCGTGGCGGAGAGGTCAGTGCGCATTATGTGGACAGTGTTGGATTCCAGAGCCTGCCGGACTTTGTGCAGGAGCGGCAGGAAATGTGGACACAGCAGCTGACGATGGCACCGGAAACGATTGAAAACGAGGTTGATGAAACACTGGATAATGAAGTGGCTGTTGAGCAAATGGCGGATAAAGAAACGCTGGATGCAGAAACAGAAGTAATTGAGGATCAGGAGGAGATTCAAAACGACGATTCTCAGCCTGCGGAGACAGTGGAAAGTGAGTTACCAGTAACTGAAACACCGGGAAGTGTATCACAGGATGATACAGAGAACCGTGCTAATGTGAACGAACCGACCCATCAGGATACATTGAAGCCGTTATATTTGCAGAGTCCGGCTTATGCCCGTGAGCATGGAGAGCTGGAGCAGTATCGCGAATCCAGGCGTATAAGCATTGCCTGCAAAGATGCAATCGAAAAAGCAGTGGCAGATAATTTTGATGGAATGCACTTGAACTCCGGAGCAGTGAAACCGGTGGTTGATCAGTTTGGCGAGGAGCGTGTTGCGTATGTCCTGGCAACGACGATTCAGATGAAAGACTGGGACAGGCGTTTCTCCCCTTCAAATAAGGAATGGGCGGCCTCTGTACCGATTGGGGAGGAGATCAGCCCATTCGGGAATGACCGTCGGTTAGAGTGGACGGTGGAAAGCCATCCTGCCGTGCTGGACGGTTTTGTCAGGATGTTTCAGAAAGAAGTGCAGGAACAGGCGCATGAAATGGAGCAGGAACTGACAGCAGATGAGATTACCAATTTCAAGGAAATCAGCAGGGAATATTACCCGCACATGAGAACCGCAGAGTATGTCTTTTCCTGTGAAGTACGAGGGGAGCCGGATGTGCTGACCTATGAAGTATCTCAGCATGACGATGGGGAGGGCTATTCGCTCCATACAAAGAACCATGATATCTGGGAACGTATGAGCCGGAAAGAGCTGGAAAAGCTTGAGTCTGTGGTAAGCCGCGAGGTAACGCTTAACCAGTGGCTGCAGGAAATAGAGAAGGCAGATTCGCCGGACGCTCTGCGCGAGGTTCAGTATGGGCTTTGGGAATCGGAGCATCTGAATCTTACGGATGAACAGATAGATGTCATCTATAAGAGAATGGACGAGAAGGAAAAGACTTTCCCCATGTCTGCGTTGGATGATGCAGACCATAAGAAAACGGCAGAAGTGGAAGAAATAGCAGGAGCATCAGAAACAGAAAAAGTGACAGAAGCAGAAGAAACAGCTGGGGAACCGGAGAAAGTTTCCGTTGCGCTTTATTATGTGGACAGTGATGTAAATGGGGAGAGAACGGAAAATAGCTACCGTACATTTCCGAATGTTGACCTGGCACTTGGCGCATATGCTGAACTTCCAAACCATTTGGATAAGGAAATTGGCATGGAGAGCACGGAAACACCTCCGTCCAGGATGGCTCTGATCCGCTGTAAAAATGGGGTAGATACGTTATGCGATATTGAAGAGGAATCTTTAAGCGGGAAATGGGTAACACAGGAAACCCTCCACGCACAGATCATGGCGCAGTATGTCCTGGATAATCACGATGTGGAAATTGCTTATTACATAGAACCGTCAGACCATTACCTTGCCATACAGACAGTATCGGAGGGTTATGATTATACGTTCTATGACGGCGCTTTCCATCAACTGGATGGTGGAGTATATGATGATCTGGATATTTCCATAAATGAAGCAATAGAGGAAATACTTTCAGGCGAAAAGCTTTCAGCATGGCCGCGACATCGTAAGGTTATGGATTATTCGGAACTGATGGAAAAGACATCCGCTGTCGCTAGAGAGGATATCCGAAAAGCAGAAGAAAGAGCGCAGAAGATGATGAAGGAAGAGAAGCGGGCGCCTAGCGAAGAACAGAAAGAGGAAGAGATTCCGCTTATATCAGACCGGACAGAGCCGTCTCAATCTCTGCATGGCAAGAGTATGGCGGACATTGAAGAAACCGTCCTGTGTTACGCGCAGGCAGAGATTGATTCGATGGGGTTGCAGGATGAAGTCAAGCTCCTTGGCGCAAGGGTTTATGGAAGCCGGAGCCGGGAAGGACTTTATACGGATGGCTCTGATCTCGATGTTGTTCTTTCCTATACCGGAAATATCGGAGAGGATGCTTTCTTTAACGCTCTGCATGAAAGCGGGCTGTCAATCGGTGGAATGCCGGTTGATATTAACCCGATTTCTACAGAGAAGACAGGGACGCTGACAGAATACCTGCATAAAGCAAATCAATATCTGGATGAAAAGGCAGCGCAGATGGCGGAGCAGACGCAGGATGCCAGCGTGAAGCAGGAACCGGTTGAGCCGAGAATCACATTCTACGTGGCAGAGTGTATGGAATTTCCTATCCTTGGCGAATGGCATGAGGAGATTCCGAGCCTTTCGGAAGCGGTGGCCTTGTATGAGAAAATCCCGGCAGAGCGGATGAACGGGATTAAGGGAATCGGGTTTACGCTTTACGATGGCAGCGTGTATGACGGGATGCCGCAGGAAATGATGTCTGCCGGCATTGTAGACAGAGCCGATGTAAACGAGATTCAGCAGTTTAAGGAAAGCCCTCTGGTGCAGAAAGCCATGGATGAGCTGGAAGCTGTGTACCCGCCTGAGAGGACGGAGAAGAACGTCGTGCAGGCAGAAGTAAGAGAAGCATCTGTCCATGAGGAAAGGACGGATCTGGAGCCGGAGAAAACATCGCAAACGATACCAGAGAAAATGCCGCAAGCGGTGTCAGCGGAAAGCGGAAAAGAAAGCAAAGACAGGGGTTCAGCTGTTGCTGCCGGAGGCAGGAAAGAATCCGTATTGCAGGCACTCCGAGACCGTAAAGCAAAAATGAAGGAACAGGAAAAGGCGTCCGGCAAAGAGCAGGACAGGAAAGCAGACCGTAAGAAGGGAGAGCAGTCACTATGAGAAAAGTAGAATTTGAGGAAAACGAGTATATTGTATTGGCAATGTTTGAAGCGGGAACTCGCCAGGAATCAGCGGAGCAGATCGCAGAAATCCTTCCGTTCATCGAGGAAGACGAAGAACTGACAGAGCTTGTCCAGGGAACGATTGACAAGATGGGGCAGATATCAGATGCAGATTATCATGCACTGGATTTGGAGCCATACAAACAGGAGCCGGAGGACGAGGATGAAGATTAACCAGTTTGCCGTATATCAGGTAAAGGATGGGGCGGATTACCGTGAAATACGGTTCCGTCCCTACGACGAGCTGCTGAAAAAGAATATCCGCATCTGTTCGGATTCTTACAATCAGGTCTATCTTTCCTATATGTCTCCGAAAGAGACCGTGGAGAACCTCCATGAGAGGTTTAAAAAGCACCTGCCGAAAAACTTTCCGGGGCATTCCATCAGCACCAGTGATGTGTATGTGATCAATCGGGATGGCGTCGTTTCTGCTTTTTATGTAGACGATGATAAGCTGATTGTCCTTGCCGGATTCCTCCGGATGAATTCTTCCGGGACGCTTATCTCTATGGAAACGACAGGATACCGGATAGAAGGGAAGGGCGGAGGCTGGGTAGCCTGTGAGGAACTGATCGTGGATGGACGGCAGTTCTTCCTGATGCAGAGCGAGAGTTATGGGAAAAGCGCAGCATATGTGATTCTGACGGAAGATGGAAAGATAGCCGTGGAGAGCTGTGCAGGCTTTGATGATGCGGCGATTGAGCAGATACGAAAATATCTGCATCCTCCGGAAGAGCAAAAACCTCCGCCGGCTAAACTGCCATTGGAGAACTGGCAGAAGTATCTGGAAAATGGAGAATACCTCCGAAGTGCGGAAATGTCGGAAGAGCAGAATTACAGTTTCATAGATGGACGGTTCAACAACCTGCCGAAACCACGGATTATCGGCGGCAGGGTATCTGCTCTGGATAGGCTGCATATCAAGCAGGCAGAGATGGCCATACGTGACGGCAAACCGGTACCGCAGCATATCATAAACCGGAGCGATGAGCGAAGCAGGAAATGAAGAAAAGAGACATCTGGCTCAACAAAACAGTTGGGCTGGGTGTCTTTTTTTGATATTAAGATGAAAAAGATTCACGAAAGCTTTTCAGAAATCTCTTAAAAACACATTGACTTATATGCCGTCTTTGCGTATTATAACAACAACAGGACTCCCCACACCTCTCACTTTGTGACGTGTCCCATGGGGAGACATTTTTTCAGACAGAGAAATTTCAGAAGTCAGACTGGCAATTATGTTATGTGTTGGTAATGGTGAAAAAGTTTTCAGAAAATTCATAGTTCTTTTGTATGGAAATGAGAGCCTGACAGTTGATTTTTTCCTTGAAATTGCATATAATATACTCAAATAAGACGGTTGCGCAAAGGAGGTGTTGATATGGCTACGTCGAGTATTTTTACAAATTTCACGATTACAGATAATGAGACAGCAGAGAAATTTGCAGAAGCTCTGGAAATTGCATCCAAGCAGCCTAAGTGGGTGCCTTCGGAACCTATTGAAGCACCGGAAAGGGACCCAGAGAAGATTCGGGCAATATTTGCTAGACGTGCGGAAAGGGCAAAGAGAAATGCCAAAGTATAATATATACCGTGTTATGGATTTTATTAACATGGTCGGAGAAGAGGCTGTAAAGGATCTCTTCTCCGACTTTTCATGTGAGTACAAAGAAGGAATACATAATGATGAAGTGGAATTATTCTTGAAGAAGAATTCGGTTGAGTTCTCAAAAAGGAAGATGTCCATTTCGTATCTCGTATTAGATGAGCAGGACCAAGTAGCGGGATATTTTACTTTGACTCATAAACCGGTTGTTGTGCGTAATGAAAATTTATCAAATACATCAAAAAAAGAGATTGCTGAGACATGCCAAATATGATCCTGCCATTGATGCATATAGCGTATCTGCTTTTTTGATTGCACAAATCAGCAAGAACTATGCCTTGCCGAAGACCGAAAGAATGAGCGGTAAGAAACTGATGGAATTGACATTATCTGTTATAGAAGATATTCAACAACAGATTGGTGGCGGTGTGGTATTTCTTGAAGCAGAAGAACATCCGGAATTATTGGACTTTTATGGCAAACAGTTATTTACACCATTTGGCGTGAGATATTCGGATGAAGACCAGACAAAATATATTCAGATGATTCGTTTTCTTTGATTTTGCGATATATGGAATAAGACTTGAGAAATATTATTTATATTGAAATAGAAAACTCCAATCAGGTTGCTTTCGCAGCGCGTCTGGTTGGAGTTTTTGTTATGAGATTGTTTGCTCCTGTTCTTGTTTTAGCGTCCGTCCTTGTCCGAGGATACTGTCGATATTGGAGCAGATTGTCTGTAAGTCTTTCTGCGCATTTTTATAATTGGTGTAGGTGTTGAGCTGCGCCTTTTGCTGTGCAGACAGCTTCTCACGCTTTTCTCTCAACGATTTCATGGATGGGAACTGACCATCCGGATATTTCTCTTTTAAGAACTTCCTTGCATCCTCATACAGCGTTATTTCATCAGAATGCTCCTGACGGAATTTTTTCTTGCTGCGTGATTTCAGCATCTGCCCGTATACCGATTTATTCGCAAGGTACTGCCCGGTAAAATGAATCTGCTGGTTGACGCTGCGAATCTGTTCCTCTGTGGAGCGGAGTGCCTTGCGTGAATCCTTCATCTTCTGGGTAATCTCATCATAGGAATCCTGCAATTTATCCCTTGTCCCATATCCGTGCTCCTGCACATAGGCAATCGTCTTTGCCATTTCCTTCAAGTTGGAAATCTTTACTTTTTGCGCATAAGCCTGGTTTAGTTTTGCCTTCGTACAGTTTTGCAGGTCGACAACGAGCCGAAGTTCCGAGCGGATATAAAGGATTGCAATCGGATCGGATTCATAATCATAGCTGCTGTCAAAAATCGTGGAGCGCTTCGTTTGCTCATCACGGACAGTTTCGGCATTGTCC
This sequence comes from Clostridiales bacterium, assembly GCA_021203005.1. GTDB lineage: Bacteria > Bacillota > Clostridia > Lachnospirales > Lachnospiraceae > Eubacterium_I. Next base: position 5,676 of record JAJQCB010000056.1, on the reverse strand, counting down.
TTAAAGGAATCCTGAGTGGATGTACGGTTTTCTTCATTTCGATTTTCGTCCACAGGCCGAATAGTGGAATTTTCTGCTCTGCCTGCAATCTCATTTTCTTTAAACCGGGCAAGAAGGCTTTCTTTCTCATAGCGCGTCCCCAGCGCACGTCCGGTTATATTTTTGTTCCGTTCCGGATGGAGGTAGCTGTAGCGCCCACGGCTCTCCGTCAGCTTAATCCCATATTTTTCTAACAGAATTGTCCGGAACATTTCAAGAGAAGCAGCAGATGTTGCAGCATCATCAATCGCGTCGCGGAGGAATTGCTTCTGCGTCTGGAATTTTGTTTTCATCGGGGTCAGCCCGTCTTCAACAATCTTCTCATTGAGCTTATCGAGTTTTTCCTGCCCGCGCCTCCCTGCCCAGTATTCCTGTTCCGTGATTTTGGTTTCCGCAGGGGAGAGCAGGTCAACCTGATAGAGATTTTCACGTAAACAGATTTCCATCAATGAGTGCTTAAGGTGTTTTAAGTAATCCCGTGTCAGGTGGTGCTTGTATCCGGCGCGGCTGTCGCAGGGACGCTCCATGAAGTCCTGCCGCTCCACATCGTATTTGCGCAGGCTGTTGATTACGATATGTACATGGATGTTGCCGCTCTTGTTGTGGCCGTCCATGTGCGTACATACAAGTGCCTGATGGCCGGGAAAATTATTTTTGGCGTATTCTAGGCCGATGGCCTGCGCCTTTTCTCCGGTCAGCCCATGATCCTCCTGGTCCTTCGGGTCAAAGCTGATGATGTAGTGGTGCGACTTAATATCCCCGAATCCTTGGTTTTTGTGGAAGCTGGCGTTTAACATTTCGCACTCCGCATCGAAGGTCTCCGGGTTACAATTAATCCCATCGAGGATAAATTCAGAGCGGAGCTTCATGTTGCCGTTCCGGTCAAGGACGGGCTTCATCCGCATCTCATCATATTCATATTTCAGATAATCAATCGCATCCCCATAGTGGGCATTCTTACTTGCGATATGTTTCAAAACTGCCATGGTAATCACCCACCATCTTTATGACTTCTCTTCGTAATTCCCGAAGTTCTGTGATGCACCGGTTGATTTCATCCTGCATCGCCTGGGAACGCGCACCGCCCATGTGGAAAAATTTTGCAATCTGGTTTAAGTTGTTCCCGATTTTTCCAAACTCGGTTGTAAGCTTCTGAATCTCTTCAATGTCCGCTGTGACATTGTAGATAATCTTCGGCCTGTTGCCCAGGGAAGTATTGCGCACATACGTGGCAACCGGGCATCCGGCTTCTTCGGCATACGTCTTTAGCAGGTCATATTCCACATCGCTGTAGCGGACATAGACACGGTTCTCGTGTTTGATGTTTTCCCCTTTTTTGGGCCTTGCCATTTCTTTCTCACCATCCTTTTTCTTTGATTTGCCACAGGCAGGAAACACAGGAACTGTGGGAATCGGAAAAGCAGACTGCCCTTATGTGGCACTTGTCGATGCTTTTCCATATAGATGCGCCAGCATCACCGGGAGAGCCTGTCTCTGCCGCTGCGACTATTTTTAATAGGAGCCAATCCGCACAACGCTACACGTTCGCGGACAACCGAGGGAATGGGGAAGCGGAATCCCCATCAAGTTTGCCGGGCTGCCAGAACCCACGGAGTGGGTTTTGAGCGGCTATAGGCGAATCTTGCGCTGTACTGGATTTAGCCCCTTCACTTATCATCCGTGGGATGATGGAAAAGTTCACGTTTCCTCAAAAAAATAAAAAAATGCTTTTTGGGCGTGAACAAATGGGGGCTGCCGCCTGTGATTAGTGAAAGGACTTTTACAGGAGGTGCGTGACAAATGAGTAAAGATGTGATGCCGACGAAGGAAGAATTACGGAGGATGGCGGAGATAGATGTGCGTGAGGTAGACCCAAAGAGCCTTAAAAACCTGGAGGACGTACAGATTGATACGAGCCTGCCGAAGAGGGAACGCGCAGCGGACTACATTCGGCAGATTGGGAACCCGTACTGCTATATCAGCCACGGTGTAGTCGTGAAGATTTCCTTCTCTGGAAAACGGAGCATGGAGGAATGCCTGTGTTCCTGCCTTTCCATGGAAAGCTGATGTAGGGAACGGAAAAAATGACACTTTAGCACTTTAAAGTGTTGACTTGCGGGCTGGGTTGTGCGATAATGCTTTTGGGTCAAATCAAAAGTATAAGAAGCCATGGATTTCCTGGTTACAGCCGCAAGGCGGTAAGTAATCAAAGGAGGTCTATGGCTTTATGTTTTTTAATCAAAAGTCAAATCTAATTGCAAAATATCTTCGTATCTCCCGCGACGATGGTGACAAGGCGGAGAGTGACAGCATCGGTGGGCAGAGAAACCTGATCGACGATTTCATCAAGCAGCATGACGGAGCTGTGTCCTGCAAGGAATATGCAGACGACGGTTACAGCGGCACGAATTTTGACCGTCCGGCGTTTCAGCATATGATTGAGGATGCCAAGAGGAAGAAAATCAACTGTATCATCGTAAAAGACCTTTCGCGTCTCGGCAGGAATTACATCGAGACCGGAAAGTACATGAATGAGGTTTTCCCGCTTTTGGGAATCCGGCTGATTGCTGTTACGGACCATTATGACAGCGCGGAGGATTCAGATGATTCGAACCAGATCATCGTGCCGTTTAAAAATCTTATCAACGACGCCTACTGCCGGGACATCTCCATTAAGATAAGAAGCCAGCTTGATACCAAACGGAAGAACGGCCAGTTCATCGGGAGCTTCCCAACCTACGGATACCGCAAGGATGAAAAAAATAAAAACCACTTGGTGGTGGATGAGTATGCTGCGGGGATTGTCCGCTCCATCTTCCAGATGAAAAAGGAAGGTGCGAGCCAGCAGCACATTGCAGACCGCCTGAATGGGATGGGGGTACTGCCGCCGACAGAATATAAGCGGAGCTGCGGGATGAATTATAACAACGGATTCCACATCGGGGAAAATCCAATCTGGAACGCTGTGACGGTCACACGGATTCTCCAGAATGAAGTTTATACGGGTACGGTGGTTCAGGGCAAGTTCCGCAAGATCAATTATAAGGTACACAAGCTGCAGGAGATTGAAAACGAAAAATGGATTCGGGTGCCGGACATGCATGAAGCGATTATTTCGCAGGAGCTTTTCGACTGTGTGCAGGATTTGATGGAGCGCGATACGCGGACGGCTCCGGAGAATGAAAATGTCAGCCTGTTTTCCGGGATGCTCCGCTGCGGTGACTGCGGACAGAACATGGTAAGGCGGGCAACGAAGAAAAAAGGGAAACGGTATTTTTATTACCACTGCTCGACATACAAAAGAGGGGAAGGTTGCACTTCCCACAACATCAGCGAGATAAAGCTGAAGGAGAGCGTGCTTGAATCAATCAATAAACAGATTGATTTACTCATCGAAGCGGAAGCACTAACGGACGAGATCGGAAGCCAGCCGCAGAAGCGCATAGGGGTAAAGACCTTAGATGACCAGCTTGCTGCATTACATAAGGAAGAAGAACGTTACAAGGATTTAAAAGCGAAGCTTTATCAGGATATGCAGGAGCATGTGGTCAGCCGTGAGGAATATACGCAGATCAGCCAGAGGTTTACCAGGAAGTTAAGTGAAGCACGTCATTCCATGGAAGAAGTGGAACGGAAACGGAAGCGCCTGCTTTCCGGGGAGCGCCGCAAGAGACCGTGGATTGAAGATTTCAAATCTTACCAGAATCTCAAAGAGCTTGACCGCGAGGTGCTTGCAACCCTCATCAGGAGCATCACGGTAAATGGGAATGGTTCCATCACAATCGACTTCCGGTACGGAGCGGAGATGGAGGAGCTTCTCGAATATGCCATAGATGCTATGGATGAATCCGAAGGAAAGGCGGTGGCGAAATGAGGTGCGTGAGTTATACCAGAACGGTTTCCAATAAAGCATCGATGTCGGGAATGATTACGGAAAGTATCATGGAGCAGAATACGCGGATACAGGATTTTGCAAAAGCGCATGGATGGAAGATTGAGAAAAAGTATTCTGACCGGAAAAAAGATGAAAATGAAGAGACCGCTTTTCTGGAAATGAAAGCAGATGGGATTGCCAGAAAATTTGACTGTGTGGTCATTGATTCCATGGACTTATGTGGGAAGCGTGTTTCGATGGCGGTGGATCTGTTTTCGCTGGTCTTCTTTCCGGCAGGAATTCATTTTGCGGTGGTAGAGGATGGCGTGGTTTCTTCTGAGATGCCAACCGCAGAAGCGCAGGAATATCTGGAACGCAAGCGGGAGGCATCCCGTTATGGAAGGGCAAGCGTTGGGGCGCGGAAATCCTGCGAAATGCGCCAGTATCCGAAATACGGATATGTATATGAAGGCGATTCCATGGAGCTTGTGATTAACGAGGAAGAGGCAGCGGTTATCCGTGAAGTCTTCCAACTGGCGGATAAGAAAACCAGGCTGGTTGATATCGTAAAGATTATGGAGGAACGGAAGATAGAGCCGCCGCACCATTATGCTGGCTCACAGGGGGACAGGTGGTCGGTTGGGAAAGTCAGGACGATATTAGAAAACCGGCTTTATATCGGAGAATGGAAGCGTACCATTGATGGTAAAAAAGTAATCGTGCTATGTCCGGCTATTGTAGATAAAGTCGTCTTTGAGTCAGTGCAGAAAGAACGTGAAAAACACAAGAAGCCGAAATCCTCAAAGATGTGCAGTGAAGTAATCTTCTCACAGATGATTACGGATAGCGGGACTGGCGCACCGATTAACCTGTATACGCACCAATCAAAGAAAATAAAAATCTACCGGATGGGTTATCCAAAACCGCCGGAAGCGGATTATGACAAGTTATGGATTACGTATGAGGAAGTGGAACGCCAGGTCAGGGAACAGCTTGCGGTAGAGAAACGGAAAGCAGAATATGCTTTGCGGATGATCGAATCTGAAACTGGTATAGCTGAAAAAGAGAAACGCATCGGGACGGTGCGTATGGAAATGCAGGATGTACTTGCACAGATGATGGAAGTCGAAGCGGAAAGACATACGCGGCATAGGGATTTGGATTTTGATGTGAATGATCTGGATGACAGGTTTTCAGATTTGGACGAGCAGATGTGTAAGCTGGAAAGAAAAGCAGCCGGGATTGAGCAGGTGTTCAGCGAGAAGAATCCATGGATTTTGGCATTTACGAGTCTTGACCTTAATGCAGAACTGGACAGGAAGACGGTGCGGAAATGTATCGAACATATAGAAATCTTCGAGTTTGAATCTGTGACGGTTTATTTTTCAGAGCAGGAATGGTTTTATAAACTTCCGGATGGATGGTTTTTGGAGGATGCAAGATGGCAAGAAAAAGCAGAAGAAAAAAGATAGAAGAAGTCGTATCGCAGGCGGCTGTGGTTTCGGAGATTATCCGTGAGGAGCCGAAGATGGAGACGGCGGCATATGCCCGCCTTTCCGTGGACAAGGGATTTGATGAAAAAATCGAAACACAGGTTGAGATGCTCCACCAGTATATCGAGGGCAGGTCAGACCTTGTTTTGGCAGATACCTATGTAGATAATGGATACAGCGGCACGAATTTTGACCGCCCGGAGTTCAACCGGCTGATGGAAGATGTAAGCCTGCAAATAAAAAGTCAAGAGGAAAATGGGAATTTTTCAA
>JAJQCB010000237.1 GCA_021203005.1 Clostridiales bacterium | reverse complement strand
GGGCTCAAAGATCATCTTGACATGACCGTACTGTCCGTGTCCGCCGGACTGCTTTTTATACTTGGACTCCACATCCGCTTTCTTGCGGATGGTCTCGCGGAAAGGCACTTTCGGCTGTTCCAGCGTAATCTGTACTTTGTACTTCTCCTGCAGCTTGCTGACCACCACATCCAGCTGCTGGTCGCCGATACCGTACAGCAGCGTCTGACGGTTCTCACTGTCGTTGACCACCTTCAGCGTCAGATCCTCCTGCATCATTTTCTGCAGAGACTGGGAAACTTTGTCCACATCCGCCTTGTTGACCGGCTTGTAAGCCATGTAAGTATACGGCTTGGAGATAGCTGTCCGGATAAAGGTAACCGGCGTAGCTTTCGTAGACAGGGTATCGGTGGTAACCACTTTATTCAGCTTCGCCAGAGCGCCGATGTCGCCGGCGTGAAGCTCGGAAACTTCTTCCGGCTTGTTGCCGCGAAGGATATATACCTTACCGATCTTATCGTCCATCCCTTTCTCTTCGTTATACAGGACGTCGTCCGTCTTAATAACGCCGGAGGTGACCTTGATCAGAGAATATTTTCCGATAAACGGATCTACGATCGTCTTAAAAATATATGCTGTCTTCGGCTTTGCAAAATTGAAATCAGCGTCAAACACTTCGTTTGACTTGGTATTGATCGCCTTGCACTCTTTTTTGTCCGGGCTCGGAAGATACTTTACAATATCATCCAGCAACGTGAAGACGCCGTGCGCATCAATGCCGGCCGCCACGGAAATCGGAACGATGGAGCCATCCTGCACGCTGACGCGAAGAGCCTGACGAATCTCATTATCAGAAAACTCATCGCCTTCAAAATAACGCTCCATATACTCCTCACTGGTCTCCGCAACCGCTTCCACCAGCGTCTCGCGAAGCAGTTCAATATTCGCGTGGGAATAATCCGGCACATCTGTCGGGACGGTATTGCCGTTTCTGTCCCACTTAAACGCTTCCTGGGAAATCAGGTTGATCAGTCCGACCAGCTTCTCATTGGCACGCAGCGGAATGTGGAACGGCGCAATTTTCTTTCCGTAAAGCTCCTGCATATCCTGCACAACCTGACGGAAGCTTGCATTGTCATCATCCATACCGGTCACACAGATCAGACGGGGAAGATGATACTTCTCACAGATCTCCCAGGCTTTCTGCGTACCGACCTCAACGCCGGCCTTGCCGTTGATCACGATAATTGCGGCATCGGCAGCCGCGGCCGCTTCCTCCACCTCGCCGACAAAATCGAAAAACCCGGGGGTGTCCAGAAGATTAATCTTCGTATCGCCCCACTCGATCGGGATTACCGATGTACTGATAGAAAAACCTCTCTTGATCTCCTCTTTATCATAATCGCTGATGGTATTGCCATCGACTACTTTGCCCATGCGGTTTGTCACACCCGCAAGATACGCCATCGCTTCTACCAATGTCGTCTTGCCGGCTCCCCCATGACCAAGTACCACAACGTTCCGGATCTTATCCGTGGTGTAAATCTTCATAAGTGTATCCTCCAATATAAAATTCAATGCGCGCAGACGATATCCGTCCCCTGCAACCGCACTCTGTGTACATTCTACTAGAATTCACATATTTTTGCAACCGTTTTTATGCATAATATCTTATTATTCACAAGCGGTTGATTGGTGCTTTTTGTCGTATCAGACAAGAAGCTGCTGTTTTTGCCCTTGTGAGACGGACGAATGTAAATAAAAATATATTCATACACATCAGCCGCCAAAAGGCACACACTTTCACACAGCAACGCTTTTATGCGTAAAAGATTGACATTTTTCCCGAAAAGGCTTATCATCAATATCAGTTTGTAAAAATCCTGCTGCAATACCGTTCCAGACGGCAGCGCAGGGAATTTTTTAGGAGGGAACACTCATGAATCCTGGAAAAATTGGTTTTATCGGCCTCGGCCACATTGGAGGCTCCATCGCGAAGACGATTCGCCGCATTCATCCGGAAATTCAGATGATCGCCTACGATACCCGCAGAGAGACTCTTTCTTCCGCTCTGGAAGAAGGCTTGATCGCAGAGGCCTGCGACGGTGTGACCGATGCTTTCGCCGATTGTGATATTATATATCTGTGCGCCCCGGTTCTGGACAACAACGACTATGTCCGGAAGCTTTCCGGTATGCTGCACGACAACATGCTCCTGACCGATGTGGGCAGCGTCAAAAACAAGATTCATGAGAATATCAGCCTCTACCCTCAGCTGGAAAAGCATTTTATCGGCGGACATCCCATGTGCGGCACAGAACACACCGGCTACGAGTTTTCCACGCCGCACCTTCTGGAAAACGCCTACTATATGCTGACACCGACAGATACCGTCTCCCACTCCAAGGTCATGGAGTTTGAGGCGTTCATCCGCAGCATCGGCGCCATTCCGCTGGTTCTGGACTATAAAAAACATGATTTTTCCGTGGGCTCCATCAGCCACCTCCCCACAGTCATCGCCTCCACGCTGGTCAACCTGGTCAAAGATCTGGACGATGACAGTGAGACGCTGCGCACAATCGCAGCCGGCGGGTTCAGGGATATCACGCGCGTGGCCTCCTCCGACCCGGTCATGTGGGAAAATATCTGCATCGCAAACCGGGATCAGATACTGGATCTGATTGATTCCTATGTGCAGGCCATAGAACACACCCGCGGCACCATCGCCGGCGGCGATGAAACTGAGATCCGAAATTTCTTCAGCTCTGCGAAGGAATATCGCGATTCCTTTAACATCTCCCGCGGCGCGCTCCATCCGGTATATCAGCTGTTCCTCGATCTGATCGACGAAGCCGGCGGTATTGCCACCATCGCCACAATACTGGCGACCAATATGATCAGCATCAAGAACATCGGCATCATTCACAACCGGGAGTTCCAGCAAGGCGTGCTTCAGGTGGAATTTTATGACCAGCCCTCGTATGACAAAGCTGTGACGCTGCTGCAGCGCCACCATTACACAATTTACGAAAAATAAATATTTTGCTTGCAATCTGACAGGATTTCCTTTATGATATCTGTCAGAGAGTTTTGTTGTCCATAAAAATCAATCTATACATGAAAGTCAATATGTAATGGACAGAGCATGGATGACAATAAGATCTTATATTTTCAGGAGACATAGCTCAGCTGGGAGAGCATTTGCTTGACGTGTAAAGGGTCGCAGGTTCGAGTCCTGTTGTCTCCACTCAAAAAACTTAGGTTTTATGCGGGTTTAAGCGTTTTTTCTCTGGTTACAAATGGTTACAAAATCCAATAAAACCGTGGTTACAAATTATTCAACAAGCGCTAATCTCTGTCGAAATTCGGGGATGGCGCTTATTGTTTCTATTTTTGCATCAAGGTCTTTTCGGTTCCTATGATAATGTAACTCAGAGCACATGATGTCCGTATGTCACATCTGATCGGTAAGCAGCTTCTGGTCCACTCCGCTGTCAAACAAAATCTTCATACATTTCGATAGCTTCACTGATTTCTTGACGGACAGATAATGATGAATCATTATATCTGCTTTGCGCTTCCCAACTGGTAATATCAATAGCCGCATTTATCAGCCGTGATTCCCTGATGGGCTGATCAGCCATTTCGCATTGTAAATATCCCTATCTGCCCTATCCAGCAGCATATACCGTCACCCCCTTGGAATCAATTTCTTTTTTCAGGTTTTTTCCAAGTTTATGATAAAACAAGATATCACAATTAAAATCGCAAACCTCACTTAGTTCATATACAGGGCGGCGAAGCCGTTTATCGCTTGTTTCACAAGAAACGTCCAGGCACATATCAACATCACTTTCTTTATGGCAGTCATTTGTAATAGCACTTCCAAAAATGATAAGACGATTTACCACGCCGGTTTTCTTTGATATTTCAATCAATCTTTCTACTTCTTTTTTCTTCATAGCATTTACTTTTGATGTGTTTACCATAGTACACCTCCTTAATGCCTTAGAAAATCTTACATGCTTTTTTATATACTAAATTGTAACATTGCAACTATAGCAAGTCAAGATTGTAGTATGTGTCAAGTAATCGTTGGCACTTTTTCTTTCTTTTTGATGTCTGACCA
>JAJQCB010000007.1 GCA_021203005.1 Clostridiales bacterium | reverse complement strand
AAAAGATCCTTACTGGCTGTAAGGTATCTAACCCATAAATACATTGTAGTAGGATAAAAGTTTATATGCGATAATGAAATCACTATAAAGCCGAAAGGATGTGATTTCATGGATTACAACGAAACCGTAAACAAAGTAATGGTGCTGCTGAAAGAAAAGGAGGTGTGTCTCAGCAGCCGAAAGTCGCATAAAGACTGCTATGAAACTCTTGGCCTGTACATAAAGCAAAAGGGCGTGGGTTATTCGGATGCTGTCCGCGAAGAATGGTTTTCTGATATGAAAAATGAGTTGCCGCGGCAAAGGCTTGCTGTTTGGATACAGTATGTATATCAATTAGAAGAGATGGATGCTACAGGGAAGATTTCTGACCGGCGGCTCTACCTTAACGTATCAAACTATGACAAGCTGACGGCACCTTGGAAACAAGACCTTGATGTGTATCTTGATGATTGCAGCTGCCGCTATACAGTGCGCACAGCAGATCTGACCCGCATTTATTGTTCGTCAGGGCTGCTTTATCTGGAAGATATGGGAGCGCATTGTATTGCCGACATCACTTACGATGTAATCCTTAAGTTGATGGTAGCAAAAATGTACTGCACGGATGATACCAGGACGCTGATATTGAATAATACTGCGCGTATGGTCAGGTTTTATAGCAATAAAGGACTTTGCCCCGAGAGCTATAGCCTTGTATTTAACTGTCAGGTTTATCCTCATATCGGATCAATCCCTGATTTTTCAGTTGAAAATCAGAAATGCCTGGACGATGTAAGGGAGACAGTTATGTCTGCAGATGAATTCTATCAGTCGGTTCCTGTTTTTATCCGGCTTTTAGAATCTCATGGATATGTAGGAACTACCGTTAAGCTTGCAAGACATTCCCTGACTGCATTATACCTGTTCCTTGACATACATTCCCTAGGGTTCCATCAGGATATCATGTGGATCTGGTTTGCGGAAATCAGAAAAACAATGGAGAGTTCATGGCTCCACTGGCGGCGGGTCCTCAAATTTTATGAAGATTATATCCAGTCTGGCGATATCCATCCCGATGGAAAATACAAGTATGCGCCAACTATGTTTGATGAGCTGCCTGCATGGTGCAGGGAGGCAATATCAGGGCTTCTTGACCAGAAGAGGCGTGAGTTCCGGGATGAAGGCACAATCAAGAGCTATCGTTGTTCCTGCACCCGTTTCTGCAGATTCCTGATTGGGCATGGTTACGAAAATTTCAGCCAGCTTTCGCCTGCAGTGATAAAAGAGTTCGCAACCCATGATGAACACGCGAGCTTCCAGGGCCGGGCCGGCTGCTTTGTAGCAGTAAGGGCTTTCCTGCGTCATCTTGATGAAAAAGGGTACACTGGAATGCATGGCCTCGATAAGTGCCTGATGCCCGGGAGTGCCCCGAATGATAAGATCATTGATGTGCTTTCTGATGAACAGATACAGAGGATCCATTTGTTTCGTACAGGGAACAAATATCATAGTCCAACAGAACTTCGTGACATTGCCATTGTTTTGCTTGGCTTGAAAATGGGGTTGCGGGCGTGCGATATCCTTGCATTGCGTTTTCAGGATATTGACTGGAAAAAGCGCCAGATCTCAATCGTTATGAAAAAAACGAAAACACAGATCACCCTTCCAATGCCTGTTGATACAGGCAATGCTATCTATTTATATATAACTACCGGCAGGCCAAAAGCAGCTACAGACTATATTTTTGTCCGTTCAAAAGCCCCTTATGGAAAACTTACGGGGAAAATATGTACAAAGGCGCTTTACCGTATCCTGCCTGAGAGAAAAGATGTAAAAGGCGGCGGTTTTCATGTGACCCGCAGGACTTTTGCTACCAATCTTTTGAGGAACCATGCAGGAATTGACGAGGTTATGGATGCACTTGGGCACCGCGACCCTACGAGCGTCATGCAGTATCTGCTCCTGGACGATGAAAGAAGCAGGAAATGCGGATTATCCCTGGGCTGTGTCGGGATTTCTCCGGAAGGAGGCCTGGCATGAAGAACACCGGGTACCAGTTCCAAAGCTGTTTCTCATCATACATTGAAATGTTTATACTGGAAAAACGGGCTTCCGGTTTTATTTATGAAAGCGAAGAATGGAAACTAAAGCATTTTGACGCTTTTTGTATCGCGGAATCCGTCACAGAACCACGCCTGGACAGGGAACTTGTTAAAAAATGGGGGACCCTTCGGGATGGCGAAGCCCTTGTCACGTGCTCGGCCAGGATATCCGTTATAAGGCAGTTCGCTTTATTTTTAACATCATTGGGTATGGAAGCTTATATTCCATCCAGATACTATAAAGCAGAGAAAACAGTGGTTCATATCCTCTCAGATAATGAAATAGCGGCATTTTTCGAAGCGGTTGATGCATATACACCTGTGATCAGGATAACCAGTTTCTACAGGTTGGCTACCGAGTATAAAGTGATATTTCGATTAATTTATTGCTGTGGCCTGCGTATTTCAGAAGCGAGGAAACTTAGCTGGAAGGATGTGGACCTGAAACAGGGAACACTCCGCATTCTGCAGTCAAAAGGCCATAAGGACCGCCTGGTATACATGGTTGGAGATCTTACAGAGTTAATGCGGACGTACAAAAAAATCTTATGCGAAAAGCACCGTTGTATGTCAGACTGGGTTTTCCCGGCAAGGGAGGTGGAGAGATGCCTGAGCAACGGCACAATTGATAAAAAATTCCGTGAATTCTGGAACCTGACGCCGTATGCCGGACGCTGTGACAAGGCGCCGACAGTGCATTGCCTGCGGCATACTTTCGTAGTGAAGAGGATGAATCTGTGGATGGAGGAAGGGGTTCCATTGAAAGAAATGCTTCCGTTCCTCAGCAGGTATTTAGGGCACCAAAGCCCGGATGAAACTTTTTATTACTATCATCAGGTCGCTGAGGCATTCCGTATCATCCGGGAAAAAGACAGGACTGGGGAGTTTGTGATCCCGGAGGTGGACGCTTATGAGTAAAAGCAAACACCAGAAGAAGCTGTTTTTTTCAAAGACTCTGGATTTCCTCGAACATTATCTTCCGGAACAGGCCTTAAAAAGCAGGAATACAGTAGAAACTTACCGGGATGCGCTGACAGTTTTCAGGCGGTATGTAACAGATACCCTGCATTTATCGATACGGTCATTTGGCTTTGAAGACTGTACGCATGATTTTTTGCTTTCCTACATGGAATTCTTAAGGAAAAGCGGAAACTCTGAAACCACATGTAATAACAGGCTGGCAGCGGTCAGGGCATACCTCTGGTATGCTGCAGATGCTGATATTTCCTTACAGTCAGTGGCGCTTGTGGCTTCGCATGTGCCTTTTCTCAAAGTGCCAAAACTGACAAGGGAAACGATCGCTGAGGATGACCTGAAAGCGTTGCTTTCAGCACCGCCGGATACAAAGATTGGCCGCAGGGACCGGTTGATCCTGATCCTGCTTTATGATTCCGCCGTCCGGGTTTCTGAGTTACTGTCACTAGATGTCTCTTCTGTAAATCTGGATGCCGAAATACCTTACCTCAGGATATATGGCAAGGGCGATAAAGAAAGGATTGTTGCCATCACCGATGCGACGGCAGGACACATAAGGAATTATCTAAGCGCTTATCATCCGGATGGGGTTTCTGCCTCACCGCTGATATACACTGTTATAAAAGGCCATAAGGATAGAATGTCTGCAGGAAATGTAGAACGTATCATAAAAAAATATGCTGACCAGATACGGCCGGAGCATCCTAAACTTCCGGAACGCTGCTATCCGCATATGATCCGCCGAACCAGGGCAACAAACTTATATCAGGATGGAACCGAGCTGGAACTTATTTCCAGGATACTCGGCCATTCCTCAACAGAAACAACCCGAATTTATGCAGTCCCTTCTGTAGAAATGATGCGTAAGGCAATGGAGAGTGGAAATCTGTCAACAGACGAGGCTCCACTGTGGCCTGATGATGAGGAAGAAATGGCACGGATCTGTGGCCTGAGATAATTTTTTTATCCTCATCTTTTTGAAATAGAATTCAGGAATACAAGGCTTTATGAGAAAAGATGAGGATAAAAATATCCTGAGCATAATCCGCAGACGATGTAGATACCGGCAAAAGATGTGGGGTCAGCATCCCTAAGCATAACGCACCGCCTTTATGAGCCGCATGACCAGTTCATCATTGGCAGAAGAATTGATAGAGATATCGATATCCGGAGTGCTGATGTGTATGCATGTGCAGTCGCGCGAATCGCGCGATTGACTGGAAGCATGCATCTCTAAACTGGAATAGTCAGGGACTTCAGGTTGTGACGGTGCCGATGTCGCCGGAGGAAGGGAAACTGGGACGATATCAGGCAGGAGGGAGTCAATGTATTCAGATTTGAGCTGGTGCTTCCAATAATTATAGGTGTAAACAGAAATATCATTCTGTTCGCACCATGCTTTGACAGTAAGGCCGCTGTCAGCCTGGTCTTTGCACCAGACGGCCCACTGGGCTAGTTTGGCTTGATGTAACTTTTGTTTTGTGTTCATGGGAACCTCCTTAGCTCGAGTCGTGCGAATTGCGCGAATCGCGCGATCCACACGAAAGTATTTGGGAGTATTATCTCATGAACGGGGCATGGGTGTAAGGTACCCATGATAGAGGATTTACATTCACCGTATCTTCATTTCTTCTGATCCGTATATTTTCCATTGATCACCCTTAACAATGTTAGACCAATATTGGCAATATCATTGCGATCCGATATCGTCACCACATTCAACATATCCCCCCGCTTTCTCTGCATATCGTTAACCTTGACGCTGTCATAATACGGCTTCTCATTTGTGTCGGCAATCAGAACCACTGTGGCGTTTATTCCGAATTTTTCTGTCAATCTGGCAATGCGATAGTAAAATTCCTGTTGAATTTCACCGCGGGCTTTACACTCAACAAACAGGCTTCGAAATCCTTTCGTAAGAATGCAGTCAAACTCACTTTTTACCCCTTTATCTTCCCAGTTTACCACAAGACTATACTCAAGATCATCAAATCTGCCGCACTCCTTTGCCTTATGATAGGTATATATCTCCAACAGCCTTCCAGATGTGGTGAGCAGATCCTTGATCGCTCTCGTCGCATATGTAAAGCTCATTTTCCTGTCTCTAATATTAAGGTCCAGATTTATAACGTATCCCTTATCATTAAGAAACGTCATAATATTCTGTAAGTTCTGTTTTTTCGCATCAGTTTCCACCATCTTATCAGGAATCTTGAACCCTTTTACTTCCAGATTTTCAAATTTCACCTCGATATTATTTTTGATTACGGGCACCGTTACAGTCTGATCCGGCATCATCAGAGCGTATATTTTCGAAAACAATTTGTCATACTCTTTACGATATCCGTACCGGTCAACAATCTTCACCCGGCATGAATCAGTTGTATGGGCAGTCACACGGCTTTTATTATCCAAAAGTCTGTTATCTTTTAAAACTTTAATAATCTTATCAACATTGTTTTTGCACGCAAATGGCATAATATATGTATATGTCTGATCTTCCGATTTTTCTTTCTGCTTCCTGTCAAATGTTGCCAGAGTATCATTCGCCTCAGCATATTTTCCCAAATCATCACATAGCCCTTTCCACAGAACGGTATTATCGCAATATCGTTTCCAAAGTTCCTTGTACTCATCATAGAACTCCGGCTGATTACTTCTTTCACACGAAGAAAGTGACAACGCCATAATGTCCGCCACAGTAATATACGGATTTTTCTTTATGTACCCCAACATGTCACAACCGACCATATGACTAAACTCCATATTGCGCGAATCAAACCGGTAATTGTTAAATGACTTATAAAAGCTTGCCCCGTTCAGGTTGTCGAAAAATCCGGTTTTCCGATTTTCCACTGCGAAAAACCTTTTTCCACTGCTGCGCTTTTTCAGATATTCTTCCAGATTCTCTGGAACGGTATCATTCATCGCCATGCATTTAATCTGTCTGATACGGCTCCCCCCTGCCTGTTTCATTTTTTCCTCTATCTTGTCTTTTGAAAAGTCAAAACCCTTATCCTGATATACCAGAATAAATTCTATCGCAGCTCTGATATGTTTTTTATTCATATACTCAACAACACGCGGTATGGTTTTTATTAACTCATCTGCATCTTTCTGTTTTTCAATGTTATACAGGTAAATGATTCTTTCCGGGTTAACCACCGCAGGAGCCGCGACATTACCAAATACAGCATCATTATTGTCCGCCGCAAACGGGATCACCATATATGCGTGCTCAGTGTATGTGAGTACAAAGGGGATATTTTCTATAAATGTCACATCATCCTGTTTCCAGTTGCGATACTCTGTATTTGCCAAAACAGGATAGAAACGATTGTCAAATGCTTCAACCAGATCGTATATGTTTTTTTCTTTGCTTTATCTAAGTCTTTATCCGGAAGACTGTTCACAGTGTCCAGAAAATCCTTTTTCAGTCCCCTATACAAATGAACTTTCCTCGTGTCTCCATTCCAGATATCTTTCATGCAGCCAAACCATTCCTGGAATGCTGCTGCAGCCTTCTCATCATCTCTTACAAGCGTTATAATGCCGGATATCATATTTCCAGACAGCAAATTTTCCTTTTTAGCTCTGTTTGCCATGTTTACAAACATACGATGCAGATTTACAGACATCCGGTCCAGTTCATCCAATTCATCCAGTTTCTTTTTTCCTGCCTTATCCCACTTATCATAATTATCGTTTTTCCAATATTCATCTGCCAGCATTTGATCCGGTCTGCTTTTTACAATACATATATGCCTTTTTTCTTTTTTATTGTTTGTTTTCCCGCCGGCACATTCTCCTATGTTTTTTATTCTTCGCCAGCCAAGGCATACTTTCTCCGCAACCCATCTGCGATGTTCGATCCAGATCAGCTCGTTTTTAATACCACTACTTTTTTTGATTGTTTCTTCAAACTTCTGTGCCGCCTCATTATACCCGGTTTTGTCCAAATCGATCCCTATGCTGTAAAGCTTATATTTCAACGACAGAACACTGGAAACACTTGAGTCATGGTTGTATTTTTTTCTGAACTCCGCTCTGACACTCCTGTAATCAATATTAAGATTCTTTTCCCAGAGCAGATGTGTATTAAACGCCATCCTCTCAATTTCGGGATACAAAGCAGATTTTTTTATATCCTCATTCACATAAAGAGGGCGCAGCATAGAATCCTGCTTGACGGCTGAGTGTTCACCCTCACATACATAGCTTACGACACAATCCTTTTCAGCAACTTCCGCCACTTCTTTGTAAGAGTCAGCCGCCACTTTATTTAACCCATCTTCTCCAAGAGCGATGAAAATGTAATGCAGGCATTTACTCTCATAGTGTTCCAATGTAATATCCTGTATGATTTTGATAACAGCATCCGGTTCATCACGCTTCAGATTTCTTATCTCAAACGAGACATCACCATAGCTCTCTTCATCTCCTGCAAGAGATCCCTCAATATTAAAAAACTTTGTAAGCTCCGGTCTGTCCTCCAGATAAATTCTCTTATCTTCACAATCATCAGATACAACGGTTACATTTAGCCTTTTGCCGCGTATTTGTCCGCTCTGCAGGCAGGCATCTAAAAACTTCTGACCGTAATTTCCAAATCCAATCACCAGTACATTGATGGTATCTTCTCCCTCTGCACAATACGTATACAACGGAAACTCATATAAATGATACTGTATAGTCAGAAAAGAATTCTTCTCAATACTAGCATCCAGGGATTTCTCCAGATCTGCCAGAATCCATCTTTCGCCTGCCATCTGCTTTCTGGCAATTTCCGACGGAAGAGCGTAATATTTGGCTTTATTTAAATCTTCAAGAAGCTCCTCACATCTTTCGTATCTGATAGATCTCTCACCCAGGCATTTTTCCAATATCCGGATTAGTATATTCTTTAATTTGGGATGTGAATTGGCCTCTGACGCCTTTATTAATCTGGAATCATCCACCATTTCCCGAAGTCTGTCATAATAATCAGGATTATAATAACACTCTTCCTTTTTCTTATTTTTTTCCGTTTCTTCCGGAACAATAAGCGCATAAAACAGGCTGGCTCCGATTGAAAAAATATCTGTCTGATTATCCGGCGCCTGTCCATACTCTGCTTCCGGCTCCTGGAATCCCTCAGAACCCATCCTGACTATATTTCTTTCATATACGGAACACACAGAATTAATATCAAACATTTTTAATGTCTGTGTAAGCGTTTCACCCTCATACTTATCAAAACCAAAATTGGACGGTTTAATATCCCTGTGAATCAATCCGGCGCTGTGAAATGCACAGACGCACTTTGTAAGAGACTCAATTGCATTTAACACGGTGATGAGTTTACGCTCCGGATTCTTATTCGGATGTTTATGGATTTCGTCACAGACTTTTTCGAAAGTCACTTTTTTGCAGTCCGGTGTCCAAACATATACTGTTCCGACTGTATTCTCATCATCGATATATCCCTGGTAAATTTCGAATTCAGGTATAAAGGTAGCCAAATCCTCATTTACCCCGCTTCGCTTTATGCGCATCAGTTCATGATACGGCTTGACATATTCCTCTTTCGCTTCCAGGAAACGCTCATAGTCGCCCTTAAATTCTGATGTTTCAACTACTGAGCCTCGCTCTTTATCTCTCTCAAACGTACATATATTCGCGGGCAAAAACTCTTTTAATGTTCCGTTTCCGCTGTTTTCGTGGTGAGCTTCATAACATATGGAAGAAGCCCCTTCTCCCAGTTTCTTTCGTATTTCAAATTTTCTTTCAAATGTTTTTCCATTGCTTTCCCCATATAAAATCATTGATCTTTTCACTTAACTTTCCTCCTTTGTCGTAAATCTAATAATATAATACTGTAATCATCATAAGCATTCTGACGGGCAAGAAATTCCTTTAACCCGTCAAATTCATTATGTTTCAACAAATCAGCGGCTTCTTCCCTCAGTTTACCTTTTTCATACATCAGCCGCCATGCTCCATCGGAACAGATCAGAACAGACTCCATGCTGCCGATATCAATAATTTTTACCGTTGCCGATGCGGAGGCGCCCCGAGTGGTTGTCACACAGCATCCGTTTGAGCTGTCATCCGGCATCACAAGCACGCGGCACCTTTCGTTTCCGGTTCCCAGGATAATGCCGTCTCCCAGATTAAAGCACATAATTTTTCTGTTCTTTTTATCTGCCAACACACTTGCAACCGTACTCGAGTATTCCTCAATACTCTCTGACGCAACGGTCGATTCCTGCTCCAACTCGTGAAGAATATGCGATAATGCAAATCCGGCTATCCGGTCGCCCTCGAATTTCATGAAACTTGCTCCCCTTTTCAGAAAAAGATCCGTTATTGCCCCGCTGGCGATTTCTGCCCCTCTCCTGGCTTCTTTACATGTAGAAACACCGTCTGCCAGCGAAATAACGCTGAAATTTCTGTTTTGAGCATAGCTCAGAAAATCCTGGTTTTCGCCATTTATTCCATTATGGTATGCCCCTGTCTCGCTCACCTCTTTTATCAACATATTAATCCCTCCGATCCCTGTCAGGAATTCAAAAAATAATATGATGAGAAAACCACTGCTATATCAAAAATATTTTTCCCGCTCAACCTCTGATAATACGAGGCATCCAGCTTTTCATCGATATTTCTTTTAAATGAATGAAACATTTCCTCAAAGGACTTCTTTTTATTAATCGTGCTCACAGACCCAAATCCGAAAAATCTGTTGTAATAATAATAGTAAGCAACGATTATGGAAGCCCGGCTGACATTCTTCGCCGAGGATATATCAAGCGCTTTTATTTTTGATTTACTTTTGTTCAGTCCCCCATCAACAGTATATCCCATGTAATCATTAATCCCGTTAAGCAGCGAAATAAACTCATTAAAGCGATCATAGTCGACATGGGGGTGCTTAGCACATATACTTTTTACCCTCTCATCTCCAAAAGCCTTAACATCCGTAAACCAGAGTCCATAATTACAGGATGTAAGCGAATCTTTTGGATCACTGCTCTCCGCAAAATCTTCCCCATAACAGGCTATATCATCTAAAATATCCTGATATACCCGGAACGCAGTATTCTGTTCCGTTTCAAGCTGAAGCGCACTGCTTTTATTGTCGGAAGTATCATAATTATCACGTATGAATGCCTCAAATTCTTCTTTATCCAGACGCAAAATATCCTCCGTAAACATATTTTTGTACATGCCTGTCCTGCCATCGGTCTCTTTATCAATCACTTTCTCTCCCGGCTGGCTGCCTTTCAGGCGGTTGATCATCTCACTGGATAGCCGAATCTTGTCCTGCGGGCTGCAATCTTTTGATATGTAATACAGATATACCATCTCCGCATAATTCTTATAATTAATCCCCTGGCCGGACGGGTCTTCATACGCACTTCTGTTTTCTCTGTACGTATCCGAGATATATCTCATAAAATTGCATGCATAATAATCACGGAACAGATTTGTCTCTATATCAGTCCTGACATCTTTCATTCTGCCATCGTCAGTCTCGCCGGAATAATATGTCATACTATAGACCATCGCGAACAGATACAGATTTTTCCTGGTGGACCCGCCCGAACGGAACTTCCCTGCTGCCAAATCATCCGCCACTTTCAAGAGTCCATATTTCCCTTTTGGTTTTTTTTGGTTCTCGTCGTCTGTCTGATCAAACTGAGAGAAAACCTCATCATCCAAATAATCCGGTACCGTCTCGTCCTTTAGATTTTTATTCCCACTCTTTTCTTTCGCATATTTGTGAACCGTTTTCCGCCCTTCAATACCAGCATCCTTCAGATAATTTCCATACTTGACAAACTGTTTGAGAATCCTGAGGCGCAATGTGTCATTATTCCACCCGTCTTCCTCAGAACACAGTCTGTCGACAATCCGTTTCATATAGTCCTCCGGAGTCGGATACTCCTGATATCTGTCATATAGAGCCAACAGCATCTTTTCCTCCAGTTCTTTCCAATTGTTTGGGATATCCGATTTTTCTACTAAATTCCTGTAATATACATCATCTCCCTCGCGCTTATAGGAAACTCCGCATGCATCCAGCATGGCAAAGAGCTGGCTTTTTTTGGTAGGCAAATCAGATTTTTTCTCAGCCTTTTTTACCTCATCTATCTTGTTGTAAAAATCTATTTTAGTATATAATGAATTAAATTCATCCTCTAATCCATTGAGAACCGAGTCCATTCTTCTTGTAATTGTACCTTTATTATAGTCCATTGTCTTTCCTCTCATTTTATGAAATTTGTCTTAAATAAACATAACACAATAAATATTTTTTGTCTATTTAATCCGAATTTTCTGATTAAATATTTATTTGTGTTTTGGCTATAAATATATTATAATTTCAAAATGAACCCTTTCCATACAGGGGTAATAATTACAATTTTGTAAAGAACAACTAACAAACGAAAAGGAGTCTGAGAAAACTATGGCTGCAGATGTGTATTCAAACAGTTTCTTTCATGAAATCACTAATTATCCTCTCCTTACCGCTGAAGAGGAACTCAATCTTTTCCAAGTCCTCCAGACTCACACGGATGGCGAAGAGTTTAACGATACCCAGGAGACCTTGATTACCTCTAACCTGCGGCTCGTAGTGTCCGTCGCCAAAAAATACCACAGCGAAAATTCGAGCATTGACTTGGGGGATTTGGTTGATGAGGGAATCATTGGCCTGATGAATGCAATCACAAAATTTGACCCGGATCAGGGATTCAGGTTTTCCACTTTTGCTACTGAATATATAAAAGGCTCCATTCTGAATTATTTGCAAAATAATGCTAACGCATTTCATGTCTCAAGCAGAGCCCAAAATGAAATACGGCAAATCAAAAAATTTCAGAATGAATATTCAAAATTGCACGACCGGATGCCAACTATTCATGAAATATCGTCCGCACTGAACATGAAACCCGAAAAGGTCAATCTGCTTTTAGATGCTTCTAAGGGAACAGACTCTCTTGACCGATCTGTGTCAAAGGACAATGATGAAAATACAACACTGGGTGATATGACCAGTGACTCCGAAAAAAGCTCTCCAATATATGCCACAGAGCAAAAAATGCTCCCCGATGCCACTCAGGATATCTTAAGAGCGGTTTTAACAGAAAGAGAACTGGAAATCATAACTTTATTACACGGATTGAACGGAGAAGATCGCCTGACTCCTAAAGAAGCTGGCGAAATTTGCGGAGTCACCAGCGAACGGGTGCGGCAAATTGAATCTATTGCTTTCAGAAAATTGCAGCTGGATCATAAGGCACGAGAAATTTTATCTGATCTGCTATAACTTCGGCTATTTTGAATAGCAAGCTAAGAACAAAAAAATTGCAATACGGGCACTATTTAGTATGAGGGAGAGACTCTGACAGACTCTCCCTCAGTCCAGTCAATCCCAACAGATAAGAATCCGTGATTTTTCTCACTCATTTTTGGAAAATTCTTATTTTTCATCTATATCCAAAAATTTCTCCGGATGCTTAGCCATATACGTTTCCCATTCACTTTCATCATAATCCGGGTTGATTTCTGCAGGCAATTCAATTAGAGATTTGCTCTTTCCTCTCTTTTCAAATTCCGCTAATTCCTCGTTTTTTAAATTGAATATTATTTGCTACCATCTCTTCAAATGTCACCGGTATGAATCCATTGACATCAACACCGGCATTTATGATGCGGTCCCTGCCGGCAATGACCGGCCAATAATCCAAACTAATATCATTATGAATATGCCCGTGAATCATGTAAGCTTTAGAATCTCTCCGCCATGAAAGCATCGGATA
Organism: Clostridiales bacterium; assembly: GCA_021203005.1. Lineage (GTDB taxonomy): Bacteria > Bacillota > Clostridia > Lachnospirales > Lachnospiraceae > Eubacterium_I. The sequence continues at coordinate 14,444 of JAJQCB010000007.1, read as the reverse complement.
ATGGCAAAGCGTAAATTCATGTCTTCCGTCAGATTCCTCCATCATCAGCGAAATGTCATCAAAGTACTTTGATGCGTCAATTTTACTCATCCAGGAGCTATCATGGTTTCCAATCAAAAGCTTTTTATGCCCTTTCAGCCGACGCAAAATACGCTCTACCTCATTAGTTTCACAATGATAAAACATATCACCCAAAATATATACAGTATCTTTTTCTCTGACCCGACTGTTCCAGTTAGCTGTTAAAATCGCATTCATCTCATCCACACCAGAAAACGGCCGCTCACAAAAGCGAATAATCCCTGTGTGACCGAAATGAGTGTCTCCAGTAAAATATATCATGCAATCACACCTTCTTTCCTCCTCATCTACACAACCGCCTCAACAATCACCTTATCCCCCAACACAATCTCCTGTATCCCAACCTTTTTATTCTTATTAAAATTAAAGCTCAGCATATAACCTTTTTTCAAATGAAAGTGCTCCAAATACTCAACAAGCTGGTTCTCTCCCCGCTCATTGTAAGCATTCCCACGCCAGATCTTACATTCGATTACAAACTGCTCCCCATGATAATCAATCACCAGATCTGTACGCTCCCGGTTTCGTGTTTCAGCCTCCACATAACTGTTTCCTTCACCATTAATGATCGGCTTCAAAAACAGCATAAAATACCGTCTTCCGGCATCCTCCAAAAATTTCTCATCCTGATCTCCGTACAGATCGTCAAAGCTCTCTGCAAACCGTTCCAGGATCCGTCTGACATTCAGATGACCGCCGATGATAAACTGATTCTTCTCTCGCAACCCGGCGTCATAAATCCCGCTGGTACTGTACTCGTCCGACATAAACCAGTTGTACAGAACGGTCTCAAATATACGGTTGAAAATCACCGCTGTTCCGCTCTCATTTCGGATAAATCCAAACATGGAAGCAATCTCAATATAATCATTCATCGGCGTATACGGAATCGGTTTCCCGGTAAAAAGCAGATCATAGAGAACCGACCGAAGTTTCGGATAATCCTCGACTTTGTTTTTAAGAGATAAAAACAGAGAGTTTGTCTCATTTTCCAGAAGTTTTACTGCCTCCAGGAGTCCCTCTCTCGTCCAGGCTGCCGCTTTATCCGGGAAATTTGCGCCTCCGACAATCATTTCATCCATCAGCTTACATAATCTCGATGTAAGATACGGATAGCCGGACGTATAGTTATATAAAAGTTGCGCCATCCCCTCAACATCCATACCGGTGTGATAGTCCGCTTCATAATCATCCAACATTCCTGCAATATCATACGTAGAAAAGCTCATGTCAACATTAAAGTCAGCTGCAATATTATATGGAGCAGGCTCCATATAATCCCGCGGGCAGTCGTCAAATGAGAATACATTCTCATTTTCCTCGTTGCCATCGCGAGTAATCCAAGGGCTGTTTGTTTTGTGCTCCTCCTCCAAACGCATTTTGCGTCGAATATTGCGGATATCATATACGCCGGCCAGAATCACTGACTGAAATGCCGGGGTTTTAGGACGCTTCAGATAATATGCTCGGAGCTGTGCTAGGAAATCTATAAACACCTGATTATTGGTCGCAGTGTCCACTTCATCAATAATCAGCACCGGCGGTTTTTCAAGTTTTCCGCACCACAATTTAATAACTCGAAACAATGCATTGAGGGAGTTAATTCTGGCGGTTCTTTCCTCAAAAGAAAGAAACTGCTCCTCAATTCCGTCCGGAAAATCCCCCACACTATCAAGAATCTCGCCGGCAAATGCCTCTACAAACGATTCCTCATTTTCAAACGATAATGCCCCATGGTTTGAAAATCCAGGCTCAGTACCTCATAATCATTTCTCAGATAATCTGTAAGGCTATTTAAGGTTGTCGTTTTACCAAACTGTCTGGCACGATTAATCGTAAAATACTCCCCGTCATCCACCATTTTTTTGATTGCTTCCAGACGCGACGATAAATCAACCATGTAATGCTTTTCCGGTCTGCATGCGCCATTCACGTTAAAGACCTTTGCCATAAAACTGACACCCTCCTATCAAAAACAAGATTCAAACCTGTTATATTCTCTTCGCCCTATATAGATTTTGTACAATTTGTATTTTCATACGTACCTCACAGTAAATGCGAAGCACTATCCCGAATAGTTACGTAAATATCAATGGAATTCTGATATAAGAATAGATTACCATAGTACCAAAAGTGATTCAAGCACAAAAACTCTTTCTGCCCGCCGCTCGACACCCATATTGACTTTTACTCCATAAATGTTACAATGTGCATAAGTTTAAGCCAGATGATCCGGCATGATACGCCGAAATCACTGCCAACCTCGCAACTGGTTTATTTTCACTATTATTTACCGCAAAAAGAGGAGTATATTTCATGTATAACCCCAACGAAAACCGTTTCGGTGACCCGGAGGACCAGTTTACACGTCCGCCCCGGCGGGCCGCATCTCCCATGGCTATGGCAGCCGTGACCTGCGCCATCATTGCAATCCTGACCTCCATCACCGGATTTGTCGCTATTATTTTTGCCTCGCTTGGCATCCTGTTTGCCTGCCTCTCAAAAGGCTCCCGCACCAAACCGGAGCGGGCGGCAAAGTACGCGTTCCGCATCAGCATCATTGCCATGGTCATCAGCGCCGCACTGCTTGTCTTCAGTTTTTTCACGGTCATCCGAGAGTACGGCAGCCTGCAGAACTACTACAGATACTACCTGAATACGATAGAAGAAAACTACGGCATTGATTTGGAGGATATGTACGGCATCGATTCCGGCCAGGATTACGGCACGGATTCCGAGCCGGCCTATACTCCGGAAGCCGGTGCGGGAGAAGCATTGTAGTCTGAAATGGACTTTTTCCCGTAACTGTGAAGCTACTGAACAGTCACGTTTGAGTTGAGATTGGAGTATATACTATGAGTAAAACCAACGCGCAAATCAAGACCGCTGCCCGGCAGAATCTGCTTGGCCACTACAAGCCTGTCATCGCGGCTTTGCTTATCACAGAATTGATCACCCTTATCTTGAACATCCCTTTTGACAGTATGGCGCAGCAGGGCATCGCTTTTGGCGTCCCCTCACGGATTGTCCTCGGCTTTCTCGGTTCGCTGGTCATATCGCTGATCGCGACTCTCCTTCAGGCCGGTGTCTCCCATATCCATCTGCAGATTGCCAGAGGGCGGGATGTCCGATATAAGGATATGTTTATTGTATGCAAAAATCGACCGGACCGCTATCTGGGCTACGGGCTGCTGACGGTACTGCTCGCACTGGTCTGTATTCTACCGGGCTATCTGTGTATGATTCCTTCTTTGACCGGTTCCTACACTATGGCAGCTGTCGCACTGACGCTTCTGGGCTGCGCCCTGATGCTCATTGGGTGCATCGTAATGATCATAGTCTTTCTTTCCTGGTCTATGACTGTTTTCATTCTCCTGGAGGACAGTGATATCCGAATGATGGATGCGATCCGCCAGAGCCGGCAGATGATGCGTGGAAAAAAAGGACGTTTCCTCGGCCTGGGCTTATCCTTTATCGGATGGATATTATTCAGCCTCCTCAGCTTTGGCATCGGGCTTCTGTGGATTATTCCATACCTCTCCCAGAGCCAGACCTGTTTCTATCTGGAACTGCTCCCGGAAGCAGCAGGACAGACAGCAAACGATGGTTCCGCGAATCCCTATTATTGATTTTTCGACCAAATTAATCTTATGCAAAAAACGAGCGGCGATGCATGAAAATGCATCGCCGCTTATTATTAATGAATTATTTCTTTCGTTTTCCACTCAGCAAGCCGCTTTCACATGGATGTTCTGCAGAATTCTTCCCCGCAATCACTTCACGCGGATGTTCTGCAGAATTCTTCCCCGCAATCACTTCACGCGGATGCTCTGCAAAATCCCTCCAAATCACTTCACCCGGATACTCTGCAGCACACTCCCGAGCTTCCCCGCTGCAGCTTCATACGCATACCCGTCCATCTCATCCGTGAGGAAAGCCGTCTCACCGCTCACACCTTCCGCGGTCACATAGGAGACTTCTCCGAACGCCGCCTCAATTTCCGCAGGCTCTGCAGATGTGCGGACAAAATAGCGGTACGGCAGGCAGCGGTAATCTTCCAGCTCTACCTTTTCGGGATTCCACTTCATCGTGATGCTCACATGCTTATGCCGGACGATATCAACCACATCCGCCACCACAGCGCTGGCCGTCGGCAGCTTTCCCGCACCGCTTCCGTAAAACATCGCGTCGCCCAGCATATTTCCCCGGACAAAGATCGCGTTGAACACGCCGTTTACACCATACAGCGGGCTGCTCTCATCCAGAAGGCAGGGCGCTACCAGGGCGCAATACTTATCCCCCATCTTATAGCTGGAGGCCAAAAGCTTGATTCTCCTGCCCATAGCTTTCGCGTAGCGGATATCCGCCGCGGTAATTCCCGTGATCCCCTCCGTATGGATATCCTCAAACTCTACCTGGTGTCCGCAGATCAGGGATGTCAGAATAGCAATCTTCCGGCAGGCATCGTGTCCCTCAATATCCGCCGTGGGGTCAGCCTCGGCAAACCCTTTCTGCTGGGCATCCTTTAAGACATCGTCAAACTCCGAACCCTCGTCAGACATTTTTGTCATCATATAATTGGTGGTCCCGTTTAAAATACCGGTGATCTCCTCGATCACATCCGCGGTCAGGCAGCTGTTCAACGGGCGGATGATCGGTATGCCGCCGCCGACACTCGCGCCGAACAGGCAATTCAGGCTCCGCTCCTGCGCCAGTGCAATCAGCTCCGCACCGTGCTTCGCGATCAGCGCCTTGTTGGAAGTAGCAAAATGCTTCCCCGCCAGGATGGCGCCCTTTGCAAATGTAAAAGCAGGCTCAACGCCGCCCATGGCTTCCACCACAACGGCCACTTCCTCATCCTTGCGGATGATCTCATAATCATGAACCACCAGATCCTCATGAGGATCCCCGGGGAAATCACGGAGATCCAGAATATATTTTACCTCGATCTCCTCACCGGCTCTCCCGGTGATCATATCTTTGTTTTTTTCCAATACTTCCACGACACCGGAACCGATGGTGCCGTATCCTAACACTGCAATCTTAACCACGACTTACTCCCTTGCTAATATTTTCAGATAATGGACTCCCTGCTGCTCCTCAATGGTTCCCGCCATCTGAGAGACGTCACCGGTATCACTGAGAACCTCCACGCTCAATGTCAGCGAAGCAACCCCGTTCACCGGAATACTCTGATGGATGGTAAGGATATTGGCATGAAAATCCGCGACAATCTTCAGAATCAGGGACAACAGTCCCGGCTCATCATCCAACTGCACCACCATGGTAATCGTCCGGCCCTTGGAATTATCATGGAACGGAAAAATATCGTCTTTATACTTATAAAAAGAGCTTCGGCTTATCCCCGCAATATCCGCGGCTTCCTGCACGGACACCGCTTTCCCGGAGTCCAGGAGGCGCTTCGCCTCCACGACTTTCAACAGGACTTCCGGAACTGCTTTTTGTTTCAACACAAAATACTTGTTTTTCTCCGACATTTCCCGCCCCCTGTGTTTCTCTGAGATACACTTGTGCTCACAGCAAAGATATATTACCACAAATTCTCATCCTGTGCAACACCTTTCTTTTCGGAGTCCGGCGCCATCTATACTCTTCTCCTGCGCCGCACCAGCAGGAACATGGCTGTACCGCTCAGGAACAGGCCGATCAGAATGTACGGCCAGGTGCCAGAGCCGCCGGTTTCAGGGAGCTCATAGGTAACAAGCATATTCGTTATGATATAATCTCTGCCGATTGTCGCGGAATCCTGCACATATATTTTTACATTATTCGAATTCGTTGTACCTTCTCTTCCGGATACTAATGCATAATCGCCGGAATCATTGATGATTATTTTCAGACCGGTATTATCACTCATATTTAATTCGCCGAGCGCATTATAAGAAAAAACAGCCGCGTCGGTTTTATCGTCAACCAACTGCAGGGTATACCTTTCACTGATAGACGCAGACGTATCTCCGGAATCCATGATTCCAAGATATTTCCCTGTACTTGAAATCAGGTAAAATGTCGGCGCATAAACCTCCGTGCCATTGACGTCAAAACTGTCATACCCGCCCGTCATCTCAACCGTCCAGACAGCCGAAGAGTCAATCCCGGTCGTCACGCCATACGTGTACACACTGCTGTCGGTGGAACTCTGTTCTGCCACCTGGGAAAACTGAGCGTCTGTTGTGGTGACGGTACTTCCGTCTGTCTGAATCACGTTACCGGTATAGGTCGTCGGGAAGCTGCTGCTATCCTCAATCCCGTTCTGCGCACCGTCTGTCAGGACGACCTGCAAACCATCCTCCAGTATACCGGTCGATGAAACTATATCCATACCTGTATTATCAGTAGTTACCGTCACCGTGCCGTTGAGCGTATCACTACCGGCAATTCTCCAGTAATTATCATTTACCGTAAGCGTCGTGTATGTTAAGGAAACCGTGTACGCCGACAAATCCGTGAGCTCCAGAATCTCGTAATCGCTCTCACTTTTTGAGCTGTCCAGAAGCTCCCAGGTATATGTCCAGCTATTCGCCTCACTCAACGTCTGCGTGTCTACCCGCACGTAAATATAACCGCTGCTGTAATAGGCGTTAACCAGGTCATCCGAATCATAAGAATAGCCATCGGTTATGGTATACGTCGTCTCCCCGTCAATATATTTATAAACGGTACTGCCATCTTCATCCGTGGTGATGGTCAGACTGCTGCTATTCGCGGCAACAGCAATAGCTTTCTCAAATAATCCGACGACGATAGAATCCGGCCGGCTTTCACTGCTGTCATTCTCCCATACCTTCGTGACCCTCATCGTCCCGGCGATCGTTGTATCATACTCCCACTCCGGAACCACGTTAAAGCTCACCTTGAGGTTGGAATCAGAAGCGCCGCGCTCCATATAGTAGATTGTCATCGTATGGGAACCGGCTTTCAGATCATCGCCAAGCAGAGTGCTGATCGTTGTGCTGCTCCACTCAGTACCATTGCTTTTATTAATGGTTACCGTCCCTTTCGAGAAATTAATTGTCCCGCTCAGGGCGCTATGGACGCCTCCCATGTCCAGAACCAGCTCATCATCGACAAAAATCCAGATATCATCATCGCCGCTGAACTCAAAAACCATATCCTGACCGTTAATCTGGTTGCCGTACGAGTCGCCCTCAGAATCCGTGCTGAGCACCGTCCCGGTATCATTGGGCAGATAAAAATTCAGTTCAATGGAAGTACCAAACCAGTAATTAATCTCCCCGTTGCTCGTTGTATAAGCCGACGAATCCGCCGTATAGGAATTGTAGGGGAGGAAAATCGAATTCGAAGCATTCCCATCAAAGCTCTGCGGCGAGTCATATACGTAAAACCGGCTTTCACTCTGTTGATAGACAGCGGCGTTTTCAGAAGAATCATAGGAGTAAAAACCATAGGTGCTGCTGGAGCTGTCGCTGTCATAGGAGAAAAGATAGTTTGCCTCCCCGACATAATACGTCCCGAGGTCATCCGCTGTATTCCCCGCGGAAGTACTGTAAAGCTTACTTATAATATCCTCGTCAAACAGGCCGGAATACGCGCCATCCAGATATGCCGCGGGCGTACCGTTTCTTCCCGTCCAATAGTTCCAATTGAATCTGTCAGCAGGCAGCCCCAATGCACCGCTGCTTTTGTATGTTCCGGTGTTAAAAAAGATAAAACTGTAACCCAGACTTGTAAGGTCGCCCGCATCATTCGTCAGCAACGCCGAATCATAAAAACTGCCGCTGTCCGACCACTTCTCAGAGGAAATGCCGCTCTGCGTCAGCGAAGCACTGTACAGGTTAAACAGCTCACTGAAATCAAACATCCGGATCGTGACAAAGCTGCTGGTGTCGGCCGTCTCGATCACCGTTCCCTCATCTCCTACGCAATCATAGGTGTCGGCAATCCAGTCGGCGTAAAATACATTGTCATCGTCAAGATCCACGGTCGCTGCAACCGAACCGTCTTCCACATTATAATAGTCGCCGGTCGCAATATTGATCCACCCGACCAGCTTATAATCATACTTTGCTTCCTCTCCCAGGTCGACCGTGACCGTATCAGCGGACGAGGCTCCCTCAACCACGGTAAATGTTGAATTGAGATCCTCATCAAACGGCAGGTTGACGGTCACTTTGCCCTCATCATCCGCATATCCGGCCAATGCTACAGTATATCTCAGCGCAGTGTCCGAATAATCTCCGGAAGTTGATGAACCATTGCTGTTGTCAAGGCTGAAGACAACCCCTTTTATCTCACCGGTGTAGCAGATTTTGTTGCGTACGGGAATCGCATAACCGGTACCTGTATCCTGTACCAGAAGATACCAGGTATTATTATAAAAAACATAATAAGCACTATACTCTGCTGTCTGAAACCATGCAGCCCTATAAGTAAAATCACTCTCATATGTCGTATACGATTCCCCGTTAATTGTAATCGTTCCGGATGAGGAAAGCGACCCGCCGCTCAGGCTCCCGCTAAGGTCCGATTCGGAAACATACGCACTGAAACAGCTCATCGGAATCAGAACCTGACGGTTGCCGACCCCAATAAAATTGCTTATATCCTTTGTCTGCAAAGCAGTATCATATGAGCCGACATAGAATTCATAATGATATACAGGATTGTAGTAAATATTGGAGCGATTCGGATCCAGCCCCGTTGTATCCGTTACCTGCACGTACCAGGTATCGCCCACCTGGACATAAGATGCAAAAAGGCAGTTTTTTATATTCGAAGTAGCATCACTTACCGTGCTGTATGCACTCGGCGCATAAAGGAACGGACAGGTAAGAGTATCCGCGGAACCAAATGTATATCCGCTGCCGCCAAGGGCGGACTCAAAATAACTTACAGGGATCAGATAATAAGACGTCCCGTCCGCATCCGTATAGCTGAGCGCATCCGTGATGCCCGTACTGCTGTAATTAGTCCCACTGCTGCTGTCCCACTCAGAATACCCGGCAACCTTGGTAATACTGTCGTCATAAATCCACAGATAAAACTCATCTACAGCCGTCGTCTCGTAAGTTGTCCCGCCAATGGTAACACTCGTATCCGCAGCATTACTCCCGGCCTCTTCACTCGCGGCGCTGACACCCCCGCTGTCATCTCCGCCCTCTTCACTCGCGGCGCTGACATTCCCGCTGTCATCGTCATCCTCCGAAATCGCTGTTGCTGTCACCATATTGCCGCTATCCGTATCTTCGGACGAATCTACCAGGCACTCTTCCGTATGCGTATGCTCCTCCAGCCCGCAGGCCAGCTGCTCTTCATAACAGTCATCGGTATGTGTATGCCCCTCTAGCTCCTCAAGACCGCAGATCAGATTTCCCGACTCATCATAGCAGGATTCGTCATGCGTATGTCCCTCAGACTCCTCCTGACCGCAGACAAGAACAGTCTCATAGCACTCCTCCGTGTGCCTGTGCTCCTCCAGACCGCAATACGTCTCACCTGTCAGAGCGACGCCGGTGAGATGAAGCTGCCAGCAGATCACAAGGGCCAAAAGAAGCGCAGGGGCAGTCAGAATCATCATCATCCGGCGCCGCCTCCTGCGCTTCTCTTTGAACTTTTCCACATACGAATCAATAAGCTTATCCATATTTTTCTCTCAGGTCTGTCTGATATTGGTTCGTAACTCACACTCCTGTTAAAATAAAAAAAGGGGTCAACTGCACCGACTCCCCAATCAGTGTCTAAACTATACCATTATCCGCTAAAACATGCAAGTGTCATTCTTTCCGGGGTTTTCCGGAAAGGATGATGTTCTTACCGATGTCAGGCACCGGTGTCTCCCCAGGATTCATGCAGTCTTTACAAGAAATATTATCCGGGATCCGGCACCCGCAACACGTTTCAAATCAAATTACTCGGAATGAAACAGTTGTCGGCATCAATAGGAATCGGCTCCTCGCACATACAGATGATACCGCCGTTTCCTCTGTTCAGGGAGGCTTTCTCAATCACGCTGTACTTCTTTACCTCACGCCGATCCGGGTTCGCACTCTTCTTGATTTCCAAAGGGTGAACCACATTATTTTCCTCAATAAACAGGTCGATTTCCTTTGCGTTAGAATCACGGAAATACGTGATATTCGCTTTGGATTGTGCGTAAGCATAATTTTTTACCAACTCCATCACCACATAATTTTCATAATAGTGGCCGCTGGCAGCACCGTTTCGTAAAGTGTCCGGCGTCAGCCACATGGAAAGATAAGCACACAGACCTGTATCACAAAAGTATAGCTTTGGCGTCTTACTCAACCGCTTCAATGCATTGTTTGAGTAAGGAGTAAGCAGATAAATAATGTGCAGTCCCACAAGTACATTTAACCATATCTTTGCCGTGGAGGGGGCAATATCAGCAGACTCCGCAAGCGTCGCATAATTGACCTGTTCCGAAACCAGAGAGGCACACCCCACAAGGAATTTGCGGAATTTCACTGCGTCGGTAATTCCGCCTGCATCTGCCACATCACGCATCAGATAAGTCTCAATATAAGAATTAAAATATTCCTGCCTCAGTTCATCATCCGCACCCTGTATCTGCGGCATACCGCCCTCCCAGATATGGTGAAAGACTGTAACCACATCATTTTTCGGGCGTTTTCTCTGCCTTTCCTGCAAGGTAGTCAGGGAAAAATCCAAATCCTTTTCGAAAACAAGTCCGGTCTTCTCCCGTGCAGACAGACTATACAATTCCAGAATACCGATTCTGCCTGCCAGCGTCTCACGGACCTTTTTCATCATCTGATACTGCTGAGAGCCGGTCAGCCAGATCAGCCCCTTTTCCTCTGTTTCGTCGCAGATCACCTTGATTTGCTCAAACAACTCCGGGGCTTTCTGCACCTCATCAATCAAAATCGGCGGCTTGTAGGTCTGAAAAAAAAGGATGGGGTCTGTCTGTGCCAGTTCTCTCGCCATCGCGTTATCCATGGTAACATAGCTGCGGCCGCTGCCCTCTGCCAGATGCCTGAGCATGGTCGTTTTTCCGACCTGACGGGCACCGGTGACAAGGACAACCTTAAAAAAATCATTGAGCTTCAAAAATTTTCTTTCAAGTTCTCTTGTAATATAAGTCATACTCTTCTCCATTTTTATGAAAATCGGTGATTGGCTTACATTTTATCTTAAATTTATCGATTGGTCAATAACAATCACACAGATTGCTATTTGATTTATGCGCTTCTCCTGCGCCGGCAGAACAGGAATACGGCGGTACCGCTAAGAAGCAGACCGATCAGGATATACGGCCAGGTGCCGGAGCCGCCGGTTTCAGGGAGCTCATAACCCGGGGTGTTGACGACCGTAATCGTATATACAGTATTCCCGCTCCCGTTCGTTTCGCTGCTTACGCTTGCCACATTCGAATCCGTGCCATCCGCCAGAGTCACTGCGCCTGAAGCGGAAACCGTAAACGTGATAGAATCCGTCAGGCTATTGTAGCCGTCCGGAGCCGTCACTTCCTGCAGGGTATAGCTGCCGCCTGTGGCCAGGTCACTCATGGTGACGGTGCCGTCCGTTCCGGTTGCATCCAGCGTGGTTGTATCATTTGTTGTGCTGCTGTATAGCGTAAACACCGCGCCGGAGAGGACATCCCCGTTCTCGTCCACCTTTTTCAGGATAACATCAACAGCTGCAGGTTCCTCAGAATAGGAGTTTGTTACCGTCAGGCTATCACTGAGCAGAGCCACACTGCTTCCATCCACCGTGCTCACCGTATAAGCACTGCTATAGGTAACCGTTACCGTACCTCCGGTGTCGACTGAGATGTAATAAATATAAGTGCCGTCATTTAAATCGGTGTTTCCAGCAGTTTCTACCACCCTGTAGGTTCCCGCAGGCAGGGGGTAGATCGTGGTGCTGGCCGTGCCGTCAACCGTGACGGTGAGTTTAATGGAATCACCATAATCCGTCCAGGTCTCGTTGCCTTCCCCATCTGTTCCCTGCACCTGAAGCTGAAGCGTATATGTCTGATCGCTGCTTTCATAAGAAGTGCCGGTTAATCCCGTAACTACTTTTGTCACGGTGATGCCAATCGGCACCCACTGGGCAATCAGCCGGACATTGGTGGTCAATGTCACCTGATCTCCCTCGTCATAAGTGCCCTCCCCGTAAGAGTCGGAAAATGCATAATCCCAGTTATTATAGTCATCCTGATAACCCGACGTATTCTGATCCGAATTTTCTGTCACGGTCACAGAGGTGTAGTACTCCGCTTTCCACCCGGCGAAGACATAGCCCGCCGCGGCAGCCTGCTCTTTTGCGGAGGCTGTGATTGTGTTCGCATAATGTATCCAATCCGCCGCCGTCACAGTTCCGCCAGATGTATACGCATATTTGTACTGGGTATCATCAGTCATCACACCGTAGCCCGTATATGCACCGTCCGTGTTTGTATAACCGGTATCTGCGTTAGAATCATTGTACCCGTCGCCATAGTAATTCCCAGCGCTGGTAGCCGTCCAGCCGGTGGCAGTACTAAACGCGGAATCATAGGTACCGGTACTATCATCTATCAAAGTAACGATCTCACCGTAATCATACTCCACATACAGAGGGCTTGAAATCGGGGATACCGCGATCAGGATGAAGTAATACGGCGACTCACTTCTATGTGAAAAATCAGTGCTGGATACACTAACTTCAACAGAACCGCTTGTCCCCACACTGAACGAAGTCTGAAAAGCGTTTCCCTCAGAAAAAGTGGTGCAGTCATAAGCCGTATCCGTTCCATACCCTCCGGTGCAGGTAACCACCACGGCAGTCACATAATAACCGGTTTTGGGCGTGATGGTCAGGGTAACCGTCTGCATATTACAATCATCTTCGTCTGTATAATAAGCATCCGGAAAATAAGTGCTTAGCTGGCTTGCGCCGTCGGTTGACCAGCCGCCCGCAGCACTGGAATCGCGCTGCACCACTGTCGAGGTATTTAATACGACAGATTCGATATAATCTCTTGCGGCAGTGTTCACAACTCCGGAAGTAATCTCACCTTCGTCGTTGTAAGTCGGCGTAAAGGTATCATAAAAAACGTAAGAATCTTCATTGTAATAGGACGGGTCAGTCTCATTGTTGCCCGAGTCGCCGCTATCCGGATCATCGCCGCCGTCCGGATCATTGCCGCCGCTATCCGGATCATCGCCGCCCTGGCCGCCGCCCTGGTCTCCTCCCGTGCCGCCTCCCTGGCTGCCGCCGCCCTGGTCTCCTCCCGTGCCGCCTGTGCCGCCCGAACCGCTTCCGCCCTGACCGTCCGCCGTCAAACTATATTCCGAGAAACTGTCCGACTCAAACGTCGTAACCTGCGTACCGTCCTCATACACAGTATCAGCCTCGATTGTCTCGGTCTCCTCATCCCCATAATGAGTGACGGTAAAGCGCCCGACCTCTGCCTCCTGGTTTAGGTATGAAATGGTCACCATCACGGCGTCGGCCGGCTCGACCTCCTCGCCGTCCGCATAAAAACCAATGTCAAACAGGCGGAAACTGTCAGTGTAATCCTCGTCCTCATCCCAACCATACAGCTCGACTGTCTCAGCATAACGGGAAAGATACGTCTCGGAATCCTTTTCATACTCGGCAACAAACAGCTCCGCATTTTCCGGGAGCCCGGCATCCGGGCTATAGGTGACAGAGACGATGATATTCTCGTCTTCATAAGTCAGAGTTGCGGGAGGAATTTCATCCCCGGCTTCCGGCTCGGCTTCTGTCTCAGAAGCCTTTGCTGTCTTTGCATCTTTTGTAGCACCGCCCTTCAGGCAGTTTTTCGTATGCGTATGCTCCTCCAGCCCGCAGACCAGCTGCTGTTCATAACAGTCTTCGGTGTGTGTGTGCCCCTCCGTTTCCTCCATACCGCAGATCAGATTTCCCGACTCATCATAGCAGGATTCGTCATGCGTATGTCCCTCAGACTCCTCCTGACCGCAGACAAGAACAGTCTCATAGCACTCCTCCGTGTGCCTGTGCTCCTCCAGACCGCAATACGTCTCACCTGTCAGAGCGACGCCGGTGAGATGAAGCTGCCAGCAGATCACAAGAGCCAAAAAAAGCGCAGGGATAGCCAGCGTCACGATCATCCGGCGCTGCCTCCTGCGCTTCTCTTTGAACTTTTCCACATAAGCGTTTACGATTTTGTCCATGCTTTTATCCCGGATTAATAAACATGAAACATAACTCCCCCAAAAAGTCTCTGCCTCACTTCCGTCAAGTGATTTATTATACTATAATTAAAAATAATACCACACTTTCCGGGCAATTTCAATTTTTATAGGTATATATATTGTAATTCGATTTATATCCATATACGTATTTCCAAATCTTAAAGTAACGCTCGCGTT
>JAJQCB010000150.1 GCA_021203005.1 Clostridiales bacterium | reverse complement strand
CATCGGTGTCTGGTATATGGAAAAATCAGGTCGCCGTGAATAATTCAGGTTTATAATTTATTTCCGGGGTCAGACCCCGAGAAGAATACAGCAATAAGAATGGGAAAGGAAAAAGGAATAGTATGAAAAAAATTAGAAAAATTATGGCAGGATTGCTTGGACTTTTGATGTTTATTTCGACAGGGTTATCAGGTGTATCTGTTTTGGCTGCTACTGAAACATATACGATAGATTCAAACAATGTAATTCAATTAGAAAACGGAGTATATTGCATACCGCTTAATTTCGTGACGGACTATTCTAGTGGTTCTGGGGTTTCTACAAGTGTATGGGGAAGAAGTCTGTATAAATCTGCATTAGTTGTGGCGAAAGATGGTAATTATACGGTTACCCTTAGGATGGATGGGACATGTATAGGAGAAAAATCCATAAAAATACTTGATGATAACTATTGCTTTGATGATATTGTAACTCCTGCGGAAGATGGTTCCTATAAAGCAGTTGTAGATGATAATGCATATGATACGGGAAAATTTTGGAGAACCGATGTAAGCGAAACCAAAAATGAGACAACGGGTTACTCTGATTATACATTTTCAGTAGATGATTTGTCAGAAGATGTTTATATGGTTATACATCAAGGGACAGAAAGCTATGATCATTATTGCAAGATTACTTTTTCTTACACACAGGCTGTTGAATTGCCAGAGACAGTTAGCGATGGTGAAGTTGAATGGAGTTTTGTATTAGATAATTCTTATTCATATTCAAAAAAACTAGTAGCAGTACAAATTATACAAGTACATCATATGAAAAAACTGTATCATCAGAAATATATGATTTTGTTAATGAAAAAGTAAACGTTGTTATAAATAATGGAGTTGCTACTGCAACATTTACCTTGACTGAGGCTGCAAAAGCACTTTTTGCCTCAGCATCCGATACTGGCACTAATGGAATTTATCTTGCAAATGACGGAGCTAACTTGGCATATTATGAAACGTCATCTAAAAGTGATACTGTGACGACACGTTTGCAAAATCTAATGAATCCATATTCGGATGATGGATATTCGGAATTAGAAATTGATACGGACGGAGCCTTCACTATAACATTTGACGTAACAAGCTACGAAGACATGGTTTTTGGAAAAACGGTTAAAATATTGACAGGTTATGATGCGTCCTCGTCAAAACCAGTTACATATACATATGGGACACTGCGGCTTGCGGAATCGGCAGTGTTGAGTATTACTTTGACAGATGAAGAGACGGGAATCCAATTTCTGACGACCACTGCAAATGTTTCGGAAACAGATGTATTGAAAGTAACAGAAATCACGGAGGAAGACGAGGACTATGAGTGGTGGTCAGGGAATCTTGAGGGTTCGACAAACCACTGGCAGGCGTGGAGAATTGAAGTAGTGACTGCTGACGGAGATTCGGTTGCACTATCAAATAAAGGTACCCTGAAGATACCGATCCCGGATGAATATAATACTGATACAACAACGGGGATTTATCCAGGGACATCTGCCATTGTATATGAAACGGGTACAGTAAAAGATGGATATGTCGTGATAGAACCTACGGCGTTGGGAGAGTATGGCATACAGGATAAGCTTAGCTCTTCTTCTACGGCAGAATCTTTGGAGGATGGTGTTTATACTGTAAAGTGGTACCTGGAGACAGAGAGTGGCAGTGGTATATCCATGTCAGACAATGCCTTTGTAAAACCGGCTACCATTGTGGTTAAGGATGGAACGGTGCGACTTGAATTAACACTGCAGGCAGTAGATGTCATGGGAACTAGCGGATATCTGAGCCGGGCTGCAATCTCTGCGGATGGCAGTGAATATACCTCCGGGGTTATTACAAAATATATGACGGTAGATGATGAACTGCTTACTGAGCGGTGGGTATCCGGATATCAGATTTATTATCCAATGTATCTTTCGGAAATATATTTTATATTAGATCAGGATCATGATGGTGCTTATACAATGAAGTTCCGTATACCGATTATGGATGGGCTTGCAACAATAAAGAATGGCGGTGTTGGAAATTCAGATAAGATTGCACAGTTGTATATTGATTATACGACTGCTGAAAAAGTAGAAGAGGAAGCAGTGACAGATGCCTCGATTGGTGAGGCGTTAGAAGCGGCTATCGAAGTGGCGGAGGAGATGCAGGCACATTGGGAAGAGTATGATCCTGCTGTATGGGAAACCTGCAATCTGGCTGACTTGATTACCGCAGCAAAAACAGCAGTAAATTCAGAGGATACTGATACAATTACCACGGCATATCAGAACCTGCAGTCAGCAATGGAGACCTTGACAGACAATTACCTGTCAGCTTATGCGTGTGATGCAGGATTGTATACAACAGACGCAGCGCTGGCGGATGATTCGGATGCTGTTTCTGAGATGCGGATGCTGGTAAATGAGGATAATACTACAAAATACCGCCTCTATACAGATGGTGTTACGGCTTTATCTTACTATGACATTGAGACACGAAGCTATGTGGCGGCGACAGAAGAAACAGATGGATATAGTTTTGTATTAGATGAGATTGTAGGTGGAAGCAATTCCTATGCCCCGCGGGTATATAAATCTATCGCAATCAAATATATGGATTCGGATGGAGAAGAGTATAATACATGGCTGAATGTGACGGAGTTTACAGAAGCTTCAGATCTCGACACTTCCTCCTTAGAGAGCATACTGGACGAAGCCGCCTCCTTCCTCTCTGACATGCTGGAGGATGCCGGTTCCTATGACGCAACAGCGATCACGAACCTTTCCACAGCGATTGCTGACGGAAACACCCTCCTGACCCAGTCTGCGGACAGCGGCTACATGGTCATCCAGTCCGATATCGATGAGATGGTGGAGAACATTGAGGCAGCCCTGGAAGCAGCGGCCGGTGATGTCGACCTTTCGGAACTGACGGCGGCCATCCAGTCCGCGACCACGGCATATAATGAAGCGGTCG
Organism: Clostridiales bacterium; assembly: GCA_021203005.1. Taxonomy (GTDB): domain Bacteria; phylum Bacillota; class Clostridia; order Lachnospirales; family Lachnospiraceae; genus Eubacterium_I. Next base: position 25,031 of record JAJQCB010000150.1, on the reverse strand, counting down.
AGAGCGGCACCTACACGCCTTCCAGTGTGGCGGCGTTAAAGGAGACTATCGATTCTGCGACGGCGCTCCTGACAGCGAGCCCGTCCAACTACCAGATCGCGGCCATGGTCAAATCCCTCTCCGCCAGCGTCTCCGGCCTGACGGCGCAGGTAGACAAGACGGAACTGGAGTCCGTGCTGGCGACGGCGAAGGCAATCGAGAACAACAACTACTCCGGCTGGGATAACCTGCAGACAGCCATCGAGCAGGCGGAAGCAGTCGTGGATGACGGCGATGCATCCGAGACAGAAGTATCCAGTATGGTGAACACCCTGACCATCGCGATCTCCGCGCTGGACAACGGGGTGGATAAGGATACTCTCACAAGCTATGTCTCCCAGGCAGAGGAGCAGTACGAAATTCTGTCCGCCAACGGCTGTGATTCCACACTGCTGGCATATTATCAGGCGGCGATCACGGCAGCAAAAGCAGTATTAAATGATACCTCCGCCACCCAGACCGATGTGACGAAGCAGGAGACGAACCTGGAGAAAGTCACGGAGGCCATGTTCTATTTTGACGGCGACGGGCTGGCCGACGGCGTGTATGAGATCAGTGCGAAGATCGTCCAGACAGACCTGGAGTCCACCTCCATGGCGGACAGCGCGGCGGATGCATACCGGATCGTGATCGAAGACGGCGTGGCGACTGAGGTGCAAATCCACTTCAGCGCACTGACCGCTTCCCTGGGAACAAGCACACTGACCGGCCACCTCGGGTGGATCAAATATTACGCAAACTATAACAGCACCACCGTGCCGTCCAGCCACTACACGGCGACGGCAGCGACCGTGCTCTCCTATTACGGGGAGGATGACCGCGACGATTTCTGGGCGGACTACATGAACGGCGTGGAATATCCCGAGTGGGTTTCCATCCCGCTGGAGACTTATACAGAGGATGGCGAGACTTATTACCAGACCCAGTACTGGCTCCAGGTATTTGTCCCGGTGATGGAGTACATCACGACAGGGAGCGGCACGCAGAAGGCCGTGCTCCAGCTTGATTTTGACACCTCCACATGGACACAGGTCAGCGGCGTGGAAGGCGTTGACAAGACGTCCCTGGAGGAGATGATCGCTGAGCTGGAAGAACTTTACGATGAGGTATCCTCCACAGCGACCACAACCTCCACGGTTTCCGCACTGAGCGAGACCCTCTGGTCAGCATCGGTGGCTTCGGAAGAAGACACAGTAAGCGTGCTTGCCGCATCCCTCACTTCTGTTTCCACGGATAACAGTGAGGAGAACATCGTCCTCCTGGCGGCGGCGATCACGGCAGCATACTATGTAGATGAAAACCTGAACGTGACACAGGAATATGTAGACAAGATGGTCACAGCGCTGACCGCGACCGAGGCGATCTTTGAGGCGGAGAGCGTGGAGTCCAACAAGGAGGCGCTTGCGGCTTCCATTGAAGAGGCCGAGGAGGCCCTCGCCAATGAAAATGTAACCTACACCGAGGATTCCGAGGCACTGCTTGAGTGGATCCTGGATGCGGCGAAGCTGGTCTATGACAACGACGAGGCGGACCAGGACCAGGTAAGCTTCTGGAACAACCTTTTACAGACCGCGATCAGCAACCTGACGGCAGTCGAGGGCGACAAGACGGAGCTGGCGGCAGCGCTGGCCCTGGCGGAGACGTACCTTGAAAATTCCAAATATTATTCCTCCGCGGAGATCGCGGTCCTGCAGACTTACTATGACGCGGCGATGGCTGTTTATGAAGACAGCACGGCAAATCAGACCGCGGTGGACCAGCAGACAGCGACCCTTACGGCTTACATGGAGTCCATGACGGTGCTCGACACCTCCTCCGTGGTCAAGCAGGGGCTGCACGCGATGATCGCGACAGCTTCCAACCTGGCGGGGCGTGAGACACTTTACACGGAAGAAACCTTAAACGCGCTGATCGAGGCGATCGCGGCGGCGGAAGCAGTCTATGACGATGACGCGGCGACACAGGACGAGGTGAACGCACAGGCGTCCGCACTCCTGACGGCGATCCTGAACCTGAAGGCGGCGGAGACGACCACAAGCAGCAGTTCCTCCGACAGCTCTTCGAGCAGCTCCTCTTCCTCGGACAGTTCTTCGGACAGCTCCGATGATGACGACGATGACGACAGCACGGCATCCACAACACTGGATATCACGAACCTGGAGGACGGCGTGTACGCCGTGACCGGGTACATGTACAAGACAGACAAGGAGACGCTCTCCATGTCCAACGACGCGATTGTCCACACCATCAAGCTGACGGTAAGCGACGGCGTATATTACCTGACGATGGACTTTAAGGGCCTGACGATCAGCAGTTCCCTGGGATACTTAAGCGACCTGAAATATTTTGCCAGCGGCTATACCACCACGAACGGCGTGCCGAAGGGGACGACCATCGCGGTGACCGTGGATTCCTACCAGACCGATGAGGACGGGAATCTGGTGTCCGATACCTACGGGACGAATTACCCGGATATCGTCACCTTCCCGCTGATCTCCGAGGCGCTGGACGACGGCTGGGTGCCGCTCCAGGTATACGTGCCGATCATGGAGGCCATCGCTTCCGGCACCGGCACACAGGCGGTTTACCTCTATCTTGACTGGACGACCATCGTGTCCACGACATCGGATGACTCGAGTTTCGACGACGACAGCACGAATTCGACGACGTCGGATGATGATGACGATGATGATGACAGCACGACGACGTCTTCTGACGATGATGATTCTACGACGTCAACCTTGAGCAGCGGATCGACTCTGGGCGACTCCACTTTGAGCGGATCTACCCTGGGCAGTTCTACCTTAAGCGGTTCTTCCACGAGCAGTGATTCCACCCTGGGGAGCTCCTCCCTGGACAGCAGCAGCCTCACCGGCAGCAGCTTAAGCTCCACCTCCACCACCAAGACGGGGGATGAGGCGAACGGCATGCGGGCGTGGATCGCACTGATCTGCATCGGGGGCTTTGCGGCGGCAGTTGCCCTCGCACAGCGGCGGAAAGGCAGGAAGAACGCCTGATACGGACATAAACTTTAAAGTGTCAGAAATGGCTCGCGGGCAGCCCACTTTTCCTTAAGTAGGCTGCCCCGGGCCGGGATTGGAGATTTCTATGAACATAGTGAAACGGATACATAAGATCATGGCCGGTTTCCTGGCAGTCGCGCTTGCCCTCGCACTGGGGGCAGGCATTCCTGCCGTAAGGGCCTATGCGGCCAGCGGTACGGTCTACACCTGTACCATTACACCCTGCTATGCCCACCCGGTGACGGGGACCGTCGAGGATTCCGGCGGGTCTTCCTCTTATACCACGGGGCAGGCCATGGTGGAGAGTGCGATCTACACCACCGGCATCCTGGAAGTGACGGACAGCGGGGAATATTACCTGACTTTCCGGATGAGCCTGATGGACTACACCAGCAACCACAGCTTCTGGGTGCAGGAGGTCGGTGATTCGGACTGGAGCAGCCCTGCCCTGGGGCAGACCGGCTCCGGGACGGACAGCAACGGCACCACGGCGGACATCTGCGTCCAGGTGCCGAGTGAGAACTGTGTGGTGCGCTTTTCCATGTATGTGGAGCCCATGGGGCGCGAGGTTATCGCGTACTTTTACCCCAGCGACTATACCTCCGGCAACAGCACGGATTTCACGGCGACCATGGTGACGTCCTCGGCATCGGACAGCTCTTCTGATACTTCATCGTCGGACAGTTCCTCTGATGCCTCATCGTCGGACAGTTCTTCAGACACGTCTTCGTCGGACAGCTCCACCACATCGAGCAGCAGCCTTTCCGGGAGCAGCTCTTTAAGCGGGTCGTCCTCTCTGACCTCCGATGAGGATGAGGAGGATGCGGACACCGGTGAGGATACGGAAGATACGGAGACCGGGGAGGAAGAGACGGATACGGAAGAGTCCGCGGAGGAATCTGAGGAAGAAACCACCCTGGAGAGCAGCATCACGGAAGCTGCGGATGTTGAGACGGACAGCGATTTAGACGACGCCCAGGGCTTAAGCCTCTCGACGGAATCTGAGACGGAGGATACGGAAAACGCGGATACCTCCGACACACCGGAAACGACCCTGATTGTCTACCGGGCGGTGGCGGCGTGTATCGTCGGGCTGATCCTGATCGCGGCTGCGGCCCTTGTCGTATACCTGTTCCGGAAAAACTGGTACAAATGGGGCGGCGAGCCGGAGTATGACGACGGGTATGAGGAAGATTTTTCAGAGACGGAAGAGATAGAAGAAGGATTGGACGGCAGCGGGCAGGCGGGGATGCAGCCCGGGGCGGATGGATCGGAAGCGGGACACTCTGCGGATGAGGACGGAAGTGCCGGGTACGGTGTTGATGCGGCTGACGCGGATGCCGCCGCGGAGGATGCCCGTGCGGACGATGTCCTGTCATTTCTGGGAGAGGAAGGAATAAGCGATGATGAGACGAACTGGTAATGCCCTGCGCCGCCTGGCCGGCTGCCTGCTGGCGGGGGCGCTGCTTTCCTCCCTTTTCCTGGCGGGGTGCACGGCGGATGATCCGGCATCTTCGGCTTCGGCATCCGCGGAGGCGGAGACGGATGCGTCCGACGTGGAGCTGATGCTCACGATCGACGATGAGGACGAGCTGGCCGCCGTGGCCGCAGCCAAGGCAAAGGTGGCGGCGATGGACGAGGAGCCGCGCATCATCGCGACCTCCCTGGCCGTGGCGTCGATCTGCGACAAGCTGGACCTGGATCTGGTGGGCGTGTGCAGCACGACCACATCCACGATCCCGGAGCGCTACGCGGAGACGACGGTGGTGGGGACGGCGATGAGCCCGGACATGGAGATCGTGGCTTCGCTGGACCCGGACTGGATCCTAAGCCCCTCCTCCCTCCAGAGCGACCTGCAGCCGAAATATGAAGCCATCGACACGGACTGGGCGTTTTTGAATTTAAAGAGTGTCACGGGGATGTGCCGCTCCATTCAGGAGCTGGGGGAGATTTTTGACCGTGAAGAGGAAGCCCAGGCGCTGGTGGATGAGTTTACGGAATTTTATACGGAATATAAAAACAAGAACGCGGACAAGGAGAGCCCGAAGGTGCTGATTCTCATGGGCCTGCCCGGCAGCTATATCATCGCCACGGAAAACTCCTATGTGGGGAGCCTCGTGGAGATGGCGGGCGGCGAGAACGTTTACGCCGGTTCGGACTCCGAGTTCCTGACCGTGAACACGGAAGACATGAAGACAAAGGAGCCGGACATCATCCTCTGCGCCTCCCATGCCCTGCCTGACCAGGTGATGGAGATGTTCGAGGAGGATTTCGCGACGAACGACATCTGGCAGCATTTTGAGGCGGTGCAGAACGACCAGGTCTATTACCTGACCTACTCCCTCTTCGGCATGAGCGCCACCTTTGACTACCCGGACGCGCTGGAGGAGCTGCAGCTCATCCTTTACCCGGAGAGCGAGGAGGACGAGGCGCAGGCGAAGACCAACAGCGAGAATGCCGCGCAGGAGGCCGAGGAGTCGGGCGCGACCGAGGCATATGAGGAACTGACGGAATAGCAGGGAGGGACGTGTAAATGAGTGATGAGATGAAATCCGGGAGTGCTGCTTCCGGGGAAAAGACGGTGAACTCCCCTGTTCCGGAGAAAATGGAGAAGAAGCCTGTTTCCGGGAAAGCAGAGAAGAGGAAAGCCGCTGCCGCAAAACCCGCAGTAAGGAAAGTGGCGGAGCCGGAAACCCTGCAGCTGTCGGAGCGGGAGCTTGCGAAACAGGATAAGGAGAGGAAGCAGAAGAAGCGTGCGAAAGCAGCCCTGTCCTTTATCGTGATGGCCATCCTCCTGGGAGCCCTGTTTTTTGCGGCGATCAACATCGGCAGCCTCCGGGTTAGCGTATCGGAGCTGCTGCGGGGCCTTTTCGTGGAATCAAATGACACCGTGGCGACGATCGTGGACCTGCGCTTCCCGCGCATCCTGATCTCCATGCTGGCCGGGGCGGCCATCGCGGTCTCCGGCGTCCTTTTCCAGGCGGTCTTAAAAAATCCCCTGGCGGACCCGGGCATCATCGGTATCTCCAGCGGGGCCAGCTTCGCGGCGGTGCTGGTGACGGCATTTCTGCCCTCCCTGTATTATTTTACCCCGCTGTTCTCCTTCCTGGGCGGCATCGTCGCGTTTGCGCTGGTGTACTCCCTTTCCTGGAAGGGCGGGCTCTCGCCGCTCCGGATCATCCTGGTCGGCGTGGCGGTGGAGGCCATGTTTTCCGGCCTCTCCAGCGGTCTGAACTCGATGACAGGGAGCAGCTATTCCGGCGTGGCCTCCATCGTGGAGGGCAACATCACGATGAAGACATGGTCGGATGTGCATACCCTTTGGCCTTATGTGTTGGCGGGGCTTGTGCTGGCGGTCATTTTTACCGGGACGTGCAACCTCCTTTCCCTGGAGGACAAGACGGCGCGCAGCCTGGGCGTGAACGTGAATACCATGCGGATCGTGATCTCTCTGATCGCGGTGATGCTGGCCAGCATCTCCACGGCGGTCGTCGGGACGGTGGCCTTCCTGGGTCTGATCGTGCCGCATATCGGCAGGCTCCTGGTGGGGAGCGACCACCGGGCGCTGGTGCCGTTTTCCATGCTGCTGGGGGCGTTTACCTTCCTGCTGGCGGATACCATCGGGCGGACCATCGCGTCGCCCTACGAGGTGTCGGCGACGATCATCATGAGCGTCGTGGGCGGCCCGTTCTTTATCATTTTGCTGAGGAGGTCGAAGAAGTATGCAAACCAGTGAGACGAATGTGAAAGAACCGGCACCGGCAGATATCAGTCAGGCTAAAGTAAGGGAAGCGGGAACTGCCGTGCCGTCCGCAGACAGTGGGAAAAACATAGCGGCCGGAGAGGCGGATGCCGCATTGCAGGGAGATAACGGAAATCCGGCGGGCGGCAAGGATGCAAATGCCGGAACAGGGAAAAACAGATCGGCAGTGCCGGGTGGGAAGAAGGCCCTGCCGACGGGGAATAGAAAGAAAACGGTGCGGAAAAAAGCACCGAGACCGGCGATGGAAGTGAAGAACCTTTCCTTCGCGTATGGGAGGAACCGGGTCTTAAAGGATGTGTCGCTGAAGGTGGAGAGCGGCAAGATCACGACGATCCTCGGCGCGAACGGCTGCGGTAAGTCCACCCTTTTTTACCTGATGACCAAGAACCTGGTCCCGCGGCAGGGGCGTATCCTCCTGGAGGGGAAAAGCATCAAAAACATGTCCTTAAAGGAATTTGCCTGCCGCGTGGCCATCGTCCAGCAGTATAATACGGCGGGCGACGACGTCACCGTGGAGCGGCTCGTCTCCTTCGGGCGAACCCCGCACCGGAAGATGATGCAGGGGAAGAGCGAGGAAGATGAGCGGCTGGTGGAGTGGGCGCTGTCGGTGACAAACCTGACGAAGTTTAAGGATCGGGAAGTCTCAAGGCTCTCCGGCGGGCAGCGCCAGAGGGTGTGGATCGCCATGGCGTTGGCGCAGAACACGAAGATCCTGTTCCTGGACGAGCCCACGACTTACCTGGATATCCGCTACCAGTTGGAGATATTAAAGCTTGTCAGGAAGCTGAACCGGGAGTATGGGATCACCATCGTGATGGTTCTGCATGACATCAACCAGGCCATTGCCTTCTCCGACCGGGTCATCGGCCTGCGCGGCGGCGTCGTCGCGGTCGAGGGGAAGCCGGAGGAGGTCATCGACCGGGAGAGCATCCGGACACTCTACGGCGTCGACCTGAAGGTGACCACCGTGGACGGGCAGAAGATCGTTATAGGGTCAGACCCCGGTAAAGAATGATAAACTTCCTTAAATTTTTATAAAGTGATTAGAAAGTCCGGCTGGAATGTTTTTTGTATGATGATGTTTGGCAGTGCATGTTCAGCCGGAGGATTTTCGGGTAATCGGATGCAGGACCGGATTGATAAGAAAAGGAAAAAAGAGGAGCGGAGAGAATGATCAAAAAGAGGCTGGTGGACCTGTTGTCCCACGCAAAAAAATACATCGTGTTCCAGGTGCTCTGGCAGTGGATCGCGCTGCTGACCCAGGTCATCCTGGTCTACTGTGCGGCCATCCTGCTGGAGGGGGCGCTCTTTACCGGGATCGCCGGGAGGACGGCGGCTACCTACGGCGTCGTCATGGCCTGCGCCATCGCCCTGCGGTTTGTCTGTGACAGGCAGGCGTCCTACGCGTCCCTGCAGGCCAGCATTGATGTGAAACGCATCCTGCGGGATAAGATTTACAGGAAGCTGCTCCGCCTGGGCGCTTCCTACCGGGAGAGCGTGGCCACCTCGGAGGTCGTGCAGATGGCGGCCGAGGGCGTGGAGCAGCTGGAGACCTATTTCGGGCGATACCTCCCGCAGTTTTTTTACAGTATGCTGGCTCCGCTGACGCTTTTTGTCATCCTTTCTTTCGTGAGCATCAAAGCGAGCGTGGTGCTCCTCATCTGTGTGCCGCTGATCCCGCTGTCCATTGTGGCTGTGCAGAAGATCGCGAAACGGCTGCTCAGTAAATACTGGGGGATGTACACGCAGCTGGGCGACAGCTTCCTGGAGAATCTTCAGGGTCTGACTACGTTAAAGATCTACCGCGCGGACGGGCAGAAGGCGGAGGAGATGGACGCGGAATCCCAGCGGTTCCGCCAGATCACCATGAAGGTGCTGACCATGCAGCTCAATTCCACCTCTGTCATGGATATCGTTGCCTACGGCGGCGCGGCAGTGGGCATGGTCGTGGCGCTGCTTCAGTTTTCAAAAGGAAACATCACGTTCTCCGGAACGGTGATGATCATCCTGCTGGCGGCAGAGTTCTTCCTGCCGCTACGGCTTCTGGGATCGTTTTTCCACATCGCGATGAACGGGATGGCGGCCAGCGATAAGATCTTTGAACTGCTCGACCTGCCGGAGCCGGAGGCGCGGGACGGGGAAATCCCGGACGGGCAGGCGGACGTATGCCTCAGCGAGGTTATATTTTCTTATGGGGGTCAGACCCCGGAAAATTTTTCTAAACTGACAATCGACCATGTCTCTATGGATTTCCCGGCGGGGAGTTTTACCTCCATCGTGGGTACTTCCGGCTGCGGCAAGTCCACGGTGGCCGGTATCCTGATGGGCAGGAACCGCGGCTACGGCGGCAACATTACCGTTGGCGGCGCGGAATTGTCCGGGCTGTCCGAGGAATGCCTGATGGAACACATCACGCTGGTTTCCCATAACGCTTACCTTTTTAAAGGGACGGTGGAGGACAACCTGCGGATGGGGAAGCCGGATGCGTCGGAGGAGGAACTGATCGCGGCGCTCATGGAGGTAAACCTCTGGGGATTTTTAAAAGGCCAGAAGGGCCTGGATACCAGGCTGACGGAGCAGGCGTCCAACCTCTCCGGCGGGCAGCGCCAGCGGCTGGCGATCGCCCGCGCCCTGCTCCACGACACGCCGATTTATATTTTTGACGAGGCGACGTCTAATATCGACGCCGAGAGTGAGGAGATGATCATGGAAGTCATCCGCGGGCTGGCGTTCAAAAAGACGGTGGTCCTGATCTCGCACCGCCTGGCCAATGTGGTGCAGTCCGACTGCATTTATATGATGGAAGACGGAAAGGTAGTGGAGAGCGGGAGCCATGCAGCGCTTATGGCGGCCGGCGGCGCGTACAGCCGCCTGTACCGGTCGCAGCGGGAGCTGGAAGCCTGGGCGGAGGATGGAAACAGAGTTTCTGCGGCACAGGATAATGGCAGCGAAAGATTTCCGGCAGGGGGCAATGCGAACTGTCCGGAAGGGAAAGGAGGCCTGTCATGAGTAAGAAAAATGACTCCGGATATAAAAACGGTGCATCGCGCCGCAGCGGCATCCGTATCATGGGGCAGCTGATCGGGCAGGTAAAGCCGTTGCTTCCCATCATGGTCCTGGCGATCGTGCTTGGCGTGGCCGGTTACCTCTGCGCGATTTTCCTCACGGTACTGGCGGCTTTTGGCCTGCTCCATATCCTGATCGAGGGGCTGGGCATCAGCACTGCGGGTGCTGCGGGATTTTTGGCGCTTGCCCCGAAAACAATATTTATCCTGCTGGTCGTGATGGCCGTCCTGCGCGGGCTGCTGCATTACGGGGAGCAGTACTGCAATCACTTTATCGCATTTAAGCTTCTGGCGATCATCCGGGGGAAAGTCTTTGCCGCACTGCGGCGGCTCTGCCCGGCGAAGCTGGAAGGGCGTGACCGGGGCAACCTGATCTCGGTCATCACATCGGATATCGAACTCCTGGAAGTTTTTTATGCGCATACGATCTCGCCCATTGCCATCGCGGTCTGCACTTCGGTGATCATGGTGGCATTTATGGGGCATTTGTCATGGATTGCCGGGCTCATTGCCCTCTGCGGCTATTTGCTGGTGGGCGCGGCAATTCCCCTTTTTTTCGGGAAAAAGGGTGCGGACGAGGGGATGGAGTTCCGCAACAGTTTTGGCGACTTGAACAGCTTTGTCCTGGATTCCCTCCGGGGCATCGACGAGACGATACAGTACTGCTGCGGCGAGGAGCGGCGGGAAGAGATGGCGGACCGCTCCGATGAGCTGGGGGACATCCAGAGGGACTTGAATCGGCTGGAGGCTTCGCAGAAATCTGTGACTAACATGGTGATCCTCATTTTTTCCTTCGGGATGATGGCGGTGATGATCGCACTGCGGCAGGCCGGGTATGCGGATATCACGGCGATGGTCGCGGCAACGGTGGGGATGATGTCCTCCTTCGGACCGGTGACGGCGCTGGCTTCGCTGTCGAATAACTTAAACCAGACGCTGGCCAGCGGGGAGCGCGTGCTCTCAATCCTGGAGGAAGAGCCGCAGGTGGAGGAGATCCCGGACGCGGCGGAGGAAGCCGGAAATGTGTTTACCGGCGCTTCGGCGGAACACGTCGATTTTTCCTATGAGGAAGAGCAGATTTTAACCGATTATTCCCTTTCTGTTGAAAAAGGGAAGATCATCGGTATCCACGGCCCCAGCGGCTCCGGCAAATCCACCCTGTTGAAACTGATGATGCGTTTCTGGGATGTGCAGGGCGGCAGCGTCCGTATTTCCGGCGAGGATGTGCGCAGTATCCCGACCGGGCGGCTCCGCGATACGGAGTCCTATGTGACACAGGAGACGCACCTTTTCCATGATTCCATCGCAAACAACATCGCGGTGGGCAGACCGGGGGCAACGCGGGAGGAGATCATCGAGGCGGCAAAAAAGGCTTCCATCCATGATTTTATCATGACACTCCCGGACGGATATGACACGGAAGTGGGGGAGCTGGGCGATACCCTTTCCGGCGGTGAGGCGCAGCGGATCGGCATCGCGCGGGCGTTCCTCCATGACGCGCCGTTTTTGCTTCTGGATGAGCCGACCAGCAACCTGGATTCCTTAAATGAGGGGATTATCCTGAAATCCTTAAAAGAGTCCGGCCGGGACCGGACGGTGCTGCTCGTCTCGCACCGGGCGTCGACGATGAATGTAGCGGATGAAGTGGTGGAGATGAAGGGCGAGAGGGTATCCTGAATTCAAAATTGGTGCTGATAGGAGTAGAAAGACTGACTGATTGCGGAAGGAACAGGCCGGGATACGTTTGCCTATGGCAGATTTCAGCAGGAGGTTTTTACAGCGGTGCTTATCGGCAGAATTTGTTTATAGAAATTTTATAAAGTGTTTAGAAAAATTTACCGGGGTCAGACCCCGGGAAGGGAGGAAAACGCGGTGATTTTGACAGAATCGCGGGAGGATTATCTGGAAATGATTTATGTGCTGGGGAAGCAATACCGCATTGTGCGGAATGTGGATGTGGCCCATGCCATGAACCGCACGAAAGCCAGCGTGACGACGATGGTGCACTCGCTGGTGGAAGAAGGATATCTCGTGGTGGAGAAGAGGGGCGGCCACCTGGCGCTGACCGAGAAAGGCGAGGCCATTGCAAAGATAACATATGACCGCCATGTCTTTTACCGCGACCTCTTGATCCGGGCCGGTGTGGAGCCGGAACTGGCGGAAAGGGAAGGATGTATTATGGAGCATATCCTTTGTGAGGAGAGCCATAACAAGCTGGTGCAGTATCTGGCTGAGCTGGAATATGCCGGCAGCGAATCCTAAAATGTTTTTTATAACCATAAATGCGGAGGAAAACATGAGCATTCGTTTTCAGATCGCAAGCGCCCTGGTCAGAGCCAGCGGAATAAAGAAAATATTTGCCCTGCCGCAGGAGGAACTTCTGGAAAAGGCAGGGAAGATGAACCGGAAGAGAGGCTTTCATATGCCATCGAGGAAACCGTTCCGCCACACGGAAAAGACGGTTCCGGGGCAGTATGCCTGCCTGAAGATTGAAATACAGCCAGCGCCGTCAGAACGTGCGCTGCTGTTTTTCTTTGGCGGCGGATATATCCTTGGCCCGGACGAAGGGGATGTGAAGCTGGCAGAGAAGTTCGGGAAGGCATCCGGGCGGGATGTCTGGTTCCCCTATTATCCGCTCTGCACGGATCACAGCGTCAGGGAAAGCTTTGAGATGGCATACAAATTTCCCGGGGTCAGACCCCGGAGTTTTGGAGAACAAACAAAATATACCCTTGAACAACCGCATTTTGCTGTGATAAGATAATCAACAACCTAAATTGTCCGCAGTCTCTGCGTGATTCAGAGAGGCGGTCATACATTCACTGCAACTGTTTTACGTTTTCACAGTTGCCATTTATCATGATAGGAGGTATCAGAATGAATACTTTAGCAAGAAAAATCGCATTATTTGCAGGCGGCGTCCTGTTTGGAACAGCCGGTATCAGAATTTTAAGCAGCAGGGACGCAAAGAAAGCATATACGCATACGACCGCGGCGGCGCTGCGCGCGAAGGATTGTGTGATGACGACGGTTACCACAATAAAGGAGAATGCCGACGATATCCTTGCTGATGCGAAAGAGATCAACGCAAAGCGTGCGGCGGAGGAGGATGAAATCGTCGAGGATACTTCTGCAGCGGAAGCAGAGGATTAAAGTCCGGTGTTGTGCTTCACGCATGATCCGGCACAATCTGTATATATGATTTCAAGATAGTACCGAATCATTTTGCAGAGATGTATCAAACTGTAAGGAAGAAATGGAGATTTAGATGAAGTGTAAGATACTGCATGAGTCAGCGGGAAGACTGCGGGTTCACCTGGAACGTCCGCACATGACTTTGCACCAGGCGGATATTCTGGAGTATTACCTGCGTGCGCAGGAATCCGTGACGGATGTAAAAGTTTATGACCGCACCGGCGACGCCGTGATTTTTTATGCGCCGGATGCCACATGCTCCGGTTCCGGCAGGGAAGCGGCGCGGGCAGATATTCTCGCCGCGCTCGCGCGTTTTTCTTATGAGAAAAATGAGGCACTGGTTCCGGACCATACCGGCCGGTCGCTGAGCAGGGAGTATGAAGATAAGCTGGTAATGACGGTTGTGCGCCGGGCGGTGACAAAGCTTTTCCTTCCTGCGCCGATACGGATTGTGATTACCGTTGCAAAGTCCGTCCGCCATATCTATCAGGGAATCCGGTCGCTTCTTCGCGGGAAGATTGAGGTTGCGCTTCTGGATGCGACGGCTATCACGGTGTCCATGCTGCGGGGCGATTTTGACACGGCCGGTTCGGTGATGTTTCTTCTGAAAATCGGTGAGATACTGGAGGAGTGGACACACAAAAAGTCCGTGGATGACCTGGCGCGCACGATGTCTCTTCGTGTGGAAAAGGTATGGCAGCGGGCGGATGGCCAGGAGGTTCTCGTCCCCATCCATACGATTCGGGAGGGCGACGAGATTGTGGTTCGCATGGGCAGCCTGATTCCACTGGATGGAAAAGTGGTCTCCGGCGAGGCTATGGTGAACCAGGCGACAATCACAGGCGAATCCCTTCCGGTCCGCAAAGTGCAGGGCAGTTATGTCTATGCCGGAACTGTCGTGGAGGAGGGGGAGTGCGTCATTTGTGTGGATCAGGTGATGGGGAGCGGCCGCTATGATAAGATTGCCCGTATGATTGAGGATTCCGAGAAGCTGAAATCCGCGACGGAGGACAAGGCGTCCCATCTGGCGGACCGGCTTGTACCCTACAGCCTTGGCGGCACTCTGCTGACATATCTGTTGACGCGGAACGCGACAAAGGCTTTATCCATTCTGATGGTGGATTTTTCCTGTGCGCTGAAACTCTCCATGCCGCTGGCGGTGCTGTCGGCGATGCGGGAGGGCAACACATATCATATCTCGGTAAAGGGCGGAAAGTTCCTGGAGGCAGTGTCCGAGGCGGATACCATTGTCTTTGATAAGACCGGGACGCTGACACACGCTTCCCCCACAGTGGCGCAGATTGTGACATTTGATGGCAGAAAAGAAAAAGATGTGCTGCGGATGGCGGCCTGCCTGGAGGAGCATTATCCCCATTCCATCGCGAACGCCGTGGTGGGCGAGGCGAAGCGGCGCGGACTGTTTCACGAGGAACGGCATTCCGAGGTGGAGTATGTGGTCGCCCATGGTATTTCCAGTATTGTTGAGGGACAGAAAGTGGTTCTGGGCAGCTATCATTTTGTCTTTGAGGATGAAAAATGCCGGCTTGCTGAGGGGGATCAGGAAAAATTTGACGCTCTTCCCGACGAGTATTCCTACCTGTTCCTTGCGGAATCCGGTATTCTGACTGCGGTGCTCTGCATCGAAGATCCGCTTCGCGAGGAGGCTGCGGAAGCGATGAGGATGCTGAAACAGCTGGGAATAAAAAAGACTGTGATGATGACCGGAGACAACGAGCGGACGGCGCGCGCGGTGGCAGCCGCCGTGGGTGTGGATGAATATCATGCGGAGGTTCTGCCTGAGGAAAAGGCTGAATTTATCCGCAGGGAACACGAGGCTGGGCACCGTGTGATTATGGTGGGCGATGGGGTCAACGATTCGCCGGCACTTTCAGAAGCGGATGTGGGAATCGCTATCGCGGACGGCGCGGCCATCGCCAGAGAGATTGCCGATGTGACGATCTCGGCGGATGATCTTTTTGCGCTGGTAAAGCTGCGGGAGCTGTCTGACGCGCTGATGGACCGGATCAACGGAAACTATCGCTTTATCATCGGATTTAACCTGATGCTGATTATTCTGGGCGTGACGGGTGTGTTGCCGCCGGCGACATCGGCGTTTTTACATAATACCTCGACGATCGCGATCAGTCTGAAGAGCATGACAGATTTATTGTAAACATGTTGCTGATAAACAGGCGGAGAAAGTTGCTGCCGATTATTTGTTGGGAGTATCTATCATCGAGGCTTGTTTATGGAAATTTAATAAAATTTATGAAAAATTGCCGGGGTCAGACCCCATTAAAAAACAGGCATCCGAATCGGATGCCTGTTTCATTTTACTCAGCGATGTAGGGCATAAGGGCCAGATGGCGTGCTCTCTTGATCGCTACCGTGATGGCGCGCTGATGCTTCGCACAGTTGCCGGTGATTCTTCTCGGAAGGATCTTGCCGCGCTCAGAGACATATCTCTTTAATTTGTTGACGTCCTTGTAGTCGATGACATTGTCCTTGCCGCAGAATACGCAGACTTTTTTTCTCCTGCGTCCGCCTCTCCGCTTTGCCGGAGAATCGCTTCTTCTCTCTTTATCGTAAGCCATGATTGTTTTACCTCCTGATTGTTCCTGACCCGGATAAACCGGGATGGAAAATATAATGTTCCGCGCCGGAAATCATTCCTTAACGCTTAATTCCAGGGAAGTTCTTCGTCAATCCCGTCCGGGATATTCATGAAACCATCGCTGACCGCGCTGCTGGGAGCCGGTCTGCTGTCCGCTGCCGGTGCAAAACCGCCCGCGTTTGCGCTGGCGTTCTTGCTCTCGCAGAACTCGTGATCCTCCACGATGACGTCGGTGGTGTAGACCTTCTGTCCGTCGCGGTTCGTGTAGCTGCCGGTCTGAATCCTGCCGGTGATAGCGATCTTCATACCCTTGCGCAGGTATTTCTCCGCGAACTCCGCCTGCTGGCGGAATGCGACACAGCCGATAAAATCGGCGGTCTGCTGACCATCGTTGTTGTCTCTGCGGCCTCTGCGGTCCACAGCCAGGGTATATCTGGCGATAGCCATGGACTGGTCATTCTGTGAATAACGGATCTCGGGATCTCTGGTTAAACGTCCCATCAATATAACTCTGTTCATAAAAGCCTTCTTTCTTCGACTATGCCTCGTCTTTTCTGACGATCAGGAACCGAAGTACATGATCCATGATGCGCACGCGACGCTCGATCTCAGCCGGAGCTTCGCCCGGTGCATCGAACTGGATGAAGTAGTAGAATCCTTCGGGCATCTTCTGGATCTCATAGGCCAGCTTTTTCTTGCCCCATTCCTCAACCTCTGTCACCGTACCGCCAAAGCGCTCGATATAACCCTTCGCGGTATCGACAACGGCTGTCCTGTCATCATCCTCGATTTTGGCACTCACAATCAATGCTAACTCATACTTGTTCATGCTAATCTTACCTCCTTTTGGTCTAATGGCCCTCTATTATACGTCCGAGAGCAAGGAACTTGTATATCACGAAAACATATCTTAACATAAAATTTTAAATGGGGCAAGGGGAAATCAGGATTTTTTTCGCAGCCCCCGCGCATTTTTCTCCACCAGCGTCCGCGGCACCATCACCATATGCCCGCAGCCCTGACACTTCAGCCGGAAATCAGCGCCGACGCGCAGAATCTCCCACTCGAAACAGCCGCAGGGATGTTTTTTTTTCAATCTGACTATGTCGCCGACTTCAAAATCATAGGTCATCATGATACCTCCAGCTGGGAGAACACTTTTCCAATCGAATCCTGGATCAGCAGGTTCGCCCTGCGGTCCATCGGGGTGGCTGATTTATTGATCAATACCAGCTTTTTGCCGCGGTAGTAGTCGATCAGACCGGCAGCGGGATAGACGGCAAGACTGGTGCCGCCGATGATCAGTACATCCGCCTGGTTGATGTAGTAAATGGAATCCTGGATGGTCTGGGAATCGAGCCCTTCCTCGTAGAGAACCACATCCGGTTTGATCTGGCCTCCGCAGCTGCAGCGGGGCACGCCGACGGATTCTTTGATCTGGCGGGCGCTGTATTCTTTGCCGCACTTGAGACAGTAGTTGCGGTGGACGCTGCCGTGGAGCTCCAGTACGGTTTTGCTTCCGGCTGCCTGATGGAGCCCATCGATATTCTGCGTGATGACAGCTTTTAATTTGCCCGCCTGTTCCAGCTCCGCCAGCTTTAAGTGTGCGGCGTTGGGCTTTGCGTCCAGCTCCAGCATCTTGTCCCGGTAAAAGCGGAAAAATTCATCTGTTCTTTCCATATAAAAGGTGTGGCTTAAAATCGTCTCCGGCGGATAATCATATTTCTGATTATACAGGCCGTCCACGCTCCGGAAGTCGGGGATGCCGCTCTCGGTGGAGACACCGGCTCCGCCGAAAAATACGATGTTATCGGATTCCTTTACCCATTGTTTTAATTGGTCGACAGAATTCATACTTTTTTCACACCTTTCTCTTATAATTATTAGGATTTTCATATCCGTTTCGCTTTTGTGTCATACTATGTAAGTATAACATAAGTCAGCTTTCATTCGCAACATATGAAAAACCGGAAAGGTTGTGTCCGGCGATGTGGCGTGATGTGGACCGGCTTCTGAAAATATGCAATGGCAGCCTGTAAATAGCGGCAGGATACAAAAATGATGCAAAATTCAGTTGACATATTTTTTTTATGTAATTATGATAGTTCTGGTAAAAATAAAGAAAAGAAAAGGGATATAAAAGGAAAAGAGGTAAGTGGATCATGCATTTTGAACTTGCGGGGAAGAAAGTAAGGATACTTGCCGCGGCGGTAACCGCATTTATTATCATCTTTGTGGCGGCTCATTATAATTTATATCTGGATCCGGAGCTGGAGCTGTCCCATGGATATGCCCTGTTTATCGTATCCATGATCGGGGGTGTGGGCGCCGGTCTACTGATTGCAGTGAAATCGCATGTGGACGAGCAGTATAAGATGCTGGCAAATACGGTTTTGTTTTTTGTCATGCCGATTTTATCCATGCAGATGGTGGAATGCTTTAACAGCAAGTTTATCTGGAACTTTTCCGTTAAGACCGGATTGGCCAACTACATGGTTTATCTGGTGTTTTATCTGATTTTTTATCTGATTACGGGCAGATATCACCTGACCGGACTGATCGTGAATATCACGCTGTATGTATGGGCGCTGATTAATTATTTTGTGGAACTGTTCCGCGGTACGCCGTTTATTCCCTCGGACATTGTGACGATTAAGACCGGCCTGGGAGTGGCGGATGGGTATACCTACGAGCTGAGCTGGAATCTCATCCTGGGCTCAATTGTATTCTTCCTGGTTTACCTGTTCAACAAGCGCAGCGTAAACATGAAGCCGAAGAAGTTAAAGTTTAAGCTCCTGTCAAAGCTTGCCGCAGCGGGATATCTGGCGGTGGTACTGATTTCGTTTTTTTTCACGGATTTTTCCACGAATACGGGCTACAAGCCTGATTTCTGGAATCAGGCCAGAGGCTATCACAAGACTGGCTCGTTCTTTAATTTCTGTCTGAACACGAAATATCTGGTGGTACAGAAGCCATCCGGGTATGACGCGGAAAATGTGGATGATATTGTGGAGACGGTTCTGGAAGAAGCCGGCGTGGATCCGGACGGCGATACTTCTATTAATATTCTGACCGGAGAGAATGATTACACAGCCTCAACAGACGGGGAAACGCCGAATATCATCTATATTATAAATGAGTCCTGGTCGGATCTGAGCAACCTGGGTGATCTGGAGACTAACGAAGACTATATGCCTTTTATCAACAGCCTGACAGAGAACACGATCAAGGGTTATGTGACGGTGCCGGTCTTTGGCGCGGGTACCAGCAACAGTGAGTATGAGGCGCTGACGGGCAATTCCATTTCATTCCTGCCTGCGGGCTGCAACGTATACCAGTCTTACCTGCAAAACGAGACGCCGTCCCTGGTGTCGACGCTCTCCGCGCTGGGATATTCCCTGGCAGCGTATCATCCATATTATGGATCCGGATGGAACCGGGAGCTGGTTTACCCATTGCTGGGCTTTGAGGATTTCATCAGCATTGAGGACTTTATTGACGAAGATATCATTGAGACTTATAAGGCCAATTCGGATGTCATCGAGTATCAGAATCTTCTGGAAGAGCGCTATGAGGACGGCGATGAGATGCTGCTGCGCCGTTTTATCAGCGATTCCTATGACTATACTATGGTGGAAGAAATGTATGAGAGCCGGGATGAGGACGAGCCGTTTTTTGTTTTCAATGTGACGATGCAGAACCATGGCGGCTATACGGTTTCCTACTCGAATTTCTACCAGCAGATTTATGCGACGAACATGTCCGCGACATACCCGAAAGCAAACCGCTACCTGTCTCTGGTAAAAGAGACCGACTCTGCTTTCGAGGAGCTGGTGGAGTATTTTTCCAATGTGGATGAGCCGACGATTATCTGTATGTTCGGCGATCACCTGCCCTCTATCGAGGATGAATTTTATGAGGAGCTCATGGGAGTGGACAGCCTTGACAATCTGACGACTGAGCAGGAACTGAGCCGGTATGAGACCCCGTTCGTAATCTGGGCGAACTATGATATTGAGGAAGCTGAGGTGGACAGCATCAGTGTCAATTACCTCTCCACGCTCCTGTCGCAGGCGGCGGGGTTGCCTCAGACGCAGTATAACAAGTATCTCTCGGTTCTGTATCAGACCCTGCCGGTCATCAGTTCCGTCGGATATGTCGATGCGGACGGCAACACCTATGCGTCGGGTGAGGAAACACCTTATGACGACCTGCTCCTGCAGTATAACTGCATTGCTTACAATTCGCTGCTGGATACGGAAAATAAGGCAGACTCGGTCTTTTATCTGGAAGAATAGCGGAAGATAGTATTGCGGGAATTGTGCATGTCGGAACAGAGCCCCTTTTGTTTGGGAAATACAGTTACGTTGGCGCAGAATATGGAAGAGGGCGCAGATATATTTTAAGGCAACTTTAAAGGAGCGTTGTCCCGGTTGCTTAAAATATATCTGCGCCCTCTTTCATATTCGTCCGATAAAGAATTAGATAAAACTAACAATGCAAAAGAAAACCCTTTTCACTTCCGCTAAAATATGATATACTACACCGTAAGTGAAAAATCGCCGCGGTTCGGGGCTGTGAAGCGGAGTCGGAAACAGCGAATAAGACAGAATGCGTGCCGTGACATAAATGCAGGCGGAGAATTACGATGGGTTCAAACGTGAAACTGAAGGGCAGACTGAAGACATATATCATGCTGCCATTGTGGTTAACCATTTTATTTGCAGCGCTGGCAGCGGGTGTATGCGTGTACAGGCCCGCGGCTGGATTCTGGTGTGTACTGTTCGTTGTTGTATATTTTGCGGTTATGCTGGTTTTTTACCGCAGGTGCCGGCATACGGTGTTAAATGAGATGATCGACTTTGCGACCCATTATGGGACGGTGCAGCGCAAACTTCTGGAGGAGTTTGAGGTGCCTTACGCAATTCTGGACCAGAATGCGCGTCTGATGTGGATGAACCGGCAATTCTGTGAGATTTCGGGAAAACCGAAGAATTTCCACTCTTCTATTACAGGTATTTTTCCGCAGATTACCAAAGAACGGATTCAGAAGGATGAGCAGGTTAACATACGGGTCTGCAAAGACGATAAAACATACCGGGCGAGCGTAAGCAGGATTGATTTTTCCAGGATGCTTGATAAAAGTACCGGGTTTGAGAGCGAAGATAAGGATCAGTATCTGACGATTGTCTATCTTTTTGATGAGACCTTACTTCATCAGTACAGGCAGGAGAAGCTTGATATGCAGATGGTTCCTGCCCTGGTCTATATTGATAATTATGAAGAGGTTCTTGACAGTGTGGAAGAGGTTAAGCAGTCTCTTCTGATTGCGCTGGTGGATCGGAAAGTGAATAAGTACTTTGCCGCGCAGGGCGGTCTCGTAAAAAAGACAGAGCATGATAAATATTTTATCGTGTTTCCCCATAAGTCTCTGGATGTGATGATACAGGATAACTTCAGTCTCCTGGAGGATGTCAAATCCTTAAAAGTGGGCAATGAGATGTCGGTTACCCTCAGTATGGGAATCGGCGATGTGGGAAGCGATTATGCGAAGAATTACGGATATTCCCGCATGGCGATTGATCTGGCGCTGGGACGCGGCGGCGATCAGACTGTGATCAGGACAAAAGAAAAGACTTCTTATTACGGCGGAAGCAGCCGGCAGGTGGACAAGACGACCCGGGTAAAGGCGCGGGTGAAAGCGCTGGCACTCCGCGAGATCATGATCAGCAAGGATAAGTTCTATGTCATGGGACACCATATTTCTGACATCGATTCTCTCGGCGCCGCTGTGGGGATATACTGTGCGGCGCGGCAGCTGGGGAAACGGGCGCAGATTGTCCTGGATACCGTCACCACGACTCTGCGGCCGTTCCGTGATTGCTTTGTTCCGGAAAAAGGATATCCGGAAGATATGTTTATTTCCTGTGAGGATGCCCTGGAGGAAGTGAACAGCCAGACGGCGCTGATCGTGGTGGATACCAACCGCCCGTCTTATACAGAGTGCCCGGAGCTTCTGGCAAAAGCCAGGACGATTGTTGTGTTTGACCATCACCGCCACGGTGAGGAAGTCATTAAGAATACGGATCTTTCCTATATCGAGCCGTACGCTTCTTCCGCCTGTGAGATGATTGCAGAAGTGCTGCAGTATTTTGATGAGGACATTAAGCTCTCTTCTACAGAGGCGGATGCCATTTATGCGGGCATTCTGGTGGATACGAACAACTTTATGACGAAGACGGGTGTGCGGACGTTCGAGGCGGCGGCATATTTGCGGCGCTGCGGTGCGGAGACCACGCGTGTGCGCAAGATGATGCGGAATGACATGAATGCATATAAGACCAGAGCGGAAGCAGTTCGTCATGCGGAAGTTTACCGGGGCGCTTTTGCGGTCAGCATCTGTCCGGCAGATAATATCGAAAGCCCTACGGTGGCCTGTGCGCAGGCGGCGAATGAGCTGCTCAATATTACCGGGATCAAGGCTTCCTTTGTCCTGACCGAGTATAACGGGAGGATTTATATCAGTGCCCGGTCCATTGATGAGATTAATGTGCAGCAGATTATGGAGCGTCTGGGGGGAGGCGGACATATGAATTCCGCCGGAGCGCAGCTTACCGGATGTACGCTTCTGGAAGCCAGACGGTCGATTGAGAATACGCTGAATGAGATTTTAGACAGAAAATAGACGGGATGCAGCGATTGAAGATTGAGGGCGCCTGAGAAGGATGGCTGTCGATGAATATTGTGTGGATTGTAAGGAGGCTGGATACGGAATGCAGGTTATTTTATTACAGGATGTAAAATCCCTCGGAAAAAAAGGTGATATCGTAAAAGTCAGCGATGGTTATGCGAGAAATGTGCTTCTGGCAAAAAAGCAGGGAGTCGAGGCGACGCCGAAGAACTTAAATGACCTGAAGCTGCAGAATAAGCATGCGGACAAGGTGGCTGCGGAACAGCTGGAACACGCAAAGCAGCTGGCGAAAGATCTGGAGGACAAGCAGATCGAAGTAAAAATCCGCGCGGGCGAGGGCGGCCGGACATTCGGTTCCGTCTCCACAAAAGAGATCGCAGCGGCGGCAAAGCAGCAGCTGGGACTCGAAATCGACAAGAAAAAAATGGTGCTGCCGGAGCAGATCAAAGCATTGGGCACCTATGAAGTCACCCTGAAGCTACATCCGAAAGTCGCCGGAATCCTTCGCGTGAAAGTGACGGAGGCATAGCAGGTGCCGGGAAATATGTTCTCATCTGGCGCAAACTTTAGGAAGATTTTCGAAATTTTTCGAGGATAGTTACAGGCCTCGCAGCATGTCTGAGCCTGTGTGCAGGCGAGTTTGCGGAGAGGCCTGTTAAAAGATGCCGGAGAAAAATGAGAAAATCGACGTGTTTGAGACAGATGAGAACATATTTCCCGGAGCTATAAGGAGGAAGTGCATGGAAGAAGAACTGATCAGGCGGATCATGCCTCACAGCCTGGAGGCGGAGCAGTCTGTGATCGGAGCCATGATGATGGACAGAGACGCTATCCTGACGGCGTCGGAGATGCTGGTAAAGGATGATTTTTATCACCAGCAGTATGGGATCCTGTTTGAGTCGATCATGGAGCTTTTTAACAGTGGTGCGGCAGTAGATATGGTCACGCTGCAGGAGCGGCTCCGGGAGAAAAATGTCCCGCCGGAGATCAGCAGTCTGGAGTATATGGCGGATCTGATCACCACGGTTCCTACGTCAGCGAATGTCCGGCATTATGCACAGATTGTGCAGGATAAATCCATGCTGCGGAAGCTGATCCGGACGAATGAGGAGATAGCGGATGCCTGTTATCTGGGAAACGAAAGCCTGGAAGATATTCTTAATGACACAGAGAAGCGTATTTTTCATCTGCTGCAGAGCAGGGTCGGCGGCGATTACGTGCCGATCCGGGAGGTTGTGCTGCAGGCGCTGGACCGGATTGAACAGGCTTCGAAAACCCAGGGCACTGTGACCGGCATTCCTACAGGATTTGTAGATCTGGACTATCGGCTGTCGGGGCTGCAGAAGTCGGATCTGATTCTTCTGGCTGCCCGCCCTTCCATGGGTAAGACGGCGCTGGCGCTGAATATTGCGCAGTATGTTGCTTTTCATGAGAATATGGCGGTTGCCATTTTCAGCCTGGAAATGTCGAAGGAGCAGCTGGTTAACCGTCTGTTTTCTCTGGAGTCGCGGGTGGATGCGCAGGTGCTCCGGAGCGGCAACCTCTCCGATGCGGACTGGGAGAAGCTCATTGAGAGTGCGGGAACCATCGGAAGTTCGCGGCTTATCATTGATGATACGCCCGGCATTACGGTCTCGGAGATGCGCAGCAAGTGCAGAAAGTACAAGCTGGAGCATGATCTGCAGCTGGTGATTATCGACTATCTGCAGTTGATGTCCGGATCCAGAAGAACGGATTCCAGGCAGCAGGAGATCTCAGATATTTCCCGTGCGTTAAAGCAGCTGGCAAGGGAACTTCAGGTGCCGGTGATTGCCCTGTCGCAGCTTTCCCGTCAGGTGGAACAGCGGCCGGATCACAGGCCGATGCTTTCGGATCTCCGCGAATCCGGAGCAATCGAGCAGGATGCAGATGTGGTCATGTTTATTTACCGCGATGATTACTATAATAAAGATTCGGACAATAAGGGGATTGCGGAGGTCATTATCGCCAAGCAGAGAAACGGTCCGATTGGAACGGTCAACCTGGTATGGCTGCCGCAATACACGAAGTTCGCGAATCTGGAAAAATAAGAGGAGGTGTTTTTTTATGCAGATACATCAGTCAGCGGAAGATTATCTGGAGTGTATTTTGAAGTTGAGCAAGATTCGTCCGGTGGTGAGGTCCATCGATATCGCTACGGAGATGAACTACTCGAAGCCGAGTATCAGCGTGGCCATGAAGAATCTACGTGTGAACGGATATATTAATGTAGATGAATGCGGGTTTATCACGTTGACGGATGCCGGGATGGAGATTGCGGCCAGCATTTATGAGCGGCATCTTCTGTTGAAGAAATGGCTTGTATTCCTGGGGGTGGATGAACAGGTGGCGGAGGAGGACGCCTGCAAGATTGAGCACACATTGAGTAAGGAGACGTTTGCGGCGCTGAAAGCGCATATCAATCGTGAGATGGAGGGTGCGTGAAAGAAAAATCCTGCTTTCCGTCATTGCGATTTATCGTGCTAAAGTACGAAATTAAATACAATGTGTGAAAAGTGTTGCAGAAACGGCAGTTTCATTATAAAATAAAGCCATTGGTGTATATACTTATCCTGAATTATTCACGGCATAACAGCGGGAGCCGCTGAAAACCGCGTAGTTA
>JAJQCB010000117.1 GCA_021203005.1 Clostridiales bacterium | reverse complement strand
CTGTGGTGAAACACCAGAAAAAACGGTAAAAACACCCACAACACCGGGAGAGCCGGAGTTTGACGAGGAAGATTATCTGACAGAGTCCGGGGAACTGGAGACCGATGCGGTTGATGACAAAGCGGACACGGCGGAAATTGGTGCTGACGATATGGAGTTTGCAGAGACTCTGGATGCTTCAGATGACGGTGAAGCAGATGCCGCTGCGGATGGTGCAGCTGATGCAGAAACCGATGTGACGAAAGAGAACCCGGAAGAAGAATAAATGGGTGAGACCGTGAAAGGTCTGCAAAATGCAAGGTATTTTTTCAGTGATAAATTAGTTTTTTGCGGATGCAGAAGATATCGATGATGTCTTTTGCATCCGCCATTATTTTTGCAGATGTTTTCAAAGAGGTTTTTGCAGATCGCCTTTGCAGATAAAAAACATGCTGTCAGGAGGATCGTCAGGGAGATAAAAAACAGGCTTGACAACGCCGGAGGGATTTACTATAATATTTGTTGCCTGTGCGGAAATGGCGGGAATTTGAAAGGAAAGTAGTCTTTTTATGAGATTCTGACAGGAATTTCCCCGGATCTGTAAAGCAGGCTATCATTATAAAAACAGGAGGTGAATAGAATGCCAACATTTAATCAGTTAGTAAGAAAAGGTCGCCAGACATCTGTAAAGAAGTCCACAGCGCCGGCATTGCAGAAGGGTTACAACTCCCTGCAGAAAAAGCCGACCGACGCTTCTTCTCCGCAGAAGAGAGGTGTCTGCACAGCAGTGAAAACTGCTACACCGAAAAAGCCTAACTCAGCTCTTAGAAAGATCGCCAGAGTTCGTCTTTCCAACGGAATCGAAGTGACAAGCTACATTCCGGGTGAAGGTCACAATCTGCAGGAGCATAGTGTCGTACTGATCCGTGGCGGTCGTGTTAAGGATCTTCCCGGTACCAGATACCATATTATCCGCGGCACATTGGATACAGCAGGCGTTGCAAACAGACGTCAGGCCCGCTCCAAATACGGCGCTAAGAGACCGAAAGCAGCAAAGAAATAAGCATCGCTGCTGTAAGACCAATAGTATCACATTATGCTATTGTTAATGTTGGAATTCTATCGAGATACGGCGGGGCGGGATCTGTTCCTGCCTGCCATAGATACAGATGTTCCGCATGAACACATAAGAGACATATGTGAGTACCGTTGATTTAATCGCAAAATATGGTTAAGGAGGGAAGGACCGTGCCAAGAAGAGGACATATTCAAAAAAGAGAAGTATTAGCCGATCCTTTGTACAATGACGTGGTCGTCACGAAGCTGATCAACAATATCATGTTGGACGGCAAGAAGGGCGTCGCGCAGAAGATTGTTTACAAAGCATTTGACCGGGTTGCCGAGAAGACAGGCAAGCCGGCACTGGAAGTATTCCAGGAGGCTATGAACAACGTCATGCCTGTCCTTGAGGTAAAGGCAAGACGTATCGGTGGTGCAACATATCAGGTGCCGATCGAGGTAAGACCGGAGAGACGCCAGACTCTGGCGCTCCGCTGGCTGACCATGTTCTCCAGAAAAAGAGGAGAGAAGACCATGGCCGAGAGACTGGCGAACGAAATTATGGATGCAGCCAACAATACCGGTGCATCGGTAAAGCGTAAAGAAGATATGCACAAGATGGCAGAAGCGAACAAAGCTTTCTCCCATTTCAGGTTCTAGGAGGAAATCACTATGGCTGGAAGAGAATATCCGCTTGAGAGAACCAGGAATATTGGTATTATGGCTCATATCGATGCGGGTAAGACCACATTGACTGAGAGAATCCTTTATTACACTGGTATTAACTACAAAATCGGAGATACCCACGAGGGCACTGCTACCATGGACTGGATGGAGCAGGAGCAGGAGAGAGGTATCACCATCACATCCGCTGCAACGACATGCCACTGGACGCTGCAGAAGGAAAATAAACCGGCGCCGGGCGCTTTAGAGCACCGTATCAATATCATTGATACCCCCGGCCACGTAGATTTTACAGTGGAGGTAGAGCGTTCCCTTCGTGTACTGGACGGCGCTGTCGGCGTCTTCTGTGCAAAGGGTGGCGTTGAGCCGCAGTCAGAAAATGTATGGCGTCAGGCGGATACGTACAATGTTCCGCGTATGGCGTTTATCAACAAGATGGATATTATGGGTGCAGATTTCTACGGCGCTGTGGATCAGATCCGCAACCGCCTGGGCAAGAATGCCATCTGCCTTCAGCTTCCGATCGGTAAGGAAGATGATTTCAAGGGAATCATTGATTTGTTTGAGATGCAGGCCTACATCTATAATGATGAGAAAGGTGAGAACATCTCCATCGTTCCGATTCCGGAGGATATGGCGGATGACGCTGAGCTTTATCATGACGAACTGATTGAAAAAGTCTGCGAGTTGGATGATGATCTGACACTTATGTATCTGGAAGGCGAAGAGCCGTCTGTAGAAGACATGAAAGCAGCATTGCGGAAAGCCACCTGCGAGTGCAGAGCCGTACCGGTTTGCTGCGGTACCGCTTACCGCAACAAGGGTGTTCAGAAGATGCTGGATGCTGTTGTCGAGTATATGCCGGCTCCCACAGACATCCCTTCCATCAAGGGTGTAGACATGGAGGGCAACGAGGTAGAGAGACACTCTTCCGATGAGGAACCGTTCTCCGCTCTGGCTTTCAAGATCATGACAGATCCGTTTGTTGGAAAACTGGCGTTCTTCCGTGTATATTCGGGAACAATGAATTCCGGTTCCTATATTCTGAATGCGACCAAAGGCAAGAAAGAGCGTGTGGGACGTATCCTTCAGATGCATGCCAACAAGCGGCAGGAGCTTGACAAGGTTTATTCCGGAGATATCGCAGCGGCTGTCGGCTTTAAGCTGACTACCACCGGTGATACGATCTGCGACGAGCAGCATCCGGTAATTCTGGAGTCCATGGAGTTCCCGGATCCGGTTATCGAGCTGGCGATTGAGCCGAAGACCAAAGCCGGACAGGGCAAGATGGGTGAGGCGCTCGCGAAACTGGCGGAGGAAGATCCGACGTTCCGTGCACACACAGATCCGGAGACCGGTCAGACTATCATCGCAGGTATGGGTGAGCTCCATCTGGAGATCATCGTAGACCGTCTGCTTCGTGAGTTCAAGGTGGAAGCCAATGTCGGCGCACCTCAGGTTGCTTACAAAGAGACATTCCGCAAAGTGGTCGACCAGGAGTACAAATATGCGAAGCAGTCCGGCGGACGCGGCCAGTATGGTCACTGTAAAGTCCGTTTCGAGCCGATGGACGCGAACGCGGAGGAGACTTTCAAGTTTGAATCCGAGGTTGTCGGCGGCGCGATTCCGAAGGAGTATATCCCGGCGGTCGGCGCGGGTATCGAGGAAGCAGCACAGGCCGGTATTCTGGCAGGATTCCCGGTACTTGGCGTGAGAGCTGTTGTTTACGATGGTTCTTACCATGAGGTTGACTCTTCCGAGATGGCGTTCCACATTGCGGGTTCCATGTGCTTCAAAGAGGCTATGCGCAAAGCAGATCCGGTACTGTTAGAGCCTATCATGAAGGTGGAAGTAACGATGCCGGAAGAGTATATGGGCGACGTGATCGGCGACATCAACTCCCGCCGCGGACGGATTGAGGGTATGGACGACCTCGGCGGCGGCAAGATCGTGAGAGGTTTTGTACCGCTGGCAGAGATGTTCGGCTACTCCACAGATCTGCGTTCCAAGACACAGGGACGAGGCAACTACTCCATGTTCTTTGAGAGATACGAGCCGGTGCCGAAATCCGTGCAGGAAAAAATAATTTCCAATAAAGGAAAATAAAACTTGAAATACTCGTATGTTTCTAATATAATCGAAATATCCGAGGGCTTGTAATGGTTCGGGGATAACTCTGAATCATTGCAGTGATTTAAGTAGACGAAAAGATTGCCGACAGGCAAAAATTTAAGGAGGACCTAAAAATGGCAAAAGCAAAATTTGACAGAAGCAAACCGCATTGTAATATTGGTACCATCGGACACGTTGACCATGGTAAAACAACTCTGACCGCCGCTATCACCAAGGTTCTGGCAGAGAGAGTTCCGGGCAACTCCTTTACTGAGTTCGACAAGATCGATAAGGCTCCGGAAGAGAGAGAGCGTGGTATCACAATTTCTACCACTCACGTTGAGTATCAGAC
>JAJQCB010000215.1:22724-28043 GCA_021203005.1 Clostridiales bacterium | reverse complement strand
GTACCTCTATTATAGCATATCTGTGGCCGATGCGGTTAGGTGAGATTAAATCAGAAGTTCCCTATATTTCTTTCTCTTCACGGAAAACAGAACAGTCAGGCCATCCTCCTTCATAATGCGGCGAACGACTTTTTCTGAAACGAGAGTGCCAGCCTTTTTCAATGCTGCATAAATCCTCCGATATCCATAGCTGTAATAAGCATGTTCGAAGATCTCTTGTATTTGGACACGCAGATTTTGATATTTATCTGGCTGCGCTAATACTTTTGCCCGGTAACAGTAGCTGCTCTTTGAAATTTGGAACATCTTAAGGAGGTCTTTTAGCCGATATTGTTTTCTTAGGGCATCAATCACGACGGCTTTTTCCTTATTTTTCAGTGCTTTTAGATTGATGCTCTCGGCTTTTTTAGCAATTCTGTTGCTGTTGCCAACGCATCGCGTTCCATCTGAAGGTGATAAATCTGCGATTTTAGTTCGGAAACCTCTGCTTCCAACTCTTCTTTGGACTCTGCCATTGCCAGCTTTTCAGGGCCTTTTTTCATAAGAACTGGGTCCCCCTTTCCGAACAGCTGGCGTTTCCATTTGGAAATTGAAGCCCGACTAACATTGTATTTGGCCGCAACCTTATAGACTGGCATCCTATTCACAACGAAGTCCTCGACAGCTGCCCGTTTTAGTTCTTGGCTATATTGTACACGATTAGTTTGCTGCTTGCAAGGTACTGTGCCCTTTGGGAGTAGTTCTGGACGCAACTCCATAATCCACTGCCGAAGAACATAACGAGATGGATAACCCATAGCTCTACACGTTTGCTTTATTGTCGTACTATGATCCGCAAAATATGCAACCGCAGCGGCTTTCTGCTGCTGTGTATATTTTGGTTTCTTAGGGCTTTCCGCACGGAGTGTTCCAGTTGCTTTGAACTCTTTATACCAACTGCGCAACGTGTTTGAGGACGGATACCCCAATTTTTGTACGACAGTATTTTCACTGAAGTCTGACTCTATGTACAGTTCTACTGCTGCCATGCGTTCTTCATAGGAATACATATAAGGACCTCCTGATTCATCTGATTTTGGTCCAGGTTTTTGTCCGCATCCCCTTTACAGCTTTAATGGCTCGTTTCCATTTTAGTATTCACAATAACAATGCTCCCTCCATAAGAAACAGTGTTTTTATTTCACTGTCTCCTATAGAGGGAGCATATCAAAAAGCAAGGCAAAAAATGAGTATTGTTATTTGTTTGCCGGGAGAATAATTGCTTAAATACGATTTAGTGTCCACACGATTTCCAGTGGCTTGTTCTGACAGATTCAAAGTCCCACGACATCATTGCGTCGGCGCTTACACCCATTCTACACCGTATGTTTTGGAAAGCAGTATTCGGCGGCGATAGTAGGTAGTAATAACGAAACGTTGCAACCTGCTCCATTACTACCCTTATCTAGCAGGGGAATTCGCTATTTAAACTGATGCTCACATATCATAATATGTGGACATGGTGTTTTTTTAGCTTGACGATATTAACCTGATAGAATACATTTTAACAACACGCCCGTGGAATTTTACTCTCTTCACATTAGCTCAGCGTATTCAGCCTCACGATGGCAAAAGTGAAGTTATCAGATGTCTCGGACCAGTCATGAATCACCACACCGCTCTGCTCGCTGCCGCTACCGGTTACGGATTCCAGTACCTTTCCGTCCCCAACATAGATAGCGACATGATGGATCTCGTTCCAGAAGACACAGTCATCCCCATACTGGCAACCTGTATGACAACTGTAGATAATGTCACCCGGCTGCAAATCATCGACAGATGTGACAAGCGTGATGTCATAGCCGTCATTCAGCAGTGCGTAGTACTGAAGGTAGGTGCATGTCCTCAGTTCGATTCCCGCTTCCGTAAACACATCTGAAACAAGTTCGCTGCAGGAATAGGTGTCCGTGTCGCTATCCTCTTCGACATAGTAATCGCTGGACGGGTTTTCACTGCCGTATGGGATTCCCAGCTTTTCAATTCCGGCGTTCAACAGCGCTGCGAGCATCGAATCTCCTGCCGCCATCACGGAGCCTTCCGCATCAATCTCATATGTGACTCCGGCGATTTCAATTTCGGTATTTGTCAGCATACCTTCCTCTGCATCAAAATAATACAGGGTGTCGCCAACAGTGTGAAGGCCGGTGATCATTTTTCCGTTTACCGTGCTAAAGTAGTAGGTTTTTCCGTTATCTTCTACCAGGCCTGTCTCGTATCCGCCGCCTGCGACAAATGCATATGCCACCTTACTGCTGATCCAATACACGCCGCTGACCGATGCACCGGTGTCAGGATCAAAGTAGTAACGCACCTCGTCCAGAAACAGGTAGCCGGTAACCGCATAACCGGAGGAACTGAAATAATAGGTCTTTTCATTAATTTCCGTAAGTCCGTAAAGCAGACCGTCATCAGAATCTTCAGACAGATAGTAAATTTTTCCGCCATAGCTGATCATGCCGGTTTCCTTCGCGCCCGTGTCGGTGTTCAGATAGTAGTATCGGTCATCGATCACTCTCAACCCTGTGAGCATGGCGCCAGAGGTGGGGCTGAAATAATACTCGCTGCCGTCGATTTCGACCCATCCGGTGACCTGCTCGTTGGTGTCTGGGTCAAAATAGTACACTCTGTTTTTGTACGATACCATACCGTTCTGCAGGGCACCGGTTTCATCGAAGAAGTATACCGTGTCATCCGCCACAGAAATGATACCAGTCATCATAACTCCACTGCTGTTAAAGTAGTAGGTAAAGCCATCGATTTCATACAGGCCGGTCACAAGCCCGTCTGTTTCATCGAAATAGCTCTTTTTACCCGCATACAACTCCAGCCAACCAAACTTCTGAATGCCGTCCTCTCCGAAGTAATACGCACTTCCGCTGATATTGCAGAAACCAGTGATCATAGTGGCGTCCACGGTGCTGAAATAGTAATTTTCACCATCGATCTCCTGCCAACCCGTCAGCGCGCCTGCGTCCGTCAGGTAATAGGTCTTGCTATCATCTGCTGTAACAAGACCAGTCTGCATTACACCACTTTTGTCGAAATAATACAGCTTGTTTTCAATCGTGTAGAGACCGGTAACCGGCTCCCCATAAATATCATAATAGTAGCATTCTCCGTCAATCGTTTCCCAGGTATTCCCGTTGGATGCTGCGCTACCGCTGGTATACGCCGCGCCGGTCGCCTGATCGAAGTAGTACTTTGTCCCATCAACGGTCCTGCTCAGCACCTGCATATAGCCACTTGCGCTAAAATAATAGGTTTCTCCGTCAATGGTCTGCAGCCCTGTCACAGCCTGGCAGGTCTCAGGATCAAAATACGATCTGTAGGCTGTGCCGGAACTGGTGATATATGTCCACCAACCGGTGACTGCCTGGCCGCTGACGGCGTCAAACATATAATAGTAATCGCCGCTCTGCTGCCGTCCGCTCAACAGGTACCCGGAGGAACTGAAGTAGTAGAGTACTCCATCGATATCCTGCAATCCGGTAAGCGTAGCCTGTCCGTTCGTATAATAATACGTGTGTCCGTTTTGTCTGGTCATAAAGCCTGTCGCCAGCTCGCCGGTATCCAGGTCAAAGTAGTACGAGACATCGTCGATGTTAACACTACCCGTTCTCATGAACCCATTTGTCGGGCTGAAGTAGTAGGTTTTGCCGTCGATAGTCTGGAATCCGGTCACCGCGGTGTAGGTATCGGGGTCAAAGTACATCGTATACGTATTCCCTGCGCTGCTGGTGTATTCTGTCCATCCGCTGACTGCCGCTCCGGTGTCCTCGTCAAAGAGGTAGATAGCGTCGTCGATGGTATACCGACCGGTCTGAACAATGCTGCTGCTACTGAGGTAGTACAGGCTACCGTCAATTGTCTGCAGACCAGTCAGGCCCCCATTTGCTCCGTCAAAATAATAGGTTCTTCCGTTCGCCATGGTGACAAAGCCCTGGATCGCGGTGCCAGTCTCTTCGTCAAAATAGTAGCGGGTTCCATCGCTCATCGTCGTCAGGCCGGACTTCATCCTTCCTGCGTCATCAAAATAGTACAGCTCACCATCGATCAGCTGCATACCTGTCACCATTACGTAGTCGCTGCCCATATAGTAAGTGTAATCATTGACTTCAACAAAGCCGGTGACAGCCCGCTTCGTGGATTCATCGAAGTAATAGGTGTTTCCGTCCACTTCCTGGAAACCGGACAGGGCAACGCCCACAGTCGATTCATCTTCAGAGAAGTAATACAGATAACCGTCTACTTCCAGCAGCCCTGTATATGCGGCTCCGTCGGTCTCGGAGAAATACATATAGTTATCAATGCCAACTTCGATCATCCCAACCTGTTGGACACCTGTTTCAAAGTCCAGATAAATGTGAGATCCATCTTTCTTTGTAATTCCCCGTGCCATGATACCGTTGGAATAGAAGTAATATGTATTGTCTCCTATCGTCAGCCCCCCGGTGTGGATTGTTCCGTCCGAATCAATATAGTAGGTGGAATAATTGCTCCCATAGGAAACAAATCCACTTTCGTTGCACAGGACACGCACCGCATCGCTTGTAAGCATCGAGTCGTCTCCGTTGGTGATGACGCATCGATAATACTTTCCAATGGTGGATAGGCCAACAGACAACTGCAGCCGAGCAGCGGTGGCCGTTGTGGTATCCATATCAGTCCAATCTTCGGTCCCGTCATCGCTTTGCTGCCACTGGTAGGTCACATCCGTTCCGCCCACCTGGACGTGGAAGTACACCGTTTCCCCAAAGGCACCATATTGATCCTCCGGCTGGACAACGATTGCGAAGGCATCCGAAGCGAGCAGTTGGGCGGTATTGGAGTATACAGTGTCCCCATCCTCGTTGTAGATCATGCAACGGAAGAGTCGCCCATCGTAGGATTCCCGAATCGTTGTGCGATAGACTTTACCGGTAGTAGAGCTGTTGGTCCATGTTGTGCCGCCGTTGGAGCTAAACTGCCACTGATACGTCAGATCCGTTCCCTCTGCCTCAACATAGAAATACGACAGACTTCCGATAGAGCCAGTCCAATCCTCCGGCTGCACCGTGATGCTGATTGAGGATATGGAAAGCGTCGCCGTATCGGAGGTGATGCTGTCCCCGTTCTCATCGGTGATGATGCAACGATACAGATATCCGTTCTTCGCGGCGGTCACAGTGACGCCACACTTCGCGGTTTTGTTGGAGCTGTTTGTCCACTTCGTTCCCGTGGAGGAGTACTGCCACTGGTAGGTCAGGCCACTGCCGGTAGCCTCCACCGTAAAGTAAACCA
>JAJQCB010000215.1:0-22714 GCA_021203005.1 Clostridiales bacterium | reverse complement strand
TACTGCCACTGGTAGGTCAGGCCACTGCCGGTAGCCTCCACCGTAAAGTAAACCAAGTCACCCACGCTCGCCGTGACGTCCTGCGGCTGCGTCACAATGGCAAGCACATTGACAGTGAGCGTCGCCGTATCGGAGGTGATGCTGTCCCCGTTCTCATCGGTGATGATGCAACGATACAGATATCCGTTCTTCGCGGCGGTCACAGTGACGCCACACTTCGCGGTTTTGTTGGAGCTGTTTGTCCACTTCGTTCCCGTGGAGGAGTACTGCCACTGGTAGGTCAGGCCACTGCCGGTAGCCTCCACCGTAAAGTAAACCAGGTCGCCCACGTCTGCCGTGACGTCCTGAGGCTGACTCGTGATTGCCAATGTGGAAGTTACGGCATACACCGGGATAGGAATCACATTGAACAGCAGTACCACTGCTGTCAAAATTGCAAGGATCCGATTTTTCGTTAACATGATTGTTAATACCTCCAATCTTTTTGTCGATTATGTCTTATGCCTACTACTCATGCAAGTGCTTTTTCTCATCCCCCTTTCTTGAAAAACTTCACGATCTCATCTTTGTGCTTCAGCAAAAAACAGAGCAAAATGCCGCCATAAACCAGCGTAATAATATAGCGGAGTATTGTATGCTGATAAAGCATATTTATTACGCCCATTATCAGCAATGCCGTCAGCGCCAACAACACAAAGAATTTTGTATCGTAAATATGAGCCAGTCCTCTTTGCCGCACAATGAAATAGTGAATCAACATCAACACAAAATACCCCACTAATGTCGTATAGGAAGCCACAACGTAGCCATATTCCGGGAAGATCGGGATGAAAGCAAAATTCAACACAATATTCAGCGCGGCGGCGGTCATAGTTGCCATCGCTGTGGCAACCGTTTTCTTCGTGTAAAATTCCACATTCACATAAAACAAATAGATAAACTGAATAATGCAGCTCGTCATCAACGGCAAAAGGCAATAGACGGAAACCGCATAGGCTGTTCCCCCAAAGATATAGATCAGTTCAGGTCCAATTAACATAACGCCCCATGCACATACTGCGAAAATCAAAATATATGCTTTGGAAAAAGATCTTATCTTCTCATACCTATTCCGTTTCAGTTGGTCAAACAGCCACGGCGTCCATGCCTTATTCATGGAGTTCATTAGGATTGTCGTGATGTGGTAGCAGCTGCTGGCGACAGAATAAAACGCTGTTATTTCTGATCCGCAGAGCTGGGTCAGGATAATTCTATCACTGGAACTCAGCAACTGTGCCGACAACGTATGCGGTACCAGGGGGACGCAAATCACCAGAGCATATTTCCAATACTGCAGCTTGATATGTTTCCCCTTGAACGCCAGGTAGATCAATATTACACCACCCACAATAATGCTGGGCAAATACTGGCCAAGGGCACGTCCCCAAAGTTTATCCTCAAATGTCAACACAAAGGTCACTGACAGCGCCGTGGAAGACAAGGTGACGATCGCCGTAATCAGAACAAACAGTTTATAGTGATAAAACGCCCTGTGTTTGGTGATCAGCATACTGTACGCCGGTGATGTCAGAAAATACAGAAACATCAAATGGATGTACTTCGGCTCCACTTGCAGCCAATCTGACACCAAGGAAATGTTCAGTACTGCAAAGACATATAAAACCAGCGTGAAAAGGGTGGAAAAGGAAAGAATTGACCATATATAGCTGTCTATATCCTCCTCAAACTCAACTTTTGAACGAACGATAGACTCGTAAAGCTCTAATGAAGTGAGCACCATCAGAATCGTAATCCATGAGGAATAGTTACTGAAACTGCCCAGTTCCACCTTTGTCAGCAGCCTTGTGAAAATCGGCACCGTGAAAAAAGCCATGCCTCGAAACGCAAAATTACAGACCGTAAACCATATGCCGGCTTTTGCAACTACATTGGAACCAGCCGGTTTTTTGTTTTCTTCCACATTTTTATTCTTCTTCATAAAAATCTCCATCCTGTCGCCAGGTCACCAATCAAAGAAGGATTTTGATGTGCATTCCTTCCGCCTTTTAAGAGGTTAAGCCCCGGTAAAAGCACCCTGCTATCAGAACAGGTTATCTGAACTTTACAACGATTCTTTTTCTTCTGTCAAGTAGATGCTTCGATACGGCAAGTCCTAAGCAGCACCAGAAAGTCGAAACAGACCAGAATGACATGGAAATGAACAGTGCGCAGGCGGAGCTGAAGAAAATCAAAAAGAGTCCACGCCACGCTTCCTGTTTGTTAAAGAACACCATCCGAATAATATGATACGCCATCACGACAAGGAAAATCGAACCAAGCACAACGCCAAAGTCAATCAGGAATTCCAAAACAATGGAGTGTGGATAACCGGCAATGATGATCTTGGAAAGGACGTGCCGCGACCCCATCGCGCCATACCCCCATGGCCACTCTTTTATCATCTGTATTGCTGTGGTCCAGATTTGATTCCGCCCAGTGTCGGTAGTAATCGTTCCCTCTGCCAGCATAGTAAGAAACCGTGATTGCACCCCTATGGACGACAGCAGAGAATTCAATGTCGTACACACAGCACTGAATGCACTGTAGAGGAACACTGTCACCCCTGCGATGATGCCAAATATCACTCCTTTATACCTGACTTTCCTTGCTCTGAGTTCCGTTAGAATATACAGGATTCCAAAGATACCCAGAAAGAGGATCGGTCCTCTGGAACCGCCCACAAAGATGAACGCTATGTCGATCACAGCACCTGCAAGATCAAGCTTGTTCCCCGTTTTCAGCGCCAAATAGAGAAAAATCAGAGCGAACGGCAATACGCTGTACCCAAAAGACAGACTATAGCTCAGTTGGACAGAGCTTTCCTGCCCAACTATGCCGGTCCAGTATCCCCTCTGCATGGCAATGTAAAAGGCCACGAAAAAATACGCCATTGTAAACCAACCGGAGATCCGCAGATTTTTCAGTATTTTTTTTGGATCGTTAAACAGTCTGATAAACCAGTATGCATAGATTCCTCTGTATGGGTTCAGGACGTGATCCCATATTCCGAACTCGCTGCGGCCATAGTAATAGCCGTACTCCGGGTGAATCAGATATGTCAGCAGAAAAAAAAGCAGAACAGCGAAATACAGGATGAAAAAGTCAAGCTTTACATACTCCTGCGGGTTCTTAACACAGGCCACCAACAGGGGTAAATAGATAATCGCACTGTAAATGAACGTGGAAAGGTTTCCGGTACCAAAAATTCCGTTCACAATCATCCGTACTGTAGAGGACGAAAAATAAAGAACGAAGCTGAGCTGTGCAAGAAAATCCGCATTCACTCTTACTTTACTGGTTAACCTCATACTGCTCTCCTTTTATTGTTCTGCACAGATATCGCATTGCTTTCCTTTATGCCTCATGTCTGTGGATATAATTCATAATTTGATCCGTATACCTTCCCAGGAAGGGGCTGCCCGTGGCCTGCGCAATAGTGACACTGGGATTTCTCAGGTTCGCCTCGATGATGACTGGATCACCCCCTGCATCGACACAGATGTCCCAGAAGGCAAATCCAAAATGAGGGATGCATTTATGCGCTCTGACCGCCGCCGCGCAAATCTCATCGTAAAAGGGAACCTCTTCCCCCGCAAACTGAAATCCGCAGGGTATCCGCTGATAAATGTTCAGTTTCGGATCAACTGCATACTCCCTGTAATGCCCATCTTCCGTTATCCCAATGAACATGCGCTCTTCTCCGGCGTTATCAGCAAATTCCCCAGTTTTCCCCGCCTTGACAAACGAGGACATCACATACGCCTCGTCATCCAACAGAACCGTGTTTACTCGGATCGTATTCACGGAAGATTCATTCAACTGTGCAAAACAAGGATGCTGCTTCACCGGTAGCTGGATGATGTAATTTTTTTTGTATTCGGACATGATCGTTGCCAGGTCAAGCGACCCTCTGAGAAGCTTCACACCCATGCCGGTATGGGTAAATGTGGACGGTTTCACAACGACTTCTTTGTGCCCGTCAAGAATGGTCTGGGCTTTTTCCGTTGAGATAAGCTGAAAATCCCGATCCAAAAACCGCCCGTTCACGTTTCTCAGTACCGGTTCCGCCGTTTTCTCCGTGATAAATTTATCCAGATAACACTTATCACTCCAAACCCCTGCAAACTCCGCACGATTCATTGCCGGACGAATCTGCAGATTAAATACAGGGACAGCCACAAATTCCGGCACTTTCATCCCGGTTTTTCCGTAGAATAGCCGATGCCACTGGTATGGCGTGTCAATACCATAACCACTCCAAAAGGTTTTGATTTCGTTTTTTTCGCTCTCACTCAAATCGGGGAGCTGCGGATCACTGCTGCGAATCACCTGGTTTACTCTGGAGAAGTACAGCTGTTTCTTCCGCTGCTCCTGGTACTTTTTGGTCGCGCACCGAACCGTCTTTTTTAGATTCATGTTCTCTGCCCTCCACCTTATCTGTCGTCACACATACTTTTTCAGCAGGTAATACTTTCCCTTGCCGTCAAGCTGGATACCGTTACACCCTTGTGTCGCATTCGCTTCCACCAAATCGCATCCATCCGGTGTGATTGCAATATCCCATCCAATATAACGGAGGCCTTCTGGGATTGCTGCAGCCCGCTGCACAAAGGCCAGGATCTGTTCCCAACCGGGGATGACAAAGCCAATTACCTTGCAATTCGTTGACGGGTGATAGTAAATATCCCGTTGCCCTGCGTAGTTGACGCCGCCGCCAATCACTGTTCCGCTGCCCGGATCAATTGGGTACTGCACGCCGCTGGCATGTAGATTGTCTACGACCGCACCTTTCCCACCGACCCGAAGGCTGGCTCCAATGATATGAACCTCTCCCTGGGGGTCTCTTGCGGTTGCGATGCGGATCGTGTTGACAGAGGTCGGATTCAACGCCTTCACCGCTTCATGTTGCACGATCAGTTCCTCAAGAATGGCATCGTCCTTCAGAATCTGCCGATAAAAGGAATCAAATTCCCGCAACGCTGTTTCGCATGAGACAACATAAACATTCTTCCCTTTTTCCCCATGGGCAGGCTTTACAATCACCTGATCAAAGCAGTTCAGAAAACCCTTAACCTGCTCTTCTGATGATTCGCCGGCATACAGCCACTTTCTGTGGATAAACGCAGACATCCGCTGATTGAACAACGCTTTATTATCCAGAATGCTTTTCCATTCCTTCGATGTGTTCATTTTTTTCAAAATTCGGTCCCGTTTTCGGCTTGTCAGAACGCGAACTCTTTCAGCGTGATTCATTTTATAAAACCCGATCGTCAGATAAAACGAAGTCGACATCCCATACAAAAACCTGCACTTGAGGATATCCAGGCAAAGAAGCGTTCTAGAATATTCCATTTCATCTGCCAGACTGCGTACAGCCGGATTGCTGAAGTATGCTTCTTTGTTTTCCATAATACTTGTCCCTCCACAAGCGTCCTGCTTCATCTACTCATATCAGAGTCAAAGGGAAGCCGCAGAGTGAACTCAGAACATCAAATCCATATTGCTCATCGTCCGCTTCAGCTCTGCTTTTATCCCTTTCCGCCATACAATCTGTGGACCCGTCATCTGTGCCATGCCGTTCCCTTCAATCAGCGTCCAGCCTTCCACTCCATAGGCAATATCCCAGCCCACGTATTTGACCGACGGGATCTGACTGGACAATTCTCTGCACAGCGCAAGCAAATTGTCCCACTCAGGCAGACAATAGTCCTGAAACAGAACGTCCGTATTCGGGTGCTGTTTATATCGACGCCCCAACTTGTCAAACCCTTCTGTGTTCAGGCGGCCCGTTTCAATGTCAATGCCTACTTCAATCCCGCCTGCCCCACTATTGTCTACAAAGGAACCGTCTCTGCCGACCCGAAGGAAGCAATACTTCACTTTTACTCCATCTCGACAATTGAACACCAGGCATCTCACAGTGTTTACAGAGGAGGGGTTGATCTTTGCCAGTTCCTGCCCCTGTTGGAGTTTTTCCTCCAGAATGTAGCGACCGTCCGCGATCAAAGTCTCAAAGTACCCCCTCGTGGTCTGTCCGGTCGAACTGCACAGGTTCTCCAAGTCAACCAACTCTACGCCCTGGCCACGGGAGAGATTCACTTTCTTTTTTACAAAAACCGGATGTCTGCGTACAAATTTCTCGTATGCCGCATAGTCCTCACTCTGAACAACCGATACTGCCTCACGATGAAAATATTTGGAAAACTTCTCATAGGTTCTCCATTTATTGTTCAACAGATCACACGCAATAACATCATTCATCTGGCAGCTGTATCGTATCCGATCCAGGTCAGACACATACTCCCTTCGCTCATCCGGCTTCTTTTTTCCCAGCTCAAAATATAAATATTCATCCGGCTGAAAGCCATAGGCAAAGAAACAGAAATACATATCACGCCTGATTGCATCAAAATCCTCTCTCACTTGATAGTCAGGCGCATTTTCAAACAGCCAATCCACCTTTTCCGACAGACTTTTACTTTGCTCCGGCCATTTTTTTACAGCCTGGTTGACAACTTTCTCCTGTAGGCTGTCATCGCGCTCAACGGCAAGCACATCTGTGCGGGAAATTCTATACCGATTGGTCTTCCACGATTTCACCCTTGCAAGGAACCTCCGCAGAGGATAGAAATCCGGGCAGTAATGTTTAATTATGCTCTTAAGTGACATCATACCACACCTCTTTCCAGTTCACAGTTCACAGGACGCGATTCTTGGCTCAAAGCAGCAGCACGGCCTCATACATACGATTCTCACACCGCTTGCCCGCTGTGGGCCAACCTTCATAAACGTCGCCAGCACCGTTGTATCTCCGCCAAGCCCAAGTGCGCCCACCTGAGACTCATTTACCCTGCGGGTGATCTCCTGTTCCATGTCAGACTGCATGTCATATCTTCCGTCCACCAATGCCTGCAGCATCAGGGAGGACGCCTCATAATGGGAACGGCCAACGCCGACCGCCAGCGTACACGGGGAGCATCCGAGGTTCTTCGTGGATTCCTTCGCCCATTCTACGATTTGACCGAATACTGCTTCCGTTCCGTGCTTATGGTACACTCTATGTGTATGCCCCTGAATGGCAGGCCCTCCGCCGAACATCAGCACATGAACCCGAACGACATCCTCCTCTGTGCGGCGAATCAGAATGGGGGCTGCATCCAGCATTCCGGGGTCTTCGTACATCCCCTGGGACTGGGCGATCCGCTGCTCATCCGTTCCTTTCACCGCCATCGGCCTTCCGGGGAGCTTCCGCAGCCCCTGACGGACGCCTTCTCTTACGGATTCCAGAGTTCCTCCCGTTACCACAGCATTTTCACCGATTTCCAACACGATATGCGGTATACCGGTATCGTCGCAGAGTGGGCTGTGGTTTCTCTCCGCAGCCTCCGCATTCTCAAGAACCTTCTCCATCACCCATTTGGACTGAGGATTTGTTTCCTTCTCTATCGCCTTTCGATAGGCTTCTTTCTTATCTGGCAGAAAGGTAGACCCGGCACGCACCAGCGTGTCGCTGACCTTCTCTACAATCGCTCTGTCAACTGTCATTCTCTCAAAACTCCTTATGTACAACCCCTTTTGGAGCATTCGATTTAACGGTTTTATTTTTCTCCTCTGGTCATCAGTAGATGCTCTTTCCCTTTGCCGCCGCAATGATGGCCGGATAATCCTTCACCTTCAGCTCATACAGCGCTTCCATTCCCAACTCCGGAAAGGCCACCAGCCTTGTTTCCAGGGTGTTCTCTCCGAGAAGCGCCGTCACCGGTGGAATGACCGCGTAGACTGCATTCTGCTCATCTAACATTTTTACGGTTTCCGGCTTAATTGCGCCCTTTCCAAGGTGGAGCTTCACGCCTGCCCTGGAAAGCGTCTCAAAGCTGCCCTCG
This sequence comes from Clostridiales bacterium, assembly GCA_021203005.1. GTDB lineage: Bacteria > Bacillota > Clostridia > Lachnospirales > Lachnospiraceae > Eubacterium_I. The sequence continues at coordinate 14,792 of JAJQCB010000215.1, read as the reverse complement.
ATTTCCACCTTGCCGCTGGTTGTAGGCCCCACGCCGGCAGGGCTGACCGCCGTGTGGAAAATTACGCTGCCCTGCAAATGAATATCCGTATTTGCAATTTCTCCGGATTCGATCAGTTTGCAGACTTTCGGCAACACCGCATCCCGTCCGCAATAGATATAGCCGGATATGAGAATCTGTTCGCCAATGTGCAGGTCTCTTGCGGTCTCCTCACTGATTGGTGTTGTTACCATTCTCACGTCTCTCACCCCTTCGGTTGTTTATATGTCCAATTCCCATGCCGAGCAGATTGACTAATGCCTTTAACGCAACTGCAAAAACCAAAATTGATGCAGTAATCAAAATCCAGTTCACCGGGAAAGGAAGTTCATCCAGCGCCAGAATGATTGGTCTTTGAACCAAATAAATTTCCAAGGTTAATGCAGCGATAAAATTAATAACTGACATGACAGCATGTGGAATCTTAGTAAGTACATTTTCCAATGAATATATCGCACAGGTAAACAGCTCGGCGGCCGGCAATAATACCATTGGCACAAGAATCTGATACTGATACAGTTCGCTGTTCCCTTTTATGCAGTAATTGATGCAGATATACACCCCAAAGAGAGCGATCGACAGGCCCCAAAATACTGGCGTACACCATTTTTCTTTTGGAAACAGAGAAAATTTGCGTAAATAACCTCCATACAACATTCCCAGGAAGTATGGGAAAAGTATCATCGCGTTCTTTGTATTGTCCATTTGGTAAGAGCTTTTGTCCAGAACAAATACGTAGCAGATAAGATACAGGACTATCACTCCAGCAATTGTAAAAATGTAGGTTTTTTTGTCCGATATTTTATTTACAAAATACAGCGGTATATATAAGAATACAATAGACCCTACAAACACAAATACAGTCGGGAAAATAAAGGCTGTAAACCAGTTCCACCCACTCATTGACCTTGCACCTGTAAGAAGATTGAATACAACGCCAATCAGTACCGCAGGATAAATTCTCTTGATTCTTTTCCAATACCATGGCAAAAATTTCTGCTCCGTTGGTTTACATAAAACAAATCCCGATACAATAAAGAACAGGATGTCCCCGAACAGCCCTCCGGTTGCAATGGCCGAAATTGGATAAACGGTATCATAGTGCGAATTAGTGATCAGACAGGCAGCTATCGCTTTCAACAAAATGAAGGAAAGAACCCTCCCATTCTTATAATCACTGATATTCAAAAGCTTCTGCATTTTTTTCGTAATTGTATGAGAATTCATTTCTTTTCCCCATTTTCCGTTAGTGTCTGCTTTTCTATTTGCACCGTTATATCCCAAACAGCTTCAGATATTCTCCTTCGCTCTCAATCACGCCATACGCACGGGAGCGCATCATAATACGTTCCGCCCATCTTCGGTGGGGGCCAATCTCATTCATCTTGTTCGCATTACCGCTTTTTATAACCCCACCGCTGGTATTCAGTATTTGACTTGCATCCTCAAACTCTTCCTTTGTGACAGCCTGTATTCCGTTGACAAAATTGATATGCGTAGGATGAATGATCGTTTTCCCAACAAATCCGTTTGCTTTATCCAGAATCAATTCACGCATCAAACCATCAACCGCATCATTGACCAGAGGCTCCCGTTTCAGCAGTGATTCCTTCAGGCTGATGTCCGGAAGGTGCTCTTGGAATTTCATGCTCTTGTTAATTCGGAAATACTCCCACACCGGACCTGAAACCGTGTAATCATTGTCTCTTGTAAAGACATTCAAAATATCCATCAAGATATCCCGAACCGTCATAATATCATAAATGGTGTAATTAATATCACGCCTTGCTCCAAAGATTGCAGAGAAATCAGTAGCGCCGATACGGACGTTCAAAACCAGCTCCTTACGCTCATCAAGTATCCTTTTAATTGCAATCAATTCTTCCATGCGATGCTCTTTATAGGCGACCCTCCTATCCTCGAGAATCGGCATACCATATAAGACCTCGCCAAATTTCCCATTAAATTCGTCCAGAAGCCCCATATATCTGGCGCCGTTAACCGAGTTAAATTTAGGAAAATTGAAGCCGGTAATAAGTCTAATATGCTCTGGTCTGAGCATCCTTCCAAACTCTTTAAACTGCTCCACAGACCTGACACGAAAAATCAGCAGCGGAAGGTTCTCATAATCGAAAGTTCCCTTATCAAGTGCCTTATTAATCTCATCCAACAGATGGATACAGTTTTTTTCAGCCGCCGGAACATCCTCTTCCCTGCAGGCATCCTCAAAGCACATAACCATGGATGTCAGGCCCGGATATTTACTGGTCAAAATCGCATTGGTGAAATCCTTTATACCAGGCATATACATCGTTGCACCGAGTGTATATTGCAGCATATCACGTTCCGTATACTTATTGAAATCTTCCGGTTCTTTTGCGAACTTAAAACTCGGATTATACTTATGATGTCTCATTTTCTTTTACTCCTCGTTCCACACATCGTAAATGTCGTGTCTCATGGCGCAACGCCCGTTTATGTCATAAACCTCTACATTTTCATTGATATACCTTACACATTTTTTTATTTGATCCAGACTGTTTGCATGAATCAGGAACGCACCTGCACGACTGCCGGAAGACATATCTCCACTGATTTCAGCGCCTTTCAGGCGATACTGATAAAACTCGCTGGCGGCTTCTGTTTCCAGCACTTTATCGACTCCGTCAATCCTACCCATAACGATGCCGGGTGAATATATATTTAGAATCCCGGAATAATACTCCGGCCATACTGAACTCAGATTCACACGTTTTCCTTCAAAAGAGTCTATTTCCGCCTCAATCAGGTCAAATTTGCAGTCCCTTTCCATAACTCTGTAACTGAGTCCGCCTCCGATACGCGGAGCAAATTCAAGTACATATACTCCGTCCCCATTTACAATTGCCTGGATAAACAAAGCGGTGTTATTCAGTTTAAATGCCTTCGCAATTTGGTTCGCTATCTGATGCATCTGGTGATAGGAGGCCTCGTCAATCCCTGCCGGAAAAACCACGCCGGTACTCTGAATCACATCATTATCTCTTCCTCTGAAATTATACCTTTGATACCCGTCAATAAAGTAGGCCATATAGTCTTGAATGTAATAGTAAAAGCTGACTTCCGTCCCTGTCACATATTCTTCAACAACAACTTTTTGATTCCTGCTGGCCTCTTTCGCAGAAGGGAAGAAATATCTGAGCTCTTGCTCATCATTAACGCGATGCACGCCTCTTGACCCATTGCTGTCCGTCGGCTTCAAAACAGACGGATACCTGATTTCTGTTTTTAATGCTTCCTCCGGGTCTGTCACAATCACATATTTGGACGTTGGTATGCCATTATCCCACATAATCTTTTTCATGCGGGATTTATCAGTCACATTTAACGCCGTTTCATAAGAATAAGGAGGTGTCAGCCCATTCTGCTCTGCCGCATAGCACGCAGTTACATTCGCCTGGTCAATGTTGGTGGTTATAATAATGGAAGCATTTCGCTCTTTTGCTATTTTTGCCACCAACTCTTTATCCAGCGTACTCTCCTGGATATGTTCGTCTGCCACTGCAGCTGCGGGCGGATTGGGCAAGTAGTCCACCAGCACCGTATAATAACCCCGTTTTTTGAGTTTATTAATGAGCGATACATGCGGGTTTGTCCCGCCTAAAACAATTGCCACTTTACGTTCCATGTTGTGTTTTCCCTGCCTTAACCGACACCAGTTGGTTTGAAATCAAGCAGTCCGCTGCCAACTGGTTGTAATTTCTTATCTGCCTGTCATCCAACAGAACTGTTTCTCTGTTTTTCCTTGCTTTTGCGGCCGAACGCTCCCCTGGCATCATAATCGCACCGGGCTTTCCACACAGCTTCACGTTTGAAATAAGCTCACTGATTTTTCTGTTATATTCCTCCGGCGACATCATTTGTCTCAAATCGATTGCCACCAGCATATGCCCATGACGGGACGGGCCATCACTTGCAGCGAGCGTTTTAATGTTCCCCCCGAAAGCGGAACCGCTCATAAGGCCGGCCAGAATATCAAAAGACATTGCAAGGCCAAAGCCCTTTACACCGCCGATTGCAAGCATGGTTCCTTCAAGTGCTTTTGCCGGATCATCTGTCGGATTTCCCTCTTTATCGACCGCCCAGTTCGTGGGAATCTTCTCCCCGTTTTTCTCCGCAAGACGAATCTTCCCTCGTGCCGCCTCAGTAATTGCCATATCAAGGATGATATTCTCTTCCGAAGCAGGAAACGCAAAACAGACCGGGTTCGTTCCAAAGATTGCCTTTTCGCCACCCATGGGCGCGATTGCCGGCCCGGAAGCCGTGATAACAATCCCAACCATGCCTTCTCTCGCTGCCATTTCCCCAAAATATCCGGCTACTCCGAAATTATTGCTGTCACTGATAAAAACAGCAGCCATACCGGTGGAACGGGCTTTCTCAATGCAAATCTTCATGCCCTGGCAGGCAGCGACCTGACCGAAACCGTTATTGCACCGCAACACAGTCAGTGAAGGCAAATCCACTTTACGCTCCAGTGTCGTTTCGGCAGACATATTGCCTTCCTCTATCTTCTTCTTGTAAATGGGCATTCTCGTAATACCGTGAGTATGTTTTTCATGAGTATGCGCATATACAATTGTGTCCGTGATAATTTCCGCCTGGCATCTGGGCACGCCCCATGTCTCCAGCAATTCGTTTGTTGTTTTCCGCAGGCTATCAATCGTTATGTATGCCACAATTTAATCTCACTTTTCTGATTCCAGGAACCTGTACTTACTTAATACTTCCTTTCGGCGACTGAATTGCCTCCGGATAGTAGGTATCGATCATGCGCTTCACCAGGCTGACCTGTTTTGCACGCTGTTTTGCATCGCTTTCGGTGCTGTCCCAGCTGTGAGTGGCAGCAACAGACCCACCGGTCTTTAAATAAATCGGAGCCGCTACACGAATCATCTCTGGGACCTCATAATGGCGAATGAACCCACCTGTAGACTTCGGGTTCTCCGTGTGGATGTCGATCGGAACGTCAATTGCCGCCCGCATGGACGCAAGCATCTGAAGCTGAATATCACGCACGGGGTTGATGGAGTTGGCGCCAAGCATCTCCAGAACATGCGCGGAACAGGGATTCCCGTGCCCGGCGTGAGCGGAGACTTTGAAATGGCAATCTGCGGGAAGCTCCCCGGCTTTCCTCATTTCACCAAGCACCCAAAGGCATCCCTCATCATAGACAAGGAAGGAGCGGCACCCCAGGGCCACCGCGCGTTTTACATCTTCGATTGCCCGGACGATCTGCTCCTGACCACGGAGACGGTACCCCATACGCACCCCCTCCTCGGTATGTACGGATGCGCTGGTGTCCGTTGTCGCTCTCGGCCCTATCGCCAGGATCAGGTCGGTTTCCGCCTCTTTTGCCAGCTTCACCATTTCCATAATTTCATTATCCGTCAGCATCATGATTCCCTTGGTCTGGGTCACCCGATGCAGCCAGATCCCGTACTTGTCCATGGTCTCCAGCAGGACTTCCATTACCTTGGGCCCCTGGATGCCCGGAACCTCAAAGCGATACTGTCCGCCATCGCGGAACCGTTTTTCCGACGTGGGAAGGCTATACAAATCGCCCTCTGGCATGCCGATCGACTTCAAAAAAGCTCTTGTTTCCTTCATTGTATCCTGTATCCTCCTTAAAAATCCTGCAGTAATTGAACTAATTGAATGATTGGTTTATTTTTTTCATCAACTACATAATCCAGCACCTGATTGCGTCTGTCATCATTCATGCCCGCGCTTCCCGCCAGTGAAGCAAATTTATTTAAGAGTTCTTCTTTTGTAATTGGATTCTCCGGCTCCCCCTTCGGATAATCCACACGCTGGCTATAGTGTTTCCCATCCGTCAGAGTTACACTGACAATAGCCGCCCGCTTCTGGGGAACCAATGCCGACAGTTCAGCGGACTCTACAACGCGAACCTTTTTTACAAGCGAAAGCAATGCCTCGTCCTTTGTTCGTTCTTCTGTAAATGCTTCTATTCCGCATTGCCCATACATACACGCAACTGCCACTCCGTAAGGAATGCTCTGTTTGGCTGAACTTACACCGTTTATCACCGTATGGTCATGCCCAAGAACAGCCAGGTCATAGACTCTGACTTCAATGTCCACAATATCATCGGCCGAAAAACGATCTTCGTTTCTTATGCGCAGCATTGCCTCCATAGGTGCATGGCAGTGACGACAGGCTGCATACAATTTTTGATAAATGCCTCTGATTGCATATCCTTCTTCAAACAGTTTGTCCGGGTTGACATGGTCGCTCATGGCATGAAAAAAGCCTCTTGCATCATTCAGAATATCCACCGCGCCGACAAAATACTTCCCATACAGGGCCGCATTGGTTCCCGCAACCGCCGCATTGGCAATGTTATAAGGTTTCTGCTCTGATTTTCCCGAAATCACCGCTAAAAGTCCCGCTGCAGAGGTTGCAGCAGCGCTTAGGACATTTAACATCTCGTCCTGCGAGTAATCCAACATGGCGGCAATTCCCATCGCGCAGCCAACCGTACAGCAGGTTCCGCTGACATGAAACCCTCTCTTTTTGTGTCCAGGCTGTATTGCATTTGCCAGCCGGATTGCCGCCTCGTAACCCACAACGGCAGCGCAAAGCAATTGATCAAATGTGCAGCAATACAGTTCTCCAACACCCAGCAGCGCTGAAAAAATTGGAGCGCCCAGATGCGTCATAGCAACCCGGTGACTGTCATCCAATTCTAAAATGTGCGCATTAAAAGCATTAATACATATTGCTGTCCTTATATCCGTAGATACATTCATTCCCACGGCATGAATATCACCTGTCAAGTGATTTTCTTCAATAAATTTTTTGTTTACATCATAATTGGTTTTGCAGCCGCCGATGACAATGGAAAGATAGTCCAGAAAGCATTCTCTGACCTTTTCCTTAACATCCGCAGGCAGACTTGCTTTTGAAATGTCATAAATAGCAGCATTAAATTTTTCAGTTAAGTTATCAGACATGCGCCTTCTCCTCAACCCGGGTATCCAATCTTCCTGTTCTTGCAAATATCGCGTCCTCCAGGCTTTCATATCCGTGCCGCTCCAGGTACGCTTCCACATACTGATCCGGCACAGCCTTTGTGTAGATCACGTTCCCCTCCAGATCATAACCCATCAGGCCGCCGTGACCGGCGTTGGAGCGCTGCGCCGTGCTTTTCCTGTCAAACGCCATCGACACCACCCGGAACATCAGCTTAACGTCCAGCAGGAAGCTGCAATGCTCCGTATACCAGACGTAATTATCCAGCCTCTCCTGCCAGGACAGCACATGGTCTACCTTATAAGGCGTCGGACACTCCAGCCCCGGACGGACGGCGTAAATTGCCTTGTGCCGTTTATTCAGGCGGGCCGCATAGTAATCCATAATCGGCCTGGGGCCAATCACGCTCATGTCCCCCTTGATAATGGAGACAAAATTCAGCAGCTCGTCCAGGGATGTCCTACGAACGAACTTTCCCCACTTTGTCACCCTCTCAGAGGGGGGAAGCAGCTCACCGTTGCTGTCCACATCGTTGGTCATGTTGCGGAATTTATAGATGGTAAAAAGCTTCTCATCCTTCCCAACACGCTGCTGTTTAAAGATGATTGGCCGTCCAACATCAAAAAACGTCACAACCGCAATGATAAGATTGATCGGCAGGCTGATCAGAAAGCCCAGCAACCCGATGATAATGTCCAGGAAGCGTTTCCCATAGCGTGTATAAAAGGTGTCTTTCACATTGGCTTCCTGAACCTGGGCATTTACCGTTTCCAGAGTATCTTCCTTGATGTATCCAGCAATTTCAAGTTTAGCCGACAAGGCTAATTCTGTGATGTCCTGCATGATAACACCTCTTCATCCTTTCAAAAACGGAATGTAGCTTTCAATCCAAGCCAATTCTGATCTTTCTCACTTAAAATCAGTTCTTTTCCGTCAAGTAAATATCCATCTGCGCATCCATTGCCCGGATACATTCCTGTAACCCCTGGCCACACGATACCCAACTCCGGATCATTCCAGGCGATGCCGCCTTCATCTCCCGGATGATAGAAGTCCGTGCATTTATAACAGAACACTGCTTCGTCTGTGAGCGTCAGTAACCCGTGGGCAAACCCTTCCGGGATATAAAACTGCTTCTTATTTTCGTCGGATAATTCTACCCCATACCACTGTCCGTAGGTTTTGCTTTCACTTCTCAAATCGACTGCCACATCAAAAACAGCGCCTTCGAGTACTCTCGCCAGTTTACCCTGCGGATACCGCTTCTGAAAATGCAACCCCCGCAGAACGCCTTTCACGGATTTGGAAGTGTTCTCCTGGACGAAAGTCATATCCAAGCCCGCCTCATGCATATCATTCTGGTTATAAGTTTCAAAGAAATAGCCTCTGTTATCGACAAATACTGTTGGCTCAATTACATACAGCCCTTCTATCAGGCATTTTGTTACCTTGATTTTTCCCATAACAGAACCTCCTCACCCAAGAATGACATCGCAGATTCTGTCTGCATCCTCTACCGTCATATCCGCATACATCGGCAAGGTAAGCACATGGTCAGCAACATAAGAAGCTACCGGAAGGCCAACCGTTCCATACGCCCCTTTATAGCAAGCCAGCTGTGTGGTGATCGGATAAAAATACTTGCGGGCAAAGATGTTATGCTGCTCCATCTCTGCCTTTACCTGATCCCGGCTCTTAAATCCATCAAATACCACAGGGAAATACGCATAATTCCATTTCAAGTCAGATGGAATCTCGTTCAGCTTAATCCCCTTCACCCCGGACAGCCGTTCGTAATACCTGTCTCCGGCCACTTTCCGCTTTGCAATCTCTTCATCAAGATGTCTCAGGTTACAAATGCCCATGACTGCTTCAAACTCATTCATCCGTGCGTTCGTCCCGATATAATCCACTTCTTCCTGAGATGTAAAACCGAAGTTAACAAGATTCGGCATGGCCTTGAACATTTCCTTGTCCTTATAGCAAACGATGCCTCCCTCGATGGTGTGGAACGCCTTAGTCGCATGAGTGCTGAACATGGCCGCATCACCCATGTTTGCGGAGCTTACACCATTCTTATAAACGCCAAAAGCGTGGGCAGCATCGTAAATCAGCAACAGGTTATGCTTTTTCGCAATCTTCATCAGCGCTTCATTATCGCAAAGGAAACCATATACATGGGTTGCAACAATGGCCACCGTCTTGTCGGTAATCTTCTCCTCAATTAGTTCTGGGTTGATCTGATAGTCAGATTCATTAATGTCAACGAATACCGGAGTCAGTCCATTGCGGACAATCGCATGAGTGGTGCTGCAATGCGTGTAAGCCGTGGTAATTACCTCACCCTTCAAATACAACGAATTCAGCAGGACCTCCATAGCAACATGTCCGTTTGCGAACAGATACAGATTTTCGACATTCAGGTAAGATTTCAGCATATCCTCAAATTTTACCGAAGCCGCGCCACGGTTCGACAGCCACCTGCTATCCCAGACAGGTTTCAGTTCTTCCATGTACTCCTTAAAAGAAGGCATGGAAGACTTCGTGACATTGATTCTGCTTTCACTGGAATTCATAACTTTTCTCCTCCTGTGTTTTCTGCACCCCTCCGCACGCATAAAAAGGAGGCGCGCACAGCTTCTTTATATTTTCTTCTCAGGGTTTCCGCCATGACAGGACTTTTCTGTCCTTTGGTACCAAGGAATGATATCATCTCATAAACCGGTGACATCCAGTGCCCCGGAGACACACGCCATAATATCCTCGTGTATCTCTTCCACGCTTCTCATGTTTCCGCCCCGGCAGCATTCCACAACGCGCCAGCCCAGAGTTTCCACACAATAGCCTGCCGCTTCCTGTGACCGTCTGAGATACTCCAAATCCCGTTCGTGGATGTCCTTCTTCTGTTCGTCGCCCTGGTACCGCCCGCTCATGAGCCGCTGGCTCACCTCCGGGTCTACATGGAGGTAAAGGGTCAGCGTCGGCTCCGGTATACCAAGAAGTTTGTACTCATACTCAAACAGCCAGTTTAAATACTCGTCCCAATTTTCCTTTGGAAGTTTGGAACACTGGTGCACCGCGTTCGATGTGGTATACCGATCGGCAATCACAATCCCTCCGGTATCCAGGCATTCCTTCCAGCCCTTTTTGTAGCTCGCATAACGGTCGACCGCGTAAAAGCTGGAGGCTGCATAGGCGTTCACGTCATCCGGGTGGGCGCCAAATTCCCCGCTCAGGTACATTTTGACCAGGGAGGACGAAGGGCTTTCGTAATCGGGAAAGGATACCTTTTTGACGGGAATCCCTCTGCCGCATAAGGTCTCATACAACCGCTCCGCCTGGGTGGCCTTTCCGCTTCCGTCAAGGCCCTCTATTACAATCAACTTTCCGCTCATCATTGGTTATCCCTGCTTTTTATGTTCTGTTTGTGTACATTTTATCATAATAGTCTTGGTACTCGCCAGAGATGATGGTCTCCCACCAGTCCCGGTGATCCAGATACCAGCAGATCGTCTTTTGCAGGCCGTCCTCAAACTTCGTCTCCGGCAGCCAGCCCAGCTCATTGTGGATTTTGGTGGGATCGATGGCGTAGCGCATATCGTGCCCCTTCCGGTCTGAGACATGGGTGATCAGGCTTTCCGGCTTGCCAAGGGCATGGCAAATCAGCTTCACGATGTCGATGTTCCTCATCTCGTTATGACCGCCGACATTGTAGATCTCGCCCACTCTGCCCTTGTGGATAATCAGGTCAATGGCACGGCAGTGATCTTCCACATACAGCCAGTCCCGGACGTTCAGCCCCTCCCCATACACCGGCAGGGGCTTGTCGTTCAAGGCGTTGACGATCATCAGCGGGATCAGCTTCTCAGGAAAATGATACGGTCCGTAATTGTTTGAACAGCGGCTGATCGTTACCGGCAAACCATAGGTTCTGTGATAGGCAAGGACAAGAAGGTCAGCCGATGCTTTCGAACTGCTATACGGACTGCTTGTGTGTATCGGAGTCTCCTCGGTGAAGAACAGATCCGGTCTGTCAAGGGGCAGATCACCGTATACTTCATCGGTGGAAACCTGATGGTAACGAGTGATGCCGTACTTTCGGCAGGCGTCCATCAGCACACTTGTGCCGATGATATTGGTCTGCAGGAAGATTCCCGGATCTTCAATAGAGCGGTCAACATGGCTCTCCGCCGCAAAGTTAACCACGATATCGGGATGCTCCTCCTCGAAAAGCTGATATACCGCTTCCCTGTCACAGATGTCCGCCTTCACAAAGCGGAACTGCGGATGCTCCATCACAGGCGCCAGGGTGGAAAGATTGCCCGCGTAGGTCAGCTTGTCCAGGCATACGATACGGTCGTCCGGATGCGCGTCCAGCATACGAAACACAAAATTAGAGCCAATGAACCCGGCGCCGCCGGTCACGATGATTACCATCCTCTGCTCCTCCGTTCTTACAAAAACTTTCTGTCCAGGAAATCCCGCAGATGGTCGCCATATACGCTTTTTCCGTAGCGGTCAGCCATCTCTCTCAGCTGTTCCTCGCTGATCCAGTCGTGCCGTCTGGCGATCTCCTCCGGGATGGACACCTTGATGCCCTGGTTCTTCTCGATCATCTGGACGAACAGCGACGCCTCCAGCAGGCTGTCCATCGTCCCGCAGTCAAACCAGGTATAGCCGCGGCCAAAAATTTCCACCCGCAGCCGGTCCTCCTTCAGGTACATTTCATTGAGTGTGGTAATCTCCAATTCGCCGCGTTCGCTGGGCTTCACCTGACTGGCCATTTCATACACGCCCGCTGGATAGAAGTACAGCCCGGTGGTGGCGTAATTGCTCTTGGGGTTTTGGGGCTTTTCCTCAAGGGACAGCGCCTTCCCCGTTTTGTCAAACTCCACAACGCCGAACCGCTTCGGGTCATTGACATAGTAGCCAAAGACCGTGGCAACATCCTTCTTCTCCGCATTCCTGACGGCTTCCCGCAGTTTCATGAACATGCCGTTGCCGTAAAAGATATTATCTCCCAGCACCATTGCACAGGCATCGTCGCCGATAAACTCTCTGCCAATGAGGAACGCTTGGGCCAGGCCGTCGGGTGACGGCTGGACGGCATAACTCAAATTGATTCCAAACCGGCTGCCGTCTCCCAGCAATTTTTCAAACCTGGGCAAATCATCCTCGGTGGAAATAACCAATATATCCCGTATCCTGGCAAGCATGAGCGTTGACAGCGGATAATAAATCATCGGCTTGTCATACACAGGGAGCATCTGTTTCGATTCACAAACGGTAAGCGGGTAAAGCCTCGTGCCTGAACCTCCCGCAAGAATAATGCCTTTCATAACTCTTAATTCCCCTACTTTTTCTTTCATTTAGTTTAATTTACGAATCATGGCTCATACCCTGAACCCGGCGGCCAGGCGGCCTTCCTCATGACTGTCGAACCCCGTGACGGCTTAAACCACAGGCGATTGCAGAGCAAACACCGACACATCATCCGGTATGGCGGGAAAGTCTGCATCGTCAGCGAAGCCGGCGAGAGGAGGCTCGGCAGGTCCTTCCATCCTGTCATCGCCGCCAAACTTGCCGTTTCGTATCTGATTTCTCCTTAGAAACCGGTATATCCAGCTTTCTTTGTGATAAACCATAGCCTCGTCATTTTATCTGCTCCGGAACTCCATCAGCCGGCGGAAAGTATATAACCGCCATTCTTTCAACGAGCCGGGCTGCAATGAAAAGCAGCAATGGGATTGTGCGTATGTGGTTTTCGATACAGCCACTAAGACACATTATAATCATTACCCCCCCCCGAGTCAATCAGAACTCGCGTTTGCCGGCGCTTTTTTTCGTCAGCATATCCGCGCCTCTTTGTTCCATTTCCCGCTTGTTTTGGAGGAGGATTGTCATGTCATGCTTTTCCTGAAGAAACTCAGGCGTGAACGATGAGATTGTCACCGTGATGCTTCACACTTGCCGCATACCAAACAGGCATTGTGGATTGCATGGCCATGATCGCATCCGGATTACGCTCAATAACCAGTTCCTTAACTGCATCCACAGCAGAAGTGTCAAAGAAGTCCTTTTCACCATCGCAGTTCATCGAAACACCCGTAGCAACAAAATCAGCAGAAGAATACGCTGCCGTTCCGTACAGTGTGGCGGTCAGGTCAAGCGTTTTTTTCTGCCGGATATTTTTCATATATTCATCCTGATTAAGGGAATTTTTTTATTGATTTTTTCTGCTTTTTCCGGCATGATCTCCATCGCCGTTGCAGGATTGTGCTGTGCAGACAATGCGGCTATCGAAAGATCGGCATATCCTGTTCCGGCTACCGCAATACTCAGACCGCTCATTTTGCTGATCTCCTCATACATGTTTCTTTTGTCTGTGTTCTCCGCAGCTCTTTTTCCGTTTCCGGAATGATCTCTGCGGCAATCACTTTGTTGTGCCGGGAAAACAGCGTTACACTGGAAAGACCGATAGATCCTGTCATAAGACCACCGCGATGATGCCTGGTTCCCCTGCCCGCTTTGGGACATCCCTCACGACCACTTTTCAAGAGGTCTATCCGCTCTTTCAAATATTTAGTATATTACCACATATGCGCACAAATTGGAATAGCAATCTTATAAATTTTTAAGACAAATTTAAAATAAATTCTGGCAAATTTCCGTTTGTAGGAAAGTGCGTTTTCACGCAAGTCAATTTTCTTTATTACTCTAATATGATACTGGTAAAAATCGGGCAGCCTGAAGGCGAACCGGCGTTTTTATCACAAATGGCGGACAGACGGGGACGCTTTTGGGTGACAGCGGAACCTTTTGGCCCTGGTCCGCCCTTTTTGGTGATCGCATTGCCGGATGGAGATGCGGGGACAGCTTTTCCTCAGACGGCAGCGGCAAAGCGACAGTTCTACCGGTGACAACGTCTGTCACCATCGCAACCGCTTTCCCATTTCTTTGATTCACCTCAACAAATTCACGATAACTGTTGGCTTTAGCGTAAATACGCGGTCTGATGTTGTTCACAGCACAGTTTAACACACGCAGTCTATTGATGTTGAGAATTTTCATCCATTTTTCTATTATACCGAAATCGCAGAGATTTGTCAACTTTTTTGGACAAAAGCGTGTCCACTTTTGTTGACGCCGGGTATGACGGGAAGTGTCCTGTCTTCCGAAAGAAGTGCCATGCGGCAAGCCGGAAAAATCATGCGACACTTACGCGCCATTGCTGCTTGATAAAATCCTCGTTGTACCATACAATAGTAATATACAACATCTGTTGCACGACGCACGGCGATGCAAATCGACAAATCCCCATCGATACAGACAAAGCTGTTATCGAACGAAAAACCACAATCAACCAAGGAGGCTACTATGACTTTACAGGAAGCGATGGCAGCACGGCACACCGTGCGCAAGTACAAAAAAGAGCCGCTGTCGGCAGATACGGTTCGCCAGCTGAACGAACGGATTCAGGCGCACAATGAACAATACGGCCTGAACATTCAGCTCATCACGGAGAACACGGACGCCCTGCCGGGCCTGATCGGCATGACAATGTCCAAAGGTGTGCGCAACTATATGATTCTGGCCGGGCCGGATACTGCGGACGTGGACGAAAAGCTGGGATACAGCAGCGCCGACCTGATGCTCTACGCTCAGACCCTGGGGCTGAACACCTGGTGGGTAGGCGGAATGTACAGCCACAAGGGGGC
>JAJQCB010000193.1 GCA_021203005.1 Clostridiales bacterium | reverse complement strand
GTCAACACAGGACGCCGGTGATTCTGACCAAATATAAAGAACATGCAAAAATGATTTATGAGAAAGTTCGGACGGATGCCGACTATGTGTTTCTCTATTACGGCGATAATACAAATTCGGAAAATGCAGCAATAAAAAAGGAACTGAAGAAAATACCCTCGGACAAGTCATTGATTTTAATTGCAACAGGTCAGAAAATCGGTGAGGGATTTGATTTCCCCAGATTAGATACTTTAGTATTAGCTGCACCTGTATCTGATGGCGGGCGTTTGGAGCAGTACGTAGGAAGATTAAACCGGGATTATGACGGAAAAGAAAACGTTATCGTATATGATTATATAGACGCGCACCTTCCCGTTTTTGAAAATATGTACCGGAAACGTCTTCGGACATATAAGCGGATAGGATTCCGGGTATTGTCTGATTAGGTTATAGAGAAACAGTCAGTGAATGCTATCTACGATTCGGGGAATTATATGGATGTTTTCGAGAGAGATTTGATCGAGGCAGATCGCGAGATTGTAATATCCAGCCCGGGGATTACATTTGAGAAAGTCAGTCGCTTTGTACATATAATAAAACCGCGCCTTGAGGCGGGCGTTAAGGTTTCTGTGATAACAACAA
Organism: Clostridiales bacterium; assembly: GCA_021203005.1. Lineage (GTDB taxonomy): Bacteria > Bacillota > Clostridia > Lachnospirales > Lachnospiraceae > Eubacterium_I. The sequence goes on along the minus strand of JAJQCB010000193.1, from coordinate 3,567 downwards.
ATCCAAATGAGATTTTATATGAAAGTGCATCTTTTGTTTTTTCATTGATTGAGCAGATGCGTGAAATGGGGATTCATGTGACATTTGCTGATGGAGATGCAGAGCATTTTGCAGTGATTGATCAGGAACTGGTTTGGCATGGCGGTATGAATTTATTGGGAAAAGAAGAGGTTTGGGACAACCTGATTCGAACATATGATTCGGGTGCAGCTTCGGAATTGCTTGTTATGGCGTTTGGAAGTGAAGGTTAGGAAAGAACAAAAATTTTTATTCCTAATGGGACACCAGCAGATTGTTCGGAGAGAATTCGTTCCATCAACCCTGCCTTGGCAAAAGAGGTTCGGAAGGTGCTGGATGTGAACAAATCCGAGCGGCACATCCGGGGCGGGATGGCCACGAGGGAGAAGTATCTGCATCAGAGAGGTTGAAGAAATTCAAATTCTTCCTCAATCTGGGGAACGATTTCAAATGGCATCAAATTAGGTTTCCCTTATTTTGCGCTATGGCCACGCATGTGTGGTTTCTGCAGGGCAGACCTGCCGCTCGCGATCCGTTAGTGTTGGTTGAAGGGCGAGTCACCCTTTTCTTCAAAAATTTCGATTAAATTTCCGGTGTTGTCCCGGATAAACACTCCGTAGGTCCCGTCTACCTCGGCAACCATTGCAACCTCCACGCCAAGCTTTTCCAGCTCTTCCTTTGCTTTCGGACCGTCGGGGACGCCGAAAGATATGTGTTTGTTTCCGTGTGTCATCAGATCACGGTTTGGAATCCGGCGATCCTCCGGCAGAGGTGCGGCATCCGGGGCTTCGAAGATTTCCAGAATAAAGCCAACGCCCTGCATATGGGACACCTTGATTCCTGCGCCGGGGATGACGGAGCGGTCAATTACGGAGAAGCCGAAGATGTCAGAATACCAGCGAATGGTTTCTTCCAGGTCAGCGACGCTGATGGCGAAATGATTGACGCCGTTTATTTTTATGGCCATAGGATGTTCCTCCTGTGTGTTTTGATTTCCAGTATAAATTAAGAAAAATACCCTCGCCGAAATCACGTGCTGTATAATGTCAGCCATGCAAACGGCGGGGGTATTTTTCAGACCCCGTATTAGTCAATGCAGGAAACAGAAATCCGGTCTGCAGGAATTTCTCTTTCTGCCAGTTCGTCTGTCGTCTCGCCCAGAACGATGCCGCAGCAAACAGTATGTCCTTCCGGAAGACTCAGTTTTGCAACCAGATCCGGGTTTGTATTCAGAGCGGCAACTGCGCCCCAGATCAGGCAGCTTCCGATACCGAGATCCGTTGCCGCGAGCGCCATGGTTTCTGCCATGATTGCAGCGTTGGAGTAGGCAACATTGCCGGCTGCAGGATCAGGAATCGGCGTGGAAATCAGAACCAGGCAGGGTGCGCCGTAGAGCGGATGCCGGGACGGATCGCCAAAGAAATTACCGGCATTTTTGTCCAGCTCATCCAATAAAGATTTGTTCTTGATCACTGTCATATGCATGGTCTCATATTTTCCCATGCCGATCGGTGCTGCCTGTCCGGCGAGCAGTACAGTCTGAAGTTCATCGTCGGTTAAAACGCCGGTGTAAGATCTGACAGATTTGCGGGTTTTGATTGTTTTTAATGTCTCCATATGAAAATCCTCCTGTTTCTTATTATTTCTCTTTGCTGTCTATTATAGAAGTGAATCGTGATCAAGGCAAGGAGTTCATGCATTTTTTATTTTTATAGTTTTATATTGTGTATATCGTGCGGATGCCGGAACCCGGATTGCTGTCTATATTTTTTCCTTGTCATGGATGGCGGGAGTGATATATAATGTCTTTGGGTATTTAGAATCCTGTGGGAAATATAAAGCGGGCGTAATGTCAGAGCCTAATACCAGGGGAATTTTTCAGAACGTTATCGCTTATACGATTTCCGATATAGGAGAAAATGAATTTTCGTTAGCTAATATAGAAAAACAGATAAAGGGAGGAAGCGTGAATGAACAGGGAGACAGTAATTGTCCTGGATTTCGGCGGGCAGTACAACCAGCTGGTGGCGCGTCGTGTCCGGGAATGCAATGTATACTGCGAGATTTATTCTTATAAAACCGGAATTGAAAAAATTAAGGAGATGAACCCGAGGGGGATTATTCTTACGGGAGGACCAAACAGTTGCTATGAAGAGGATTCACCCACTTATACAAAAGAACTTTTTGAACTGGGGATTCCGGTGCTCGGTCTTTGCTACGGCGCACAGCTGATGCAGCATATCCTCGGCGGAAAAGTGGAGCGCGCAGAAGTTCGTGAGTATGGGAAGACGGAAGTGTTCGTCGACACAACTTCCGAGCTGTTTTCCAACGTTTCTCCCACTACAACCTGCTGGATGAGCCATTTTGATTATATTTCGCAGACAGCGCCGGGATTTCGGATTACTGCACACACGGCAGACTGCCCGGTTGCCGCAGCGGAGAATGCCGATCGGCAGTTGTATGCGATTCAGTTTCACCCGGAAGTGCTGCACACAAAAGAGGGAACAAAGATGCTGTACAATTTTGTGCGCGGTGTCTGCGGATGTGCCGGAGACTGGAAGATGGATTCCTTTGTGGAGCAGTCTATCCGCGCAATCCGTGAGAAAGTGGGGGACGGAAAAGTGCTCTGTGCGCTCTCCGGCGGCGTGGATTCTTCTGTTGCTGCTGTCCTTCTTTCCAAGGCGGTCGGCGATCAGCTTACCTGTGTGTTTGTAGACCAGGGGCTTCTTCGCAAAAATGAGGGCGATGAGGTGGAGGCTGTCTTTGGACCGGAAGGCAACTATGATCTGAATTTCATACGCGTAAACGCACAGGAAAGATTTTATCAGAAACTGGCCGGAGTTTCCGAGCCGGAGGCAAAGCGAAAAATCATCGGGGAAGAGTTTATCCGGGTTTTTGAGGAAGAGGCAAAAAAAATCGGCGCCGTGGATTTCCTGGTGCAGGGCACGATTTATCCGGACGTGGTGGAGAGCGGCCTCGGCGGCGAGTCCGCGGTCATCAAATCACACCACAACGTCGGCGGCCTGCCGGATTATGTAGATTTTAAGGAAATTATCGAGCCGCTGCGTGATCTGTTTAAGGATGAGGTGCGCAAGGCGGGACTTGAACTCGGAATCCCGGAATACCTTGTATACCGCCAGCCTTTCCCGGGACCGGGACTCGGTATCCGTATCATCGGCGAGGTGACGGCAGAAAAAGTGCGCATTGTGCAGGATGCCGACGCGATTTATCGTGAGGAAATTGCAAAAGCCGGGCTGGATAAGGAGATTAACCAGTATTTTGCGGCGCTTACCAATATGCGCTCTGTGGGCGTGATGGGCGATGAGCGGACGTATGATTATGCGGTGGCACTTCGAGCTGTGAAAACGATTGACTTTATGACGGCCGAGGCGGCGGATATCCCGTTTGAAGTGCTGAATCGGGTAATGAACCGGATTATTAATGAGGTGAAGGGGGTTAATCGGGTCATGTACGATCTGACCAGTAAGCCGCCTGGGACGATAGAGTTCGAATAGAAAAGAAATCCGCTGAAATGCTTGATTTTACTGC
>JAJQCB010000090.1 GCA_021203005.1 Clostridiales bacterium | reverse complement strand
GAATGTGCGGATGAGTGTGTGACACTGGTGAAAGACACCCAGAATCTGCTCCCGATTTCCCCGGAAAAATATAAAAAGATCCGTCTGTACCTGTTGGAAGACCGCATCGGCGGCGGCTTCAAGGACGGTGAGAGCGCCACGGACAAGATTAAGGCAAAGCTGGAGAAAGAAGGGTTCGAGGTGTCCCTTTATGATTATTCGAAGCCTGATTTTTACGAGATGTTTGAGGGCGGCGTGGCTGATATCAAGAGCAAATTTGACCTGGCCATCTATGTGGCCTGCATCGATACGGCCAGCAATCAGTCTGTGCGCAGGATCGACTGGGTGCACCTGATGGCTGCGGACGCGCCGTGGTTTATCAACGAGGTACCGGCGATGTTTGTATCGATCGCAAATCCGTATCACCTGGTAGATGCGCCCATGGTAAAGACCTTTATCAATGCTTATACTCCTACGGAGACTGTGATCGATCAGGTGATTGAAAAGGTTATGGGAAGATCTGAGTTTAAGGGTGTGAATCCGGTGGATCCGTTCTGCGGAATCTGGGGAGCGGAGTTCTGAGGAATCGAACTTATGCCGTGCAGAAATCCGTCATTTAAATCTATAGAATGAAAATGATGAGTTACGATTATTTTAAGAGGAGGAAAACTATGGAACCGTCATTAGAGCAGATTTTCGGAAGTTATGTAGCCTGGCAGGCGAAAGAAGGCACATGGTTTATTAATTTTATGAACGGCAGTGAAAATATGTACCTGCTGGAAGGGGAGGAAAAAGCTCTCCTGATCGATACCGGATACGCAGTGGGGAATCTGCGTGCGTTTGTGGAAAAGCTGACCGACAAGCCGATTCTTGTGGTGAATACACACTATCATCCGGATCATGCGGCCGGCAACGGGGAGTTTGAGGAAGTGATGATGCACTGGAATTATAAGGTAGACGAGCCGTCTGTGACCGCCCCGGGAAGCGGTCCGTTTCCCATTGACTCGCTTCCGCATCCGGACTATAAAAAAGTGCTCTTAAAAGAGGGCGATGTCATTGAGCTGGGAGGGAGAACGATTGAAGTCCTCGAAGCGCTCCCGGCTCACTGCAACAGTTCTCTGTTTTTCCTGGACCGGAAAGAGCGGATGGCTTTCTGCGGCGATGATTTTGAGGCGGCGCAGGTCATGATGTATGACAATTCAAACAACCCGGACGCGCCTTACGAGGTGAATGAGAGGCTGCAGAATCTGCGCGCAAACGCTGTGCGCTTAAAAGACCTGTCGGATCAGTTTGACTGGCTGCTGCCAAATCACAATGGTTATCCGATTGCAAAAAGTTATCTGGATGATTTCATTGGCCTGGTGGATGCTGTCTATGCCGGTACGGCTGTGGTTGAGGATAAACTGAATCATCCGTTTGTGGAGATGGATCCGAAGGCGCCGTTCCTCTGCCGCGTAAGATTTGGCAAGACAAGCATATTTATCCGGAAAGATGAACTGATGAAAGCATATGGAAAGGGAAAATAAAATGAAGATCACAGGGTTAAAAACGAATCATCTGACAAATCCGCTGGGGTTTGACATCCGGATTCCCACAGTTTCTTTCCGCGTGGAGGAGACAGAGGGGAAGCATCCGGAGGCGATTCGAATTCAGGCAGCAACAGAGCCGGATTTTTCAGATATTGTCTATGATTCCGGGAAAAAGCCGGATATCCGGATGGCGGGAGAGCAGCTGCCTGTCGCTTTAAAACCGCGTACCCGCTATTACTGGAAAGCGGAAGTGTGGGCGGATAACGGCGACTATGCGGAGAGCGAAACCGCCTGGTTTGAGACGGCTAAAATGGACGAAGCCTGGGATGCGAAGTGGATCGGAAGCAGTGTGCTGGGAGAAAGCAGTCCGGTATTTCAGAAAGAGTTTACGACAGAGAAAACGTATCAGACCGGCAGAATCTATATGACCGGGCTTGGCTTATATGAGCTGTATCTGGATGGGAAACGTGTCGGGAATGAATATCTGGCTCCCGGCTGCACGGATTATAACCAGTGGATACAGTACCAGACCTATGAGACGGAAGTAAAACCCGGTCAGCACAAGCTGGAAGTTTATCTGGCGGACGGCTGGTATAAGGGGCGTTTCGGACTGGATAAGGCGGAGAACGTGTATGGGGATCAGTGCATGATGCTTCTCGAACTGATTCTTCGCGATGCCGGGGGCAGAGAGGAGAAAGTGATCTCCGACGAGTCCTGGACGGCGGGCGCCAGCGATATCATGTCCAGCAGTATCTATGACGGGGAGGTCTATGTGCCGTCCTCCGGTAAAAAAATATGGTATCCTGCGGAACAGATTGAGGGGCCTACGGACAGATTGTGTGCCAGATACAGCCAGCCCGTGGTGATCAAAGAGACGCGGACGCCGAAGATTCTCACTACGCCGGCGGGGGAGACGGTGCTCGACATGGAGCAGAATATGGCAGGCTTTGTCCGTTTTTATGTGGATGAGCCAAAAGGAACCCGGATCCGCATGCAGTTCGGAGAGGTATTGCAGGACGGGAACTTCTACCGCGACAACCTGCGGACCGCGAAAGCGGAATTTGTCTATGTATCGGATGGGATCGCAAAGGAAGTCGGACCGCATTTTACCTATTACGGGTTCCGTTACGTGAAAGTCGAGGGATTCACGAAAGAGATGAAACCGGAGCAGTTTACGGGCTGCGTCCTTTACACGGATCTGGAACAGACCGGCTGGATTTCTACCAGCAATGAAAAAGTAAACCAGCTCATTTCCAATGCGTTCTGGGGACAGAAGTGCAATTATGTGGATGTGCCGACAGACTGCCCGCAGCGGGATGAGCGGATGGGATGGACCGCGGATACCCAGGTGTTCTCAGGTACGGCCTGCTTTAATATGGACAGCTACAATTTTCTGCGGAAGTTCTGTCATGATCTTTATGAGACACAGAAGGAACTGGGGCATGTGACAGCCGTAGTACCGGCGTTCCATGAGGACGGACCGACCTGCTCTGTCTGGGGCGACGCGGCGACAATCATTCCGTGGAACCTGTATCTGTACTATGACGATGAGACGATCCTGGCGGAGCAGTTTGAGAGCATGCGCCAGTGGGTCGATTATATCAAGGGCATTGATGAGGCGACTGGCGGAAGACGTTTCTGGGATGTGGGATTCCACTTCGGAGACTGGCTGGCGTTGGACGGCGAGGGCGACGATACGTTCAAGGGTTCCACGGAGGACGGATATATTGCCACCGCTTACTATTATAATTCCTCGAAAATAGTCTCGAAAGCAGCGGAAATTCTCGGGAAGAAAGAAGAGGCGGATTACTACGGAACGCTGGCGAATGAGATTAAGCAGGCCATGCAGGCGGAGTATTTTACCGCCAACGGGCGACTGGCCCTGACGACGCAGACCGCCTACGCGCTGGCGCTGTACATGGATTTCGCGCCGGAGGGAAGCAAGGAGCGCATTGCGGATTTCCTGAAAGAAAAGCTGAAAGTTAACAAGGGGTACTTAAAGACAGGTTTTGTGGGAACCTATATCCTGAATAAGGTGCTTTCCGATTACGGCAATAATGATCTGGCATACAAGCTGTTGTTAAATGAGGATTGCCCAAGCTGGCTGTATGCGGTCAATATGGGCGCGACTACGATCTGGGAGCGCTGGAATTCCATCCTTCCCGACGGGAAAATCAGCGGGACGGATATGAATTCCTTAAACCACTATTCCTATGGCAGTGTCCTGGAGTGGATGTACCGGAATGTGGCCGGTCTTCACCTCTGTGAGGAACACCCCGGTTTCAGCCAGGTGTTGATTGCACCTCAGCCGGATTACCGTCTCACCTCCTGCGACATGAAGTATGTGTCGATATCGGGAACCTATGAGATTCACTGGAAAGTGAAAAAAACCGGCGAATTTCACCTTGCCGTGGAGGTTCCGTTTGGTTGCTGTGCCACGGTAAAACTCCCCAACACAGATAAAGAACCGGTACAGGTGGAAAGCGGGCGGCATGAGTTCCGTTATCTTCCGGAGACGCCGATCATTAAGGTGTATTCCAGCCAGTCGTCGCTCAACGACCTGGCGGAGGGAGAGGGATCACTGACGGTACTGGAGCAGTATGTGCCCGGCTGGCAGGGGGTTCCGGCTCCGATGCGCGACATGACGCTGGAGCAGCTGAACGAAACGCCGTTTGTGAACCTGACGGGAGA
>JAJQCB010000257.1 GCA_021203005.1 Clostridiales bacterium | reverse complement strand
ATCTCCTGCTGATCGTGGACAATACGTTTCCGTCGCCTTACTTCCAGAAGCCGCTCACATTGGGGGCAGACATTGTCATTCACAGCGGCACGAAGTATCTGGGAGGTCACAACGATACGCTGGCCGGTTTCCTGGTGGTCGGTTCTGCGGAGCTCTCGGAGCGACTGCGCTTCATCCTGAAGACAACTGGTTCCGCGCTCTCGCCCTTCGACAGCTGGCTGATCCTGCGCGGTATCAAGACGCTGCCGATCCGGATGGAGCGCGCACAGGGGAACGCGATTGCGATCGCGAAATACTTGCAGACAGAGGAAAAAGTACGTCGTGTCTACTATCCGGGAATAGAAGGAACAAAGGAATATGAGTTGTGCCGGAGCCAGGCGACAGGCTTTGGCAGTATGCTGACCTTTGAGGTGGAGAGCCGGGAGTGCGCGCTTCGCGTCCTGAAACAGACGAAACTGATTCCCTTCGCTGAGAGCCTTGGCGGCGTTGAGACCCTGCTGACCTATCCGGCGACGCAGACGCATGCGGACGGTCCGGAGAAGGACCGCATCCGAACCGGCGTCACGGATCGCATCCTGCGGCTGTCGGTCGGGATTGAGAGCGTGGAGGATCTGATCGCGGATCTGAGGCAGGCACTCAGGCATGAGTAAGTTCACAGTTATAATTTTTTTTTATAATCGGTTATTTTTTTTGTGTATTAGACGAAAAATTTCCCTCGTGCTAAGGTAAGTGGCATAACGAAGAGGCGTTCGGCAATGCCGATGGACCTTCTGTGATAAGGATGAAGAAATAATATGATCATCGAGTTTCAGAATGTGGAAAAGACATTTGCGGATAAAAAACAGAATGTACACGCTTGCCGGGACATTAACCTGACGGTGGAAAAAGGCGATATTTACGGCGTTGTGGGATACAGCGGCGCGGGGAAATCCACGCTGATCCGTATGGTGAACGCATTGGAACGCCCTACCTCCGGAACAGTGACGGTGAACGGCGTGGTGATCAGCGAACTGCATGGTCAGGAGCTGGTCCGAGCGCGGAAGGACATATCCATGATTTTTCAGCAGTTCAATCTGCTGGAGAGCAGGACAGTCTATGAAAATGTAGCAATGCCGCTGGTACTGAATCACACGCCGAAGGCGCAGATCCGGGAAAAGGTGCTGCAGATCCTGCAGTTCGTAGAATTGTCTGACAAGGCAGATGTCTATCCCTCCAAATTGTCCGGAGGCCAGAAGCAGCGGGTTGGTATCGCCAGAGCGCTGGCGACTGATCCGAGCATCCTTCTGTGCGATGAGCCGACCAGCGCTCTGGATCCCAGGACGACAGATTCCATCCTGAATCTGCTGGTGAAGGTCAACCGGGAGCTGGATGTCACAATCCTGCTCATCACGCATCAGATCGACATTGTCCGGAAGATCTGCAATAAGGTGGCGGTCATGGAAGGCGGCTATATCGTAGAGCAGGGAGATGTGAAAGAGGTGTTCGCGCATCCGCGAAGACCAATCACATAGGCATTTGTGGAGACGGTGGTGGAGCAGACGATCCCGGAAACGATTCTGCGAGAGGCAGCTGCACGGAAAGGTCAGTCGAAGGCGTTTAAAATCCGCCATATTGGAAGGAACATATGCGACACGTTTCTTGCAGATCTGAGGAGCCGGTTTTCCGCCGATTTCCAGACGCTGTTTATTTCCGTCAATGAGTTGCAGGGTTCGATCCTGACGGTCATCGGGCTTCAGGTCATCGGAGATGCGGCTCAGATTGACGAGGTGGAGGAATATCTGTCTGAAAAATACGAATATGAGGAGGTGGAACTGTGATCGAGGAATATTTACGCGTACCTCTCTCCACGATCACGCTGGCGGCGTCGCAGACGCTCTACATGGTCGGCTGGTCTCTTGTCGCGGGTGCGGTGCTGGGGATGCTGCTGGCGATTGTTATGGTACTTACCAGACCGGGCGGGCTGCATGCGAACAGAATGGTATTTTTTGTGGTAAGTACAGTAGTGAATGTCGTGCGAAGCGTTCCGTTTATCATTCTGATGGTAACGATCATGCCGCTGACGAAAATCATCGTAGGAACCAGAGTGGGAACTACGGCAGCGCTGGTTCCACTGATTGTCCATGTAGGTCCCTATCTGGCGAGGCTGTTTGAAAATTCGATGCTGGAGGTGGACAACGGTATCATCGAGGCAGCGCAGTCCATGGGAGCCACCACTCCCCAGGTCATCTGGTATATTCTGATTCCGGAGGCGAAGGCCGCGCTGGTTCTGGCGCTGACTACCGGCACCATTGGACTTCTGGGTTCCACGACCATGGCGGGGACGATCGGCGGCGGAGGTGTCGGAAATCTGGCGCTGACCTATGGATATGAGCGCATGAACACGCCGCTGATGATCGTGACGGTCATCCTGCTGGTGGCGCTGGTACAGATTCTTCAGTCCATCGGCGATACCATATCCCGGAGAATGAGGCATCTGGACTGAGCAAAAATCTGTGATCAACGGCTTACATACGTCGTTATCAAATAAAAACAAAAGAAAGAGGAGAGAAAAATGAAGAAATCGGTAAAATTTGTAACAGCTTTATTAACAGCAGCAATTTTAGCTTCTCTGACAGGCTGCTCCGGTGCGACGGATACAGATACGTCTGTGGCGGGGACTGAGGAAACAGAGGAAACCGTGGAAGCAGAAGAGGCTGAAGAAGCAGAGGAGACCGAAGAGACAGAAGAAGAAACCAGCGAGATCAGCGAGTATGCGCGGGAATTGAAATACCGCAGAATGCCCACCGCCACCAGCGACTTGTTTGAGGCGGGCATCGCCCCGATCCTGGAGCGGGAAGGATATACGCTGACGCCGGTGGAGATTACCGACTCGATACAGAGGGAGATCGCGCTTAGTGAAGATGAGATTGATTTCCATGTGGATTCCCATGCGGCGTATGTGGCGAGTTTTAATGAAAGCTATGATACCGATCTGGCACCGGTACTGCCGATCCCGACAGTTCCCACGGGCATATACAGCGGGAGCAAGGATGATCTGGCCGACATCGAGGAGGGCGACGCGATCGCATTTCCCAGCGACGCTTCCAATGAGGCGCGTTCCCTGCTCCTCCTGAGTACGCTGGGGCTGATAACGATGGATGAGGATGTGGAGCAGACCCAGTATACGCTGGCGGACATTGTGGAGAATCCCTACAACCTGGAATTTACTGAAATGGACGGTTCCACGATCCCCAGCGTGAGAGAGGACTTCGCCTATGTGATTCTGATGGGTTCCGACGCCTATAATGCAGGGATCGATTTTGCAACCGCTCTTGCAGCTGAGTCACAGGATGCGATTTTGGAGGATAACATGATGGAGCTGGTAGTGAACGGAACGCACAAGGATGAGGGCTGGGTTCAGGACATTATCGACGCGTATCAGTCTGAGGAATTTAAAGAGTTTATGGAAACCCAGAGCGATTTCTGGATCCTGCCGGATTATCTGCAGTAAATCCATGATCATTTTGGAAACCTGGCTGTCGGACAGTCAGGTTTCCTGTTCTGAAGGGGAGGGCGAACTTGAAGATAAAAGAATTGCTTTGGCAGATCGAACCGGATGTCTACAGCCTGTATCGGACGCTTCATGAAAATCCGGAACTTGGAATGCAGGAATATTGTACCAGCGCCTGTGTGGAAGGAATGCTTCGGAAGCCGGGTCTTTGCGATGAAATCCTGCATATTGGCGAAACCGGCCTGCTGGCGGTATTGCGGGGAAAAAAAGCCCGGTGCGGGAAAAAGTCTTTTACTGCGGGGAGATATGGATGCGCTTCCGGTGACGGAGGATCCGGATCATGACCCCAGAAGCCGGAACGAGGGCGTCATGCACGCCTGCGGACACGACACCCATACCGCGATTCTTCTGGGCACACTGCAGCTGATGAAAACGTATCAGGAGAATTTTGCGGGAAGCATTTTCTTCTATTTTCAGCCGGCGGAGGAAACGCTGGGCGGTGCGAAGCTGCTTCTGGAAACGAACCAGATTGACTTGAATGAGATCGGCGGCGTGGCGGCGTGCCACGTCATGCCGGATCTGTATGGAGGAGAGATTGGACTGAAATACGGGGCAATCCAGGCAGGTGTCGATCAGTTTACGATCACTGTGGAGGGAAAAGGCGGGCATGGGGCGCATCCCTACACAACCGTAGATCCCGTCGCGACCGCGGTGCAGATCGTGGGCCAGCTGCAGTATCTGGTATCCAGGGAGGTGAGCGCACTGGATTCTGCGGTTGTTTCCGTCTGCAGTATTCACAGCGACGGTGATGCATTCAATGTGATCCCTGACAGGGTAAGCATGAAAGGAACGCTTCGGGCGCTGAAAAAAGAAACGCGGGATCACCTGAGAAAACGTCTGTCACAGATTGCCGAAGGGGTGGCGCAGACGAACAGAGCGTCGGCAAGGGTCGAACTGACAGAGGGCCCTCCACCCCTTGAAAATGATGATGACTGGGTAGAGCGGACAAGATTGTCAGCAGGACGCCTGATCGGGACGGAAAACGTGATTCTGCTGGAATCGGGAACGATGGGCGCGGAGGATTTCGCTTATATCCGGGAGCGGTATCCCGGCGTATTCGTGCGGATTGGATGCAGAAGCGAGGGGAAGGAATTCACACTGATTCACAGCGGGAGGTTCCGGGTGGACCGGAAGGCGCTGTCTACAGGGATGCTCACTTTGTGTGGGATCGCGCTGGACTATCTCGGCGTAGATGAGCAGATCTATCTGTAGAAAAAGAGAAAGTGAGGAAGGAAGTATGTTGCGTTTAGAGGGATCCTGGGTGGCGATGCCCACGCCGTTTACGGAAGATGACCGGATTGATTTTCAAGGATACCATACGTTGATCGAACGACAGATTCGATATGGAACCTCCCAGCTTTTTATCCTGGGTTCGGCGGCGGAGGTGACGCTCCTGACTTTGGAGGAGAAGAAGACGATCGTCAGGGAAATCATCGCTATGACGAAGGGCAGAATTCCCGTATTTTTCAGTGCGGCGTCCCTGACGACACAGGAGAGTGTTAATTTCGCACGCTATTGCCAGGAGCAGGGAGCGGATGGTGTGATCTTCACGATCCCGCCGTATGTGCTGATCAATCAGCACGCGGCGTTCACGCATCTGGACACCTGTATGGGTTCCGTCGATCTTCCCTGCGGCATCTACAATAACCCCAGCCGCCTGGGCGTACAGATAATGCCGGAAACCATTCAAAGACTCTCGGACGCCCACAGCAACTTTGTAGTGGACAAGGAGGCAATGGGGAGCGTGGAACAGCTCGTTCAGGTACAGCGGCTGTGTGAGGGAAAGGTGAAGATTATGTGCTGCGATTATCCGAAATATTCGATCGTGCTCCCGACCCTTGCGGTGGGAGGTACCGGTACGGCGAATATCGGAGGAAATATCATTCCGGAGGAGGCTGCGCGCTATTCCCGACCCTGGACCTCCATGGAGATCATCGAAGAGTGCCGTCAGGAGTATTTCAATTGGTTCCCGCTTCTGCAGGCGCTGTACACTTTTTCCAATCCGGTCGTTGTCAAGGCAGCACTCCGCATCCTCGGGCTTTCGGGAGGTCACCTCAGAAAGCCCTATGAGGAGTATACCGGACAGAAGTTGGCGGAACTGGAGACGTTGATGGGCGAGATGGGCGTGATCGATAAATATGGGGTGAGGTCATGAATGGCCTGTACGAAGTGACAGTCCCGCGGGGAGCGGATATCCTTCGGACGATTACGGCGTTCATAGAAGACAATGGCTGGGAGAACGTATATATCATCGGAGCGGTAGGCTCTGTGATCCACACGGTTTACAATGTCCCGCTTGATGACAGCATTCCCATGCATCTGGCGAAGGTGGAATGTCCAGATGCCGCGGAAATCGTCAGTTTCACAGGGGAAGTGATGAAAAGAGAGCAGATGGATCCGGAACTCGCGAAGGTCTATCCGGATAAGACGAGTCCGCTGTTCGTACACATTCACGCCAGCTGTGCGCTGCGGGAAGGCAGAGTGATTGGAGGCGGACTCTGCGGAGGGCAGGCATTTCGTTCCCTGCGGGTATTCCTGACGCCTCTGCCAGCCTGATGCTGCTCACAGCGCCGCGGAGTCCAGATATAAAAATCGTATGTCGTCCTCATTGTCAAAATATTCGTTGCCATGGCAGGTTCCGGTATAGACCCGCCGCCCGCCCTGATAGACGCATAGCGTTGTAAAGGGGACTGGCTCCCAGCGTTCATGCCCCAATGGGACGGTGGCGAACAGGACGCCTTCTTCCCTCTGCGCAAAGTAGAGGGAATTTGCGTAGTTCGTGTGCACGTACATCGCTTCACCGTCATGTAGCAGGAAATTCATTTTGTTGCCTGGCGTCATCCGACAGACGAGCCGGTCGATCAGGGAGAAGCGCTCCTTAGCTGTCAGTTCCCGCCCGGCGGCAGCCGACGCCTCATTGATCTGTTGAATGAAATAACAGAGAACCCGCTCGCTGTCAGTGCAACCCTCCTGCACATGAAAGTAGGGACTCAGAACCGGACAGTCAAACATCGTGCCGTTATGCGCGAAAGTCCAGCAGCGTCCATAGCGGTCTCGCTACACAAAGGGATGGCAGTTCTCATAGTCCATGGAACCTATGGTGGCCAGACGGATATGCGCGATCAGGGAGCGGGTTGCGATCCGGTAGGAAAGCCGCTTCCTGAGGTAGCTGCTGTGGACCGCCGTTACCGGCTCTTTTTCTACGGATGCGGAGTTTTCGTGGAATACAGCGAGACCCCAGCCGTTGGGATGCCGCTCGCTGTGGGAGAAAAATTCCTTCAGCAGCCCGTTCACTTCTATTCTCGCATCGGCGCTCACGCCGAATAATTCACACATGCAAAGCCTCCTTACGGCGCTTCCTGGCGAGTTCCATTCCTTTTTTTGCGTAGCCGCCTGAAAAATTCTTCCGGATCTGCCAGGCGTAGCGGTTCTCGCCGTCGATAAATTTGTCGTCCTCGAATGTCAGAATTTCCTGCACTTCAGCCGGATAGTCGTGATAGAAATCTTTCAGAAACCCGATCGTATTCCGGGCCGCGTGCGCCACGGAGAAAAACTGATTGTCCGGGGTCAGCAGGCTGACCGTCTTCAGGTCGTAGTGCGCCGCATTTTTATAGTTTCGGATTGCCTGCACCTGATCTCTGTCGGAGACACCCTGATCGGGAGACGACGCGAGCCAGCCGATCAGCAGCTCTGCGAAGGCGACATCCTTTTCCTCCACGCCGACAGGCGTCAGCAGGTTGAGATCAAACATCCGGAGCTCGATGTGATCGACACCATCCGTTTCGAGTGTTTCGAGCCGGTTGAGACCGGCCGGTTTGAGCCGGATGGGATAGTACAGCTCCGTGGGGGCCTGCAGCCAGCCGCGCCGTACATAGCTACGGATGCTGTCCGCGTAAGCGGCAATGCCGGTATAGTCAAGGATCGGAGCAAAGCTGTTCCAGTAGCCAAGCTCACTGCAGCGGACGGAGGCAAGTCCCTGGAAAATGTCCCGGTCAAAAGACTCCTTTTCTACATAGGAGCTGTCCAGCAGCGGGCTGGCGGCAGTGACGGCCACCAGGATCCAGCCGTAGGCCACCAGCCGTCTGGCCAGTCTCAGGTAAAGTTCATTTTTGTAATCCTTGAAACTGTCAAAATCACTGTGCCGGAAATCCTCCCGCAGAAGAGTCTCGTTGAAAGAATAATTGACGTGAATGCCGGACAGCGTCATCTTATAGCGCCCGCATTTATGGGAAAGATAATCCCGGTAGGCTGTCTTGGACGACTCCGGACCGCCGAACTGCGCAACGGGGATGTCCGTCTCATTTCGGATATAGCAGGGGTTGGAAAAGGGCCAGAGATATTCCCCAGGGCTCATCGAGGCCAGCGTCCGGTGAATCTGCCGAGTGTACGCAGCGAGGCTTTCCACCGCTTCATGATAGCCGGAGCATACCGGCGTGTTGATCTCCGTCTGGTTTTCACAGAAGTCCCGGACGATGTGCCGGTCGCCGGGGAAAGGGTGCGGCGTATGCGCCAGGAAACCGTCCTCATCCACCCGCAACCCCTCTTTTTCCAGTCCAAAATTTCCCTGGAGCAGCAGCCTCTGTAATTCCGGTGTGTCAATATGCAGCATTATGGCCTCCTCCCTTCATCCCGGTGGCAAAGAATGTCGCCCGCCTGCTTCCACAGCTCTTCAATAGAATCCGCGCGCAGAATAAACACATGACTTCCCATCCCCCCCCCCGGAGAGGGAGGGCGGCGGGGCGTTTTCCAGAAGGATTTTATCGGAATAGCGTGCGCGAAGCTCTTCAGCGGAGCGGAGGTAGTCGTTCCGACCGCTTCTGGCGAAATGGGTTACATAGGATTGAAAACGGTAATCGGGGAAGGAGCGGTTCTGATCGAAGACCAGGCTCTCTGCCCAGATCTGATAGACGTCCACGTTGTAGGCGAAATTCATTTTGTCCGGGATATAGCCGCCGGGGGCGCGGATATTCACTTCCAGCCCTACGATATCCCCCTTTTTCCCCAGACTGTCTTTGTCGGTATCCAGACGAAAGAACTCAAAGTGGAAAAAACGGTTGCGCAGGTTGAAAGCCTTCACGACCCGCGTCCCGATCTCGTATAAGTCATTTTCCTGAACATTCTGGGTATAGCTGACATTTTCGCCGTTCCCCTGCAGCATATCCAGCGGCGTTACCGCCATCACCTGCCCGGTGCAGAACAGAATGCCGCTCCGGCTGTCGGTGATCCCGTCGAAGGTCTCGACATGTCCGGGAACAAATTCTTCCATAATATATGCCTGTGAGGATCTGTCACGAAAAAACGCGTCCAGATCCTCGTCGGAGCACAGCTTCCATGTATTGGCCGCGCCCACACCGTTGTCCGGCTTGACGATCACGGGATAGCCGACCTGCGATGCAAACTGCCTGCAGGATTCCAGATCATCTGCCATGGTGTAGCGGGCTGTTTTCACGCCGGCTTTGGCGTAGCCGATCTTCATGCGTGATTTGAGCTTCACATTTTCCAGCTCCAGGACATCAAAGCCGCTCAGGATGTGGAAGTCCGTGCGCAGCCGCGCCTCCAGCTCCAGCCAGTACTCATTCTGGCTCTCAATGTAGTCGATGCGACCATATTTAAAAATATAAAAAGCAGTCGCGCGGTACACGTCCTCGTACTGTTCCAGACTGGGCAGGTAGTAATACTCTGTCAGGGAGCGCCTGCATTCGTCGCTCAGATCGGAATAAGGACAGTCACCAATGCCGAGTACCTGCACGCCCAGACGCTGCAGACGATCACAGAAGTGATAAAAATGATACGGAAAATTCGTGGAAAGAAAGATGACATTCATAACACAGGACCTCCTAAAACCATAAAAATTGCATCCATGTGGGAACCTGCAGTTCCCAGCTCCCTTCGTTGTGCTGCCCATTCTGCTGGCAGTACAGGTAAGTCTGACTCTTCTTCTCCTGAAGCCTGGCCTCCAGATAACTGATGCTCTCTGAAAGATGGCGGACATACTCCGGAGAATCTTCAACGGTACCCCAACTGAAAAATACCCTCGTATCCGGAGATAAGCAGTCATTATGAATTTCTTCCTTGAAACCTTCCATAGCGGGGAGGAGAGAGGGTGAGATTACGGCCGCTTTGGAAAAAATCGTGTTGTAGCGAAGCACGGAGTAGAGCGCAAGCATTCCGCCGTTGCTGTAGCCGGCGATTGCGGTCGCCCCGCGCTGCGGCCAGGTACGGTAAGTCCGGTCGATAAACGGCTTCAGATCTTCCGTGATCCACCGCAGTGTTGCATCGCCGCGGCCCCATACCTCCCCGTAAATCCGGCTGTAAATATGAAACGGGCAGTACTCGTACAGGCGCTGTACATCGTCAGAGGAGCATTCGATCCCGACTACGATCAGCTTTTTGTGCCAGTGATCCAGAAAAGCCTTCAGGCCGAGCGCTTTTCCATAGGTAGCATCTTCATCGAAATACAGGTTGTGGCCGTCAAACATGTAGAGCACCGGATAACGCTCATCGCTGTCGCCGTAGCCGTCGGGGAGATACAGATGAATTCTTCGCGACTGTGCAGCCTCAGGGAAATAATAGTCAAACTTGTTTACCATGCGCTTCTCCATAAAACATACTAAAACAGTAGGAATAGTATAATTATAGAAACAGGGAAAATAGATGTCAATCATTTTAAAAGCCGTTTGCAATAGGAAAAACTTATAACCGGGTATTCTTTTTGTGTATTAGACGAAAGTTTCCCGTTATGTTAGAGTGGTCTGCGAAACCGAGAACGGTATTTGGGAAGGACATGAGAGGAGGTGATCAAGTGGCGCAGGAAGCGGTGATCCGGTTCGAGCATGTGAGCAAAAGCTTCACATCAAAAAAAATGAATGTGAACGCGGTTCGGAATGTCAGCCTGGAAATACAAAAGGGAGAGATTTTCGGCATCATCGGCTTTTCCAGGGCGGGAAAATCCACTTTGATCCGATGTATGAACCTCCTGGAACGACCGACGGATGGGAACGTCTTTTTTCAGGGAGTCAATCTCTGTGAAGTGAACAATCAAAAGCTTCGGGAAGCGAGACAGAAAATGGGGATGATCTTCCAGCAGTTCAATTTGCTGGAGCAGAGAAATGTGTGGGAGAACATCTGTTATCCGCTGGAAATTGCAGGAGTGGACAAAAAGGAAAGAAAATCAAGGATAGAGGAACTGCTGACGTTAGTGGATCTGACGGAAAAAGCGAAAGCCTACCCGTCTCAGTTGTCCGGCGGACAAAAGCAGCGGGTGGCCATCGCCAGAGCGCTTGCCACAGATCCGGAAGTCATTCTCTGCGATGAAGCTACCAGCGCCCTGGATCCGATCACTACGAAGTCGATTCTGGATCTGCTGAAAAAGATCAATGAAACCCGAGGCGTCACCATTGTAATCATTACCCATGAAATGAAAGTGGCCGAGCAGGTCTGCGACCGTGTGGGGGTCATGAACCAGGGGGAGCTGGTGGAGCTGGGCGAGGTCAGGGAAATCTTTTTACATCCCCAATCGGATACGGCAAGGAAGATGATTCTTTTCGGAGGAGGGATACGTTATGAGGAAGGAGGCGGAACCACATGAGCGCCGGTTTGCTTCAGCTTTTCTGGGAAGGCATACAGGAGACCCTGTTCATGGTGCTGCTGTCCATGCTGATTTCCTATCTGATCGGGACGCCGCTTGGCGTGATTCTGTATGTGACGGATGAAAACGGGATCTGCAGGAATACGCCGGTCAACACGGTGGTAGGTGCAGTCATCAATATGATCCGCTCCATCCCATTCCTGATCCTTCTGGTAGCCATTCTTCCCCTCACAAGGTTTCTGGTGGGGACGACGATCGGGGCGAAGGCCACGATTGTGCCGTTGGTGGCGGCAGCCTCGCCCTATGTGGCGCGAATGGTGGAGTCTTCTTTAAAAGAAGTGGACGCCGGTGTGATTGAGGCCGCTCAGGCCATGGGTTCCTCAACTTTGCAGATTATCCGCAAGGTGATTCTGCCGGAGGCAAAACCTTCGCTGCTGGTAGGGGTGACCATATCCTTTGCCACAATCCTGGGATATTCCGCGATGGCCGGTTTCTGCGGTGGCGGAGGGCTGGGGGCGATCGCGGTGAATTACGGGTATTACCGTTATGACGATGAGACAATGCTGATTACGGTCGTGCTGCTGGTGCTGATTGTACAGCTCTTTCAGGAAATCGGCTCCAGGCTGGTAAAGAAAATTGATAAAAGAATCAAATAAAAATCAAAAGGAGAATATCATTATGAAAAAGAGAATTGCATTGTTATTGCTGGCACTGACATTGACGGGAACACTGATTTCCGGCTGCTCGAGTACTTCCTCTTCTGCGGAGGAGGCTTCCGCCGCGGAAGAAGAAACGGAGGAGGAGACCGGGGAGACAGAAAGCGAGGAGGCCGAAGCGGAGGCGGATGAGGAAACTGCAGAGCTGGAGACGCTCGTCGTAGGCGCGGTAGTGACTCCGCACGCGGAGATCCTGGAGTTTATTCGGGATGATCTGGCAGAGGCAGGCTATGATCTGGAGATTGTGGAGTACAATGATTATGTGCTGCCCAATACGGCTCTGGAGTCCGGCGATCTGGACGCCAATTATTTCCAGCATGTGCCTTACCTGGAAAACTTCAATGAGGAGAATGGCACTCATATCGTAGCGGTAGCCAGCGTACATTTTGAGCCGATGGCAATCTATCCAGGCAAAACGTCCAGTCTGGAGGAACTTCAGGAAGGTGCGACTGTGGCAATCCCCAATGATACGACCAATGAGGCGAGAGCCTTACTGCTGCTGGAGGCAAACGGACTGATTACTCTGGATCCGGATGCGGGTCTGACTGCTACCGTGCTGGATATCACGGATAATCCACTGGATTTACAGATTACCGAGCTGGAGGCGGCTCAGATTCCCAGATCCATTGAGGACGTTGACATTGCGGTCATTAACGGTAACTATGCGATTGAGGCCGGCCTGACGGAGACTATCGCGGTGGAGTCCTCTGAGTCTGAGGCAGCGGAAACCTATGGGAATGTCATTGCGGTGCGTGAGGGCGATGAGGACTCTGCCAAGACCCAGGCGCTGGTGGACGCTATCCTGACGGATGAGGTGAGAGACTTTATCACGGATAATTACGATGGTGCGGTTCTGCCAGTATTCTGAGCAGAATCGGGAAAAGTCCGGGGGAATGGAAATGTACGATCTGGAAGAACTGAAACAATCGCCGGTGGCTGTCCTGGGCGGCGGCGCAGTGGGGAAAACGATAGCGGCAGACTGTGTCCTTGGAGGAAACAAGGTCCATATCTGCGATGTTGAGCCCTTCGCGCAGAAATCGCTGGCGGGGCTTGAAAAAACAGGTATCACACTGACAGGAAATCCGAAAAACAAATACGGCTTCCGAAGATTTGGGAACGCTCACTTTGATCTGATCACCACTGATGTGGAAGAGGCTGTGAAGGGCTGCAAAATCGTGATCGTGGCAGTGCCTCCGATTGCCCACGCGGCTTTCTTTGACAGGCTTGTGCCCTGCCTGGAGGATGGGATGATTATCCATATCATCCCGGACAACTATGGATCACTGAAGCTGTGCAGGAGAATGCGGGAGCTGGGATGTACGAAGAAGGTCATCATCGGCGGCTGGTCAAGCGCTCCCTATGGAACCCGCGTGGAGACCGAGGGAGGCGTTATGACCTCTGACTGCTGGCTGGTGTACCGCGCCATCACGCTGCGGGGCGCGGCGCTGCCCTCGAAGGATCAGGAGATATTTCTGGAGAGCTCAAAGGCTCTGGGATGCTTTGACTCTATCACGCAGGGAGACGGTTATACTTCCGGCAACACGGTGATGGATATTGGCTTCAGCAATGTGAACCCGGTATTGCACTGTCCCGGAACACTGCTGGGTGTGGGCGTCATGGAGAACTGGGGCCGGATTTTCGGCGGCAATGATAAATATACCTATTCGATATACAGCCATGCGTACTGTGAGTCCATCGCCGAGGTGCAGTATGCCTTTTATCAGGAGGAAGTGGCGCTGGCGGAGAAAATGGGTGTGGGTATCCAGTATTTCCCAAAGAAAAACTTTCTCTCCCGGACCAGCATATTGGGGCCGGAATATATGGGTGATGACTGTATTGTGCCCTTTGACGAACAGTGGCCGACCGGCTACGGCACAGGCCCGTTCACGATCAAAAACCGTTATATAACAGAGGATGTGCCGGTAGGCTGTCACATTTATCATGAACTTGGCAAAAAGTATGGTGTACCGACTCCGGTCATCGACAGTATGATTACACTGGGGTCGGTTATGACCGGACAGGATTATTATAAGAGCGGCCTGACACTGGATGATCTGGGCATAGGGCAGCTGAACCGTGAACAGCTGCTGACTTATCTCAATGAGGGAATCCTGGTATGAGCTGGCAGGGAAGATTAGAAACCGAAAGCGATTTGTACCGGTATCATACCACTCCGCCCCGCTATACGGCGGGGTTTGCCATCGGTATTATTGCCGTGGAGCTGGTTTATCCCAAGCTCCCCGGCAATGTGGCCAATGCCACGACATATCCCTTCCCGGTGTTATACCAGAAAGTGTCCTTTGAGATAGAGAGGCTGTTTGCGGGCGATGTTTCCATAAGAGATGAGATTATTGCGGCTGCCAGGAAGCTGGAAAGTGAGGGTGTGCGGGCCATCGTAGGAGCCTGCGGTTATTTTGCCCATTTTCAGAAGGAAGTGGCGCGTGCGGTGAATGTGCCGGTTTTTTTGTCCAGCCTCTGCCAGCTGCCGATGATTAAAACCGCTGTTTCCGACCAGAAAAAGATTGCGATTCTGGCCGCCAGTGGCGCTGATATCAAGGAAGCTGTGCTGGAGAAGGTGGGAAGCAATCAGGATCGTCTGGTGGTAGAAAATATCGGAGACCTGCCGGAATTTCACGCGATCCGGTACGGAGAAACAGGCTTCGACAATGAGAAGCTGAAGGATTCGCTGTGCCTTGTGGTGGAGAACCTTCTGCGCAGGGAGCCGCAGATTGGCGCCATTTTGCTGGAATGCAGCGACCTGCCGCCATACGCGAAAGCCATTCAACAGGTCAGCGGTCTGCCTGTTTTTTGACTTCAATACCATGATCGATCTGGTGTACCATGCTGTGGTGCAGAGTACATATTATGGGTGTTTCTGATGGGTATGACAAAAAAGGAATTTCTGAACCGTTATCTGGTAGAGCGAAAGGGCACGGACAGTCTGAAGTGGGACGCACTTGGCGAGCGCTTCGGGCAGGACGATCTGCTCGCTATGTGGGTCGCGGATATGGAATTTAAGACCTGTGATTCGATTACAGAGGCGTTGAAAAGAAGGGTGGAGCACGGAGTCTACGGTTACAGTCGTGCTTCGGACGCCTATTTTCAGGCTTACGGGAACTGGATGGAGCGACGCCATCATTGTGAGACGGATCAAAGCTGGATCCGCTTCGCGTCCGGCTGCGTGGCGGCGATTACTTATGTCATCCAGGTTTTCACACAGCCCGGCGGCGCCTGCCTGATTCTGACGCCGGTCTATTATCCGTTCCATAACGCGGTGAAGGACAACGGGCGCAGGTTGGTGTGCGTCGATCTCGACGCGCAGGACGGACGTTTTATCATGAATTATGAGGCGATTGAGAAGGCGGTTGTGGAGAATCATGTAAAACTGTTCCTCCTGTGCTCCCCACACAATCCGGCGGGGCGCGTCTGGAGTGAGGAGGAGCTGGACCAGGTGTTGGCCGTTTGCCGCAGACATAATGTCCTCGTCTGCAGCGATGAGATTCATCAGGATTTCACTTTCGACGGAAATGTTTTTGTACCGGCGCTCATGGTGAACGGGGGAAAGTACCGGGATCGGCTGATCACGGTGAATTCGGCGTCCAAGACCTTCAATCTGGCTTCGCTTCTGCACGCGCAGCTCATCATCAGTGACGAGCGTCTTCGTGCGACTTATGACCGGGAAGTCCGTGGCCGCAACCAGACGGAGCTGAGCATCATGGGCCTGACAGCGGCGCAGGCAGGCTATGAGGACGGAGAGGAATGGCTGGAGAGCCTGAAAGAAGTTATCTGGGATAATTATCAATATCTGAAGACAGAGCTGAGCAGAGAACTGCCGGAGGCGGTCGTCTATTCTATGGAGGGAACATATCTTCCGCTGGTCGATCTGCGGGCTTATGTGAAGCCTGGAAGTATAAAAGCGCTCATCCAGGGAAAGTGTCGTCTGGCCGTGGATTACGGCGAGTGGTTCGGGAAGAATTTCAGGGGCTTTGTCCGGCTTAATATGGCGACCGACCCAGCGTTGGTGCGGGAGGCGGTCGCACGAATCGTTCGTTACAGTACAGTCGCCAGAGCGTCGCTGATCTGAGCGAGCGAAACCGCTCTCATCTCCTGCATGCGCAGCTCCCGATCCTTCGGTTCTGTTTCCTCTCCCATTTTCTTCTCAAAATCAGCGGAGGACATGCCATCCCACAGTCGATCCTGTGCGCCCACATCCTGCAGAAGCTCCGTTATCTTTGGATAGCGCGCGATACAGCAGAAACGCCGCGCAAAAAGCAGCGAAAACACAGTGCCGTGAAAGGTGCTCGTCACACAGCACGCCGCACGCTCGATCAGTTCGGCAAATGCGAGCGGCGGAGCGTTTACTACCTGGTCGGCAATGGAAATATCCATGCAGGCGGAGACAATCCGGTATCGGTGCGTTGTGGCGAATTCCCGGATGATCCGGCTCTCCTCCTTTGTCAGGCCATAGGTATAGACAAGAATATACTCCCCGGAGATGAGCGGAACTCCTCCGTGTCCCCGAAACAGTTCTTTCTCCACCAGAAGTGTCGGATCACAACTGATTTTTACATCACGGCCCGTCAACTCTCCGATTACGGTTCGTGAACGGCGATCCCTTGCCAGGATCACCCGAAAGTCTTCTACTGCCCTGATCACCTTCGGGCAGCCCGCGAAATCCGATGCAGCGGCATTTCCGACACTGACGGAAACGGCGATTTTCGGAATGTCTCCCCCATAATCTGCACAGGTATAAAATGGCACGTCAATATTCAGATTGCGCGGATTCCAGATTTCATCGCTCCCACAGACAATGCAGTCCACATCATGAAGCTGTTCTGGCGTCACCAGTGGGAAACGCTCCCATGCCTTCTGATAGAGTGGAAACTGCCGCCGGTAATATTGATTTTCCTTCTCGATCCGGGCTCGGAGCAGCGTGTGATTTCGTACAGTCCTCCAGAACCTGCGGAACGGTCCGCAGTCCGTCTCCGGTCGTTCTGTTGTGAAAAGGGCCAGATTCTCTGCCTCTGTCATGCGCTGCACATACACAACCTCATGCCCCATCGCTTCCAGAAGCGCCTGCATGGCGAAAGCCTGCAGATATGACCCGTAATTCAGACCGTCATAAACGGTTACAACCGCGATTTTCATACTCTTTCAAACCTCCGAAGCTGTTTTCAGCAAAAATTATGCTGCGACAGGTACCGCAAAGCATCTCGGAATATCCTTTGTACGGAATAATCCCGCTACTATTTTATAACCGATTTCTTATTTTGTCTACCATATTCCTATAATACCCATTGACATAATAGGAATTAAATGCTATGATGTTTCCCATCAAAAACGAGGGAGTGAGAAAACTATGACGCTGCAGCAGCTGCGCTACGCGGTGAAGATCGCAGAGGAAAAGTCCATGAACAAGGCCGCTGCGGCGCTCTATGTCTCGCAGCCGGCGCTTTCAAGCACGATTCACGATCTGGAGGAGGAGTTGCATGTCGAGCTGTTCGTCCGCTCGAACCGTGGCATCCTGATCACGCCGGAAGGCGAGGACTTCCTGAGCTACGCGCGGCAGATGGCGGAGCTCTCCCGGCTCATGGAGGAGCACTACAGCATGGATAAGGTCAGCCGGAAGAAATTCAGCGTGTCGATGCAACACTATTCCTTTGCTGTCGAGGCCTTCATGAAGATGGCGCGGGAGTTTGGCATGGACGAGTACGAGTTCGCGGTGCACGAGACGAAGACCGGCGAAGTGATTGAGAATGTGCGGACGGGATGCAGTGAACTCGGCGTCCTGTATCTGAACGCGTTCAATGAGAAGGCAATGCGGAAGATTTTCTCGGAGAATGAGCTTGCCTACACGCCGCTGTTCACCTGTGGGATCTCCGTGTATCTTAGTAAGGAGCATCCACTGGCGGAAAAAGACATGATTACACTGGAGGAACTCGCGCCTTATCCCTGCCTTTCCTTCGAGCAGGGCGACCGGAATTCTTTCTACTTTGCGGAGGAGGTATTGAGTACGAGGGAGTACCGTCAGGTGATCAAAGCGGACGACCGTGCGACGATGCTGAACCTGATGGTCGGCCTGAACGGCTACACGCTCTGCTCCGGGATCATCTGCGAGGAGCTGAACGGGGACCAGTACACGGCGATCCCGCTTGCAACAGAGGAGGAGATGGAGATCGGCTATATCCGGCGGCGGAACATGCCGCTCAGCCGCCTGGGGAAGCGCTACCTGAATATTCTGAAGCAATATCAGAAGCCGGAACAAAACATTATACAAAATCCAGATAACCAGCTATAACTTATTCCTATAACCACGCATCCTAAAAAGTGCTATAATTTTTCCATAAAATAACCTATCTTACCGATAGGAATAAAGGAAAAGAGGGAAACGTTATGGCAAAAGAGGAAAAAGCAAAAGTCAGGTCGCCTTACTGGGATCCGATCATCCTGATCGTATTCGTTATCATCGGTGCAATTCTGGGTCTGGTCTTCGGCGACAGTATCTCCGTGATCTATCCGATCGGCGATATCTTCCTGAACCTTCTGTTTGTCCTGCTGGTGCCGCTGATCTTCTTCTCGATCAGCAGCTCCATCGCGAACATCTCCGACACGGGAAAGGTTGGGAAGATACTGGTTCTTACGATCGTGATCTTCATCGTAACAGCGGCTATTGCAGGTATCATCATGTTCCTCGTGACGGGGGTGTTCAGTGTGGATACGAACATCACGATTGCGGCGGACGCGTCTACAGAGCTTGCGGAAGCCGACAGCATCGGGACACAGATCGTCAATACCTTCACGGTGAGCGACTTCCCGGATCTGTTCTCAAGGCAGCACATTCTGCCGCTGATTGTCTTCACGGTTTTCTTTGGCCTGACGATCTCCGTGCTGGGTGAAAAGGGTCGCCCCGTTGCCGACTGGCTCAGCAATATGTCGCTCGTCATGTATAAAATGGTCTCCTTACTGATGAAGGCAGCCCCGCTCGGCCTGGGTGCTTATTTCGCAAACCTGACCGCCACCTATGGGCCGGAGCTTCTGATGAGCTATGCGCACGGTCTTCTGATCTATTATCCGACAGCCATCGCGTATTTCTTTATCTTCCTGGGTCTTTACGCCTTCGTTGCGGCAGGCCCCTGGGGCGTAAAGAATTTCTTCAAACGCATTCTGACGCCGGCGCTCACCGCGCTTGGCACGCGTTCTTCAGCGGCCGCGCTGCCCTTGCAGATGCAGGCCTGCGATGAGCTGAATGTCCCCCGTGAGATCAGCTCGGGCGTCGTTCCGATGGGCGCGACCTGCCATATGGACGGCGCCTGCCTGTCGACGGTTTACGAGATCGTGCTGTACAGCGTACTTTTCAACCATCCGCTGAGCAGCATTGGCGATTTTGCCTATGCGCTGGTGATTGCGGTCGTCGCGTCGGTGGCGGTGTCCTCGGTGCCGGGAGGCGGAGCCGCGATGGAGACGATGCTGATTTCCTCCTTCGGCTTCCCATCGACGGCGCTTCCGATCCTGCTGATGATGACGCAGCTCTTCGATGTGGGCTGCACACTGATCAACTCCTGCGGAGATACGGTGGCTTCCATGCTTGTGACTCGCTTTATCTACGGCAAAGACTGGTATAAGAGAGACTGGGACAAAGAGGCTGTGGACAGGGAAGCGGTAAATGCGGGCGCTTCCGCGGAGTAGAGGAGCATGGGCTGTCGAATTCAACTTGCATATTTAAATCTGGACAAGCTGTATGACGGTGCGTATGCGCCCGCAGATTATGAGACTCTGGACATAGTCAGCGAGGGCTGCCACCTCTATGGCGAAATTCTCTGGCCGGACGGGAGCTTTACGGCTCCCCGGCCCTGTGTGATCTTGCTGCACGGCTATCCCGGATCGGCGCAGAACGGCGACCTGGGACAGGCGCTGCGCCGGATCGGCTGCGTCGTGCTGCTGCCGCACCACCGCGGCGCCTGGGGCAGTGAAGGAAAGTATCTGGTTTCCCATTGTATTCAGGATGCGGTAAACATTGCGGAATATGCACGAAGCGAAGCCTTTGTGCGCAGGATGAACATTGATCCTGACGCCATATTCCTGGCAGGGCACAGCATGGGTGGCAATATGGTGCTGAACGCGGGGAAACAGCTGCCCTGGTTGCGCGGAATTATTGCGATCGCACCCTTTGACCCGACAAGATTTCTCAGGGAAGGAAAGCCGGAGAAGTTACGGGCTGTGCTCGGATAGGGACGGGTTTTGAAAAGCGACGGCCCGGATGCGATTTACGAGGACATCGTGTCACACCGGGACGATTATGGGTTTGAAAATGCCTACGAGGAGCTGAAGGATCAGAATCTTTGCTTTGTCACCGGAAATCTGGACGGGTGTGCGCCGCCGGAAGAGATGGTCAGGCCGCTCTATGAGCTGCTTGCTGCACATCCGACCGCGGCGCTGCAGCGCTGGGAGGATCTGCCCGCTGCGCATGGACTCTGTGACTGCAGGGTGGAGATGGCCCGTCTGATTGCGGAGTTTATCGCCGCCCTCGTGGACAAATAATGTGAAAAAACAGTTGGTGAATATGGCTGCCCGGCTATAAGAAGAGCTTACAGCCGGGTGTTTCTTTTGCCTGTTAGCAGCAGGTCAATTATAAAATGAATTTATAACCGGCTATCTGATTCTGGTATTATCCGAAAACACAGTGCTCTGATATAATTCAATTATTGATTTTCAGATAAACAGGAGGAAAATGTTATGAAAAAAAGAATCTTGGCATTTATTTCAGGGACAGTTTTGCTGACAGTCGCACTGACTGCCTGCGGAGGAAACAGTTCCGGTGCGGCTACGGAAGCGTCGGCCGTTGAGGAAGCATCAGACGAGACAACGTCGGATGCTTCCGGTGAAGAGAGTTCAAATGAGACCGGCAGTGAGGCGGATAACCAGATAACGCTGAGGCTGGCGTCTGTTGTGAGCGCGAGTGAACTGGAAGCACGCAATACCGGTATGTCGGCCGGTCTGATGACCTGGATTGATACGGTGGAGGAAGAAACCAACGGATCCATTACGATTGAATTGTATTCTGACGGCCAGCTGGCATCCAGCACGGATGCGATTGTGAACGGCATCCAGACAGGGGCTTTTGAGATAGCGCATTTTACGACCGGCAACTGGGCAACTTACTCTAACGCATTTGCGGAGCTTAATGTTCCCTATCTGTATTCGAATTATGATGAGGTGCATTCCATTCTCGAAGGCGAGATCGGCGAGAGAATGAAAACACAGCTGGAGGAGGACGTGCCCGGAATCAAGGCGCTGGCCTATATTTCCATCGGTTTCCGCAATGTTACTGCCTCCAAACCGATTCAGTCCGTGGAGGATATGAAAGGTCTGAAAATCCGCACGATGGATGACAATCTGCAGATTGCGGCCATGGAGGCGATGGGGGCTACCGTTACCTCCGTCCCGATCACCGAGCTTTACAGCACATTGCAGACAAAGCTGGTTGATGCGGAAGAAAATCCACTTTCCACAATTTATTCTCAGAAATTTTACGAAGTTAACCCATATTGCTGCCTGACAAATCATACCTACACATCAACCTTTGTGTTCATGAATTCGGATATTTACGACAGTCTGTCCGACACGCAGAAAGCAGCTATAGATAAGGCGAACCAAGAGGCCACAGCGGCCTCAAAGGAAGTGGCGGAACAGGCGGACGAAGAATTCGAAACGTTGCTGGAGGAAGAGGGAATGACCATCTATCATCCTACCGATGAAGAGGTACAGGGATTTAAGGAAGCAGCGAGCGTCTGTTGGGATCAGGCGGAGGAAATTATGGGGGGAGGAGCGCTACAACGAATTAATGTCTGCTCTCGGTCTGTAGGATAACGAGTAATATTCATTGATGGCAGGGGGCTGCGGATACGTCTCCGGCTTCCTGCCTCTTTTCAAAAAAAGGGTTGACTATGGAAAAGAAAAACCGGAATGGAAAAAATTTTTTATAAATCTGGATCAGTATATCAGCGCTGCTATTTTCATTGTAATCATGGCACTGCTGTTTCTGCAGGTGGTATCGCGTTATCTGTTTCACCATTCCTTTACATGGACGGAGGAACTGTCCGTTCTGCTCTTTGTCTGGATGACCTATATGGGTGTTTCCAGTGCAGTGACCTATCGTAAAAATCTGAGGATCGACGCGCTTCTGGATGTGGTTCCTTTCAGGGTGAAGAAGGCGCTTCTTATTATCAGTGATCTGATATTTATCGCGTTTAATATTTACCTGATTTTTCCGTTCCTGAGACTGATTGAAAGCATCGGAACATCGAGGACTGCGATTCTCGGTATCCCGAAAGCGATTACCTACTGGCTGATCCCGTTTATCCTTGTGATCACCAGTATCAAGCTGCTGATTGATATCCACAAACTGGTACATGAAGATGAAAAGCGTCTTGGCACATCCAGACCGTCTATTGATCTGGAAGCCATGGAACGTGAGTATATGGAGCGGAAAACAAAAAAGGAGGCCTGACAGTTTATGGATCTGCTTATTTTATTTGGCCTGATGATCGTATTTTTCGCGATCGGTGTGCCTATTGGTATTTGCCTTATTTTTCCCTGTTTCATCATGCTGCTGGTCAATCCTGTGACATCAGCCTCTTTTCTGGCTCAGAGTTTTTATACCGGAGTGGCATCCTCATCCATGATTGCACTGCCCTTTTTTATGATTTGCGGAAATATTATGGATAAAGGTGGCATATCCAGGAGACTTGTCGCTGCTGCCAATAATTGTGTCGGCGGTATTACCGGGTCCCTCGGTATGGTAACGATTCTGGCCTGCATGTTTTTCGGCGCGGTTTCAGGGTCGGCGGTCGCGACAGTGGCGGCGATTGGGGCGATTATGTTGCCGGAGATGGTACGATCCGGTTATGACAAATACTACGCAACCGGGTTATGTGCGGTATCCGGAGGTCTTGGCATCATCGTTCCGCCCAGCTATCCAATGGTAATCTATGGAGTTACCAATAATGAATCGATCGGCGATCTGTTTATCGCCGGGATTGTTCCGGCTATTCTGGTTGCCGCGCTTCTGATGATCGTAAATTATTTTTACTGCAGGAAACGCGGAATTAAGGGGGACAATAAGTTTCATCTCAGAACTGCGCTCAGAGGTTTCTGGGACGCAAAATGGGCGTTGCTGATGCCGGTCATTATCCTGGGCGGTATTTACGCCGGTATTTTCACTGCAACGGAAGCAGCGGTGGTCGCTACGGTATATGGTATTATAATAGGTCTTTTTGTTTATAAAGAAATCACACCGGCTCAGCTCTGGGAAGAATTCAAATCAACAGCAACCTTCTCCGGCGGTATGATGTGGACGGTGGCTCCGGCCACGGCAATTGGCCTGATTTTTGCTTATATGGGTATCAACACAGCGATAGCTACCTTTTTCCTGAATATATCTACAAACAAATATGTTGTGATGTTTCTTGTGGTCTGTATTCTGTTCTTCATCGGTATGTTTATGCAGACGACCCCAGCTATCGTTATTTTCAGTCCGGTGCTGCTGAATGTCGCCAAAGCGGTGGGAGTGAGCTCTCTGCAGTTTGGAATCATCATGACTCTGGCTCTGGCAGTTGGTTTCTGTACACCTCCTGTATG
Source organism: Clostridiales bacterium (assembly GCA_021203005.1). Classification (GTDB taxonomy): domain Bacteria; phylum Bacillota; class Clostridia; order Lachnospirales; family Lachnospiraceae; genus Eubacterium_I. The sequence continues at coordinate 5,342 of JAJQCB010000257.1, read as the reverse complement.
CGCCAATATTTTTGTGGCGCAGAGTATGACCGGTCTGCCGATGGATAAGATAGTAAAACCTGCGGTCCCCTTCATAGCGGTACTGATTCTGGCACTGTTGATGGTATCGTTCATACCAGGGCTTTCCACAGGACTGCTGACATTGCTCAACAGTATATAGGAGAATGACATGTCTTCTGTCAACGATCTGCTCACTGACGTCCGTCTTCCTCTTATGGCCAGGATCCGGCAGAATTTCCCGGATGTGCGGCTCAGAGATCCTGTTGCCAGTTTGCGGGAGCAGTTTCTTGATCCGGCGGTTCGTACACTTGTCTGTCCGGGTATGTCTATAGCCATTACGGCGGGAAGTCGTGGGATTGATGTTTATGTACCTCTGCTGTGCGAGTTGATTCGCCTGTTGAAAAAGGCGGGCGCTCAACCGTTTATAATCCCGGCCATGGGCAGTCACGGGAGAGCTTCCGCAGAGGGGCAGCAGGCGATCCTTTCTGCTTATGGGATCACGGAAGAAACGGTTGGCGCTCCGATTCGTTCTTCTATGGAAGTGGTGAAGGTTGATACAAGCTGTTCAGGCGAGCCTGTCTGGGTCGATCGCTGTGCTTGGGAGGCTGACGGAATTGTACTTTTTAACCGGATTAAGCCGCATACTGGATTTCGCGGAGATTATGAAAGCGGGCTGGTGAAAATGGCCGCGATCGGACTCGGTAAGCAGAAGGGCGCGGAGACGGTTCACGCCGGAGGCCCGACTCAGATGGGAAGCCGTGTAAAAGAATTTGGCGTTCGTGCTATCCAGGCTTCCAATGTGTTATTTGGTGTGGCTACAGTAGAAGATTTTTATGATAGGATTTGTGACATTCGGCTGCTGACAAAGAAGGAGATCCTTGCGGAGGAACCTATGCTACTGGAGAAAGCAAAGACATTGATGCCTTCGATTCCTTTTAAAGATCTGGATGTGCTGATCGTAGACCGTATCGGGAAAAACATCAGCGGACCCGGTATGGATCCCAACATTACTCATACCTATCTTCCGGGGGCTCCCATTCCCCAGGTACTGAGAGATCAGCGTGCCAGGCAGGTGGTTGTGCTGGATCTGACGGATGAAACGAGAGGTGCCGCCATGGGAATCGGAATGGCAGATATCACTACAAAACGACTATTTGAAAAGATGGATCTGGAAGCCACTTATTATAACTGTATTACAAGTGGGGCCTGGCATTCTGGGAAAATACCTATGATGTTTGACAACGACAGGCTGGCTATACAGGCAGCTGTTCACCTGTCAGCAGGAAATAAAGGAGATCATTTGCGCATGGTTCGTATCCAGGACACTTTGCATCTTGGAGAAATATGGGTCTCGCAGGCTCTTCTCACAGAAGCAGTTTCCAGCCCCCGGATTCAGATGATTGAGGATTTACAGCCGTATTCATTTGATGCGGACGGAAATTTGCGTGAATGGCAGTGATGAAAGATAAATCTATTACGAGGAGAATGACTTATGAAGATTACAAGTGTAGATGTCATTGAATGCAGGCCGAATGTAATGGGTTCTGTCATTTATGTGAGAATAAACACGGATGTCGGGATTTCCGGTTTCGGTGAAGTGGGTCTTTCTTACGGGAAGGCACATTACGCGGGCGTAGGGATTGCGAGAGATTTCAGGGCCCTGATCATTGGAAAAGATCCGATGAAGGCGGAAGCAATCTGGGAGATGATCTTTCGATCGACTTTCTGGGGCATGGGCGGAGGTACTGTCATCAATGCCGGAATGAGTGCAATTGATACGGCGTTGTGGGACATTAAGGGCAAGGCTTATGGCGTGCCGGTATATGAACTGCTGGGAGGAAAGACCAACGAGAAAATTCGCGCCTATGCGAGCCAGCTGCAGTTCGGATGGGGACCGGAACATCTTTTTCTTACAGACCCGAAGGATTACGCAAAAGCAACACGAGATGCGCTCGATGAAGGTTATACTGCGATTAAAGTGGATCCGATGGGAGTGACTGATGAGGGAAAATGGGCACGTGAGTCGGGAGGCCCGAACTGGAAGATGCGCGGCAAACTGAATAACAGGATGCTGGACACCGTTTATGCGAGGACAGAGGCGATGCGCAGGGAAGGCGGTGATGATCTTGACATCATAATTGAGACTCATTCTTATCCGGATCTGCACACCGGTATTCAGCTTGGAAGATGTCTGAAACCGTTGAATATTTATTACTATGAGGAACCCTGTAATCCGCTGAATGTGGAGAATATGCTCGAGATTCATAAAGCTCTGCCATATATTGCACTGGCCAGTGGTGAACGCATTTACACCAGATGGGGATTCCGTGAATTTCTTGAGAAGCATGTGCTTCAGGTTATTCAACCGGATCTGACGCTGTGCGGAGGTATTTCTGAGACGAAGAAGATCTGCGATATGGCCAATATCTACGATGCGGCAGTGCAGATCCATGTCTGCGGAGGACCGATCTCGACAGCAGCGGCGCTGCAGGTCGAAGCGGTGATCCCGAATTTCCTGATTCACGAGGTGCATGTGGGCGCGATTAAGACTGAGATGAGAAAGCTCTGCAAGCACGATTATCAGCCGGTGAACGGCGAATTCGACGTGCCGGATTTGCCGGGCATCGGTCAGGAACTGACAGATGAGGCCATTGAGGAGGCATTGCATGTTTATGTTATTCAATGATCAGGGCCGGAACTGAAAATGAAAGGAGTGATACGAATGCGGAAAAAACTGAAGGAAGGGATGAAAATGCCGGATCAGTCAGTATGGATGATTGATGATCGTGAAAGAAAACTCTCGGAAGTGCTGGAGGGAGGAGCTGTTTTGTATTTCCTTCGTGACAGTGCATGTGTGCTTTGCATGCATGAGATTTTTCTTATCCGGCAAAACAGGGAATGCCTGAGAGAACAGGGAGTGAATCCAGTCTTCTGTGTCAGTTCAATGCCGGAGCAGGCGCGGATCAATCTGACGCCGATACTGGGTGAGCCACCGGATTTTCCGGTGATTTGTGATGCGAAGGGAGAGCTTTATGAAAGCTTTGGAGTATTTCCGGCAAAGAGCAGCGAAGAAATGGAAGGCCCAAATACACTGAGGCGGATTGATGAGGCGAAGGCCGCAGGCTTTGTGCACGGGATCGATTCCGGCAATAGTCTGCAGTTACCGGCAGTTTTCGAGGTAGACAGACAGGGCGTTCTGATCCGTACATATTATGGAAAAACAGCGGAGGACTTGCCGGATCCCGGTGAATGGCAGAAAATCGGGAAAACCCTTCCCCCGGATTTTTGAGTATCTTTATTTTGAAAAAACCATGACAGGAAGTGAGGATAAAAATGGGAAAAACATTTGGATCAATTACAGAATTGGTGGGCCATACTCCGCTGGTAGAATTCAGGAATTTCGAAAAGGAATACGGACTGAAAGCACGTCTTTATGGAAAGCTGGAGTATTTCAATCCGTCCGGAAGCGTCAAGGATCGGGCTGCGCTGAGCATTATCGAAGAAGCTGAGAAAGCCGGGAAAATCAAACCGGGGGATACGCTTCTCGATTTTACAAGCGGAAATATGGGAATTGCAACAGCGGCATTCGCCAATGCAAAAGGGTATAAGTATGTAGTTGTGATTCAGCCGGGGGTGTCAAAGGAACGTACGTTGATTTTGAATGCTTACGGTGTTGAATTGCTCCAGGTAGATGCGGTGCCCGGATTTAAGGAAATGCTTGACGGCGAGGGGCTTACCATGAGTCGTCTTGCCAGAGTCATGAAGCCGTTTGCAGATGAACACGGATATTTTTATCTGGATCAGGGATGTAACCAGGACAATCCCAGAGCTCATTATGAGACGACGGCTCCGGAAATCTGGGATGATCTCGACGGCAGAGTGGACTATGTCGTGGCACTGGTCGGAACTGGCGGGACATTGGCAGGGATATCGAAATTTTTCCAGGAGAAGAAACCGGACGTGAAAATCATTGGAGCGCAGCCTGCAAAAGCTTCCCGGCGTTCGAAGGAAAACCCGAATCCGAATGTCATTGATGGCGTGCTTGCATTTGACGGTGTGGAAAATCTTCCGGGATTCTGGGACAGTGACCATGTGCCCTATGACGAGTGCCTTGATATTCTGGCGGAGGATGCCTATGAAACCGGAAGAAGACTGGTAAAGAGCGACGGAATTTTTCTGGGACAGTCGGCGGCTGCCGCTGTCCGTGCAGCGGAGCAGGTAGCAAAGAGGAAGGAAGCGGAAGGAAAAAATGTCGCAGTCATCCTTGCTGACAATGCATTTAAATATCTTTCTACGCCGATGTATCGTGAGCCGACAGAATAGGGTGGACGGATGTTTATGGATAGAACGGAAGAGTATCTGAAAGTGGCCCGTGCCGCGATGCGCTTCATAGATACGAGAAAAATGAAGGGACCGGCGGGTATATTCTGGTCACTGGAAGACGCGGCGGCCGGTCGAAGCATTTATTATGATGAAATCAGCATGTATGCCGGAGCGTCCAGAATTCTGTGTTTCCTTTTGAGCTTACATCAGGCAACAGGTAGTGAGGCATATTTGAAGGAGGCGGAGGAGGCGGGCAGCTATCTGATCTGGAGATGGGAAAATCAACGGGAACTGAAGAGGAATTTTTCGCCCTATGCTTTTTCCAGCGGCTGGAGCGGCGCTGGGTTCGCCTCTCTTTTGCTTTATGAAGAGACGGGAAGGGAACGCTATGCGAAACTGGCAGAGGATATCGTCACTCAGATTTGCAGAGACGCCAGAAAGTCGGCGGATGGAGCCGGAAATTACTGGTCAGACTATCCCGGAATCGTGGGCGATGCAGGAACGGCACTTTTTCTGCTGCGTGCAGCGGAAACAATGCAAAGAGAGAGTTGGAAAAGATTTGCGGTGGAAGCAGGCAGGATCTATCTGAACAAGGGTCGCAATATGGGAGAAGGGAGGCGCTGTTATGATGGGGTCAATCCTGTGTATTTCGGAGCCGGACTTGATTATGTGGATCCCAATTTTCCTATGGGAACGGCGGGAATCGGCTACACGCTTTTAAAGCTGTATGAAGCCAGCCGGGAGGAATGTTTTCTGGAGGCTGTGTCCGGAATCCCTGATTATCTTTCGCATAATGCTGTACGGATCCGTAAGGGGAGACTGCTTCCGCATGGCTTACCGGATCGACCGGATCTGTTCTATCTGGGATATTGTCACGGCCCTGCCGGAACATGTCGTTTCTATTATGAATTGTCAAAATTCAAGGATCCTGCAGAGTGCAGAAAAATGATCGACAGCCTGGTGAAGGGCGTTCAGGATATGGGGACGCCGGAATTGAGAAGCGAAGGGTACTGGAATAA